>JBEBRW010000002.1:0-161465 GCA_040394635.1 Victivallis vadensis | reverse complement strand
CTCTTTCATTTCATACGCGCTACCTCAATTTCTTTTTACCATAGCAACTTATTTAAAATGGTGCCCGCGGACTTGCGGGATATGTATTTCAATGGCAATGTGAGAATTTGTTTGGGGGCTTGAGGGTCACTCAGGCGGCGCATCAACATTTGTTCGATGGCATCGGCCACTTTTTCCTCCTCGCGGCTGATGCTGGCGATGGGGGGAGCGAAAAATTCCGAGATATCGCTGTTGTTGAAACCACAGACGGCAATATCCTCCGGCACGCGCAGGCCGCGGCTTTTCAGGTACTGAATCAATGCGGCGGCGCATTCATCGGTCGAGACGAAAAAGGCGTCGAACGGAATTTCGCCCGGATAGGTCTTGTCGAGGTACTCCGCGTAAGCTTTCCAGTTGCGGTCGTTGCTCATATCGGCGGTTATGATGATATTCAACAGGTTTTCCGCTCCGCCCTGAAAGCCTTGGCTTTTCAGTTCCTGCAGGAATAAATCGGCTTTCCGGGAATGACTGCTGAAGCAATAAGCGGGGCGTTTTTTGCCGGCGGCCGCGAAATCGGCCATGAGGTCGCGGATCGCCTCGCTTTCATCGATAACCAACTGATCGAAAGGCAGGTTCGGATAAAGCTCGTTTACCACCATAAGGCAGGCGGGCAATCTTTTCATCAGATTGGTGATTTCGCCGTCCTCGTCGACGTGACAGACATCCTGAAGTACGACGGCATCGACCCGGTGGTCGATGAATTCGCCGAGGCACTGTTTGATGATTTTTTCATCGCTCAGGCTGTCCGCCACATGGCAGGCATAGCCCTGATTGTACATGCGGATCGTGATGTCGCGAACCTGGCGGACCGAGGAATGCGGCGGCGCCAGCGACCACAGGATGCCGATGCTGTTCGTCGAGCCTCCGCTCAGCTTGCGGGCGAAGAGGCTGGGACGGTAATTCAGTTTTTCGGCGGCTTCCATGATTTTCCGGCGGGTTTTCTCCGCCACCGGAGCTTTGCCGCTGAAAGCACGGGTCACCGTCATGGCGCTTACCTGGGCCAATTCGGCCACTTCATAAATATTGGCGTTTTGTTTCATGTTCATAAATTATGTTACCGCTATCATGTTACCGCTATCATTATACAACCGGACCGGGTTATTGTCAATATCCCAATTCAAGAAAAATTCGAAATTAACAATGGACATGGCAGGGGAAAAGGACTGAAATGACGAAAATGACGAAAAGGACGGTTAAGTTTTGAGCCCGGGTCGTCTTTTGGGTCCTTTTCGTCTTTTGATTTTGCAGGAGGGAATCAGTCGGCGGTTTTCAGGCGCAGTATTTTGAGGTCTCCGGCGTCGACGGTGAGCTCCAGGGTATTGTTTGCGGAGGTGAGCGGGGTGCTGCTACGGAGTTCGGTGATTTCCGCGACGCTGAGGTTTTTCAGGTCGATCTTGACCGTGGCGCGCGCCGCCGGATCGAGGGTCTGCGGGGTGTCCACAAATTTATGGACGCCTTTGTTGTTGAAGAGATACAGCCAGTAGCCATCGGGGGTTTTGTTTAAGCCGTATTGGATGTCGCCGTCCACGCCGATGGGCAGGACCTCGGCGGAGAGGAGTTTGACGAAATGCTGGATGAGTTCGAAGGAACGTTCTCCACGCAGGGTCTCGCCGATATTTTTGGTTTTGTCGGTCAGGGGAGGAACCAGATAGTCGGGGGTGGTGACGATGACGCGCCCCTTGCCGAAGCGGTTGGCTGCGGCAAGGATGTTTCCCTGATCATCGCGCAGAAGGGCTTCGGCATTGCGGAGTTTGATTTTTTCGAACCGGTAGCTGTTAGACTGAAAAGTCGTGGCGGCGTGGGCGCCGGTGCGTGAAATCCCCGTGAACGATTCCGGGAAGTGTTTCGAGAGCTGTTTCAGGTTTATCAGCAGTGTACCGCCGTTCTCCACATAGCGGATCAGGTTTTGCGCCATTTCCGGGTTCTCGCGGTATTCGCCGAGCATGACGGCGGCTTTGTAGTCGGGCAGCGCCTGGGAGACAGAGGCGACGTCGGGATTCAGTACATCGAAAATATCACCGTGGGGACTGTTGAACAATGCGCCCTCGACGCCTCTTTTCATGTCCTGCCGCCTGTTGAAAGGGGGCACAATGGTGGCCATGAAGGCATCGATCATATAGTCGCCGGGCGTGTATTCGAAGCGGCTCCACGAGTGGCCGCCCCAGTTTGGATAACCCTGGTTGAACGGTACCAACAGTGCCACGGGGGCATAAGCTACGCCGCGGCCGGGGTTGGCGGTGGTGAACTCGTAGAATTCGCGCAGGTCGTGGCCGAACGGGCTCAGGACGATTTTGTCGATCGACTTGTCATGCTGCAGCATAATAGCCGTCCATTCCTCGGGTTCGACGAAACTGGCGCCGCCCAGATAGGCCAGATAAAACGCTTTGCGGTAGAGGGATTGCGACATGCCTTTGTCGGGGCCGCAGTTGGGCTGGTTGGCGAAGTAATTGTGGAAATTGTCGTTGCGCCACTCGCCGTTGGATGCATATCCATTGTAGAAGTTGGCTACGTACCACGACCACGGGACGCCGTACTGCCGGGCCGCACCGCGGGTGAAGAACATGGAGATTTGCCAGCGGTAATGGTAATCGGTCTCCTGCGCGGTGGTGTTGGTGGTTTCGAGGACCAGCAGTTTGGAGCCCCATTCGGCGGCGAGGTGGTCCAGGCACCAGCCGGCGCGCATCATGGCGACATGGGCGGGATCGTCAAAGAAGAAGCGGCCGATGTTCGTATGCATTTTGCGGGCAGTGGCGAGAAGTTCATCGCGATTGCTGCCGGGGGGATAACGTTTGGCGATCTCCCGGCGTTCGTCCGGGGATTTGATGCGGCTGATATAATATTCCATCTGGGTCAGTTCATTGTCCCATTCGGCTTGTTCAAAAGCGATGAAGCCGGGGTGTTCCGCGAGCCATTGGCGATACGCTGCGGCATCGTGTTCGTAGTGATCCTTCAGCTTCAGCGGAGGGCGGGTGCCCGCGTAGCGCAACAGAAATGGTATACCCGGCCGGCAATCCGACTGAATAGCCTGCCACTGGCCAGGAGTGAACAGCGCCTGTACGGTGACCGGCTCCGCAGGCAATGCTTTGCCATAATTGATGTAGGTGAGGGCGCAGTTGCGGAACACCGGCTCCCGGACGATATCGCTGTAGGCGGGATAAGTCTGAAAGGCGGGATGGGTCACATTGGTGGCTTTCAGGAGCGGCCAGAAGGTTTGACCGGAGAATTCCTTGAGCTGCCAGCGCAGCGAGGCTTCGAAATCCTGGCGGACCACCAGCGGCTCAGCCGTCAGTTGAACGGATATCGCCAGCACGATCAGGAGCAGTATGCGGTATGTCATTTTCATCAGTCCCCCGAAACGCAGTAGGTATAAGCGGCTACGAATCTCAGGTCGAGCAGGGTACCGCGGTTGAAGGCGCCGACATGCCCGTCGAAACAGAGGACATTGGCCATTTCGCTGTGGCGCAGATGGACCATGGCGAGGTTGGTTCCGGTCGAGGCGCTGCCCGGGTAGCCGAACCAGTATTGTTGATACCGCCGCGTGCCCAGGTCCGTGGTAACGCCCGCCGAATCCGCGAGCAGGGGCAGGGTCGACAGCGACCGTGGGGTAGGATAACCGTGGAAGCGCGGCTCTTTGAACGGCGCATCCGCTTTTAAATAGAAATCGGGGTAATAATTGCCGGGCCAGGACCAGTTCATGCCGTAGGTCCTGCCGTAGTCGAATGTTCCCTCGGCCGGGTTGCCGTCCGGAGCTTTCCAGGAAGGGCAGAAGAGGATTTTATGATTGGTTATATAGCCCGCGCTCCTCAATTGCCAGCTCCAGGTACGGTTTTGTGCGTTGTAGGGGGCGGGGAGGTAATGGTCGTTGTTGTCGGCATACAGGGCATAAGCGACGAAGCACTGCTTCTGATTGTTTTTGCAGCTGGCGTCCCAGGCTTTCTGGCGGGCTCTGTTCAGTGCCGGCAGCAGCATGGCCGCTAATATGGCAATGATGGCTATTACGACAAGAAGTTCGATAAGTGTAAAATATTGCTTTCCTCTTTTCATGCTGCGGTTCCTTTATTTTGTGGGGTTCACTTTCCCGCAACTTTCGCGTTTGATCAGTTGGACGGGAAGCCTTATGGTTTCTTTTTCGAGAGATTCGTGCTGAATGATTTTCAGGAGCAGTTCCGCGGCGCTGGAGCCGATTTCCAGGAATGGCTGCCGGACGGTGGTCAGAGGCGGCGAGGACAAGGCGGAGAATTCCAGGTCGGCGAACCCGGTCACCGAGAAATCCTCCGGGACCCGGACGCCGGACAGTGCGGCTACCCGCAGAAGTCTCAGGGCGATGAAATCCGAGGTACAGACGGCGGCGGTATAATTTTCCAGGACATGGCGCAGGATCGTGATATGGGACTCGGTAAGCTGGTTGGAATCAATGAACAGTTCCATAACCTTGGCGGCGTCCAGCTTCAGTTTTTCGGCAGCGGCCAGAAATGCTTTCCGGCGGCGTCGGGAGTAATCCGCGGCGGCGGATATATGGACAATCCGGCGGTGGCCGAGTTCGTAAAGATATTCCAGTGCCGCGTCAATACCTGTGGAGTCGTCGGAAATAACACTCGAGCACGGGCAGGGGCCTTCGATATTATCGGCAATTACCAGCGGGATGTCATGGGGTTTCAGTCCTTCATAAAGTTGATTGATATTGCGGCTGGAAAATGGATCGACCATGATGACCCCGGCCACCCGGTTGCCCACGCAGGAGCGGATGATATTGGTCAGGTCTTCGTCGATTTTGCGGACCGGCCAGAGTTTGATGGAGTAATTGTTCTTGCCGAGGGCCTCGGATATGCCGTTCAGAATGTTGAGCACATAGCTGCTCTCGAAATACCCGACCACGCCGATGACCCGGGTTTTGCCGGTTTTGAAGGAAGTGGCAACTTCATTGCGGGTATAACCCAGTTCCTCGGCGGCCTGCAGGACCCGCTGACGGGTTTTGTCGCTGATCCGGACCTTGGTGTCGGTATTGTTCAGTACCATCGAGACGGTGGGGCGGCTGACCCCGACCTGCTTGGCTATATCCGCAATTGTAATCATCGTTTTTTCCCTGAAAATAATTTGCTGACACAATTAAATATAATCATGTTAATGTAAGAAATCAATAGCCTGAACGATGAAAAGGACAAAAATTCCCGATTTTTCCGATTTTATACTGGAAAATATAATTTTTGTCGAACCGGGACTTGAACATCTGCCATGTGGATGTATCTTATAGTGTTAAATTTGACCCGGTATTTTAGGAGATAGGCTGTGTTTATAGTTTTGATTATTGCTCTGGTGGTTTTGGCGGTTGCGCTTCTTGGATTGCTCTGGTGGGGCGTGAACCTGAGAAGTGAACTGAATATGTATACGAAAGTCGGCAACGGCGAGGAACTTATCAGCGGCAAAGGCGGCGGCACTGAGGAAGAGCGCGAAGAGCTCCGGCAGAAGGCCCTGAGCAAGCGCCTGGTGGACCAGCAGCAGGAGTTGAACCGGCGGCAGCAGCTTCTCGACAGCGCGACCAAGGATGTCGGCGCACTTCAGAAACAGTTGAAAAAGGAACAGGAGCGTTCGGCCAAGCTGTTGTTGAACGTACTGCCCCCGAATATCGTGGAAGAGCTCAAGACCACCGGCAAAAGTGAGCCGAAGAGCTTCAATGAAGTGACCGTATTTTTCTCCGATATCGTCGATTTCACCCGCAAGACCAGTTTCATGGACACCAACGTGGTGATCCAGGAGCTCAATATGATTTTCACCGAGTTCGACCGTATTTTCAAGAAACACGGTTGCGAACGGATCAAGACCATCGGTGATGCGTATTTGGCCGTTTCCGGCATGAGCCGCAAAGCCGAGCCGCTGAGCGCCGCCAATATGCTGAAAGCCGCGCAGGAAGCCATGTCTTATGTGCGCAAGCTGGAAAGCGATTCGCCGTATCACTGGCAGATGCGGATGGGGATTCACACCGGCAGGGTTTCCGGCGGTATCGTCGGGTCCGATAAATACATCTACGACGTATTCGGCGATACGATCAACGTGGCCGCCCGTATGGAGCAAGCCTCCGAAGCCATGCAGATTAACGTGTCCGAAGCGACTTACGCCATGACCAAGGACGAATTCGTCTTTGTTGCGCGCGGCCAGATCGAGACCAAGGGCAAGGGCCTCGTCAATATGTACTTCCTGAAGGACAACTACTACACCAGCCAGGCCATGACCGAGGAAATCACCCGCTGGTAAGACCGGCCGGGTGAGTGGCTTACTGCTTCAGTTCTTTCACTGAGTTTTTGATGGCGAGGGCGGAGATCAGCGATACCGTCACATCGTCGAGGATGCCTACTATCGGTATGGCGTCCGGGATGATGTCGATGGGCGAGACCAGCCAGAGCACGGCAATGGCGAAGATCAGCACTACCCGCGGTACCACCGAAATCCACGACAGCAGCCCGTCGTAATGGCTCAAGGCGGGATTGGCATAGAGAAACAACCCGTCGCTGTCGCATCTGAGCTCGGCCAGTTTGTACTCAAACAGCATTTTGCGGGTGATTTCGCCGCTGATGATTTTGAGATCCTGCCCGGAATAATTCTGCAGATGCGAGTATTCGGTCTGGACGATCTGCGAGATCGTTTCTTCGCTGATCCGTTGATTCTCATAGAGATAGCTCATGATGCGGCAGACGGTGCGGGCAAATATTTCCCCGCACTTCGAGCTCGAGCGCAGCTTCCGCACCATGTTCTCAAAGAATATCACCTTGGAATACAGGCAGAACTGCAGCCACCAGCCGACCGCCAGGAGAATAATCCCGAGAAACAGATTCATCGACGGCCGGTTTTCGACATTGGACGCGATGACGTAGAAAAACAGAAAAGCCAGCGCGCCGATTTTCAGTTTCAGCGGGCGCAGGCAGAAAATCAACAGGATGAAAACCAGCAGCAGACTGATCTGCCAGTTGGCGAAAATATCCTGAATCCAGTCCGGCACCCAGCTGAAAAGGAACGAGCGCGACGTTTCCAGAAACTCCCTGATGCTGCCGAGCAGGTCCGCAGGAACCGGCGGCTGGCTCGGCTTCGCCAGCAGTCGCGCGCACAGCAGCGAAAACGGAAAAAGCTGCATCAGCTGCAGAAACAGATTCGCCCCCGCCGGTTTGCCGAAAATCAGGAATTCCCAGTTCAACGCCGCGATGATGATGAACCCCAGCAGCAGCGAAACCATGCCCTGTTTGTAGGTGAAAGTGCCGTAGGCCCGGAAAAAGGGATCGTAGGCGAGCACGAGAAACGCCGCGATGTAAAACGCCAACGCAATATAGAATTTTATGCTGCCGAACCCGGTGATGCCGTTAGAGATTTCCATCGGGGTGAATAAATGATTTTTCAGCGACAGCAGATATTTTTTCATTTTTGATTGTTCTTCAGGAGTTGTTCGATGGCGGCTTTTTCGTCCGTCAGGTATTTGGTCCGGTAGTAGCGGGCGCCGTTCCAGTGATAATATCCGCCGACGGTATTGATCAGGTTTTCGACGATGAATTTCCGGATTTGCAGCATATCGGTCGAGGCGGGGTGCTTTTGGGCCATGGCATAGGCGGATTCGCGGGCGGCCACGCCGGGTTCACCGGGGTTATCGTCGGGGTATTCCAGCTCGCATCCTTCCAGCACCCACTGCGTGGTCATGAGCTGGGCCAGGCGCACTTCGAGGGCGAAGACGGAGCCTGGGTCCTCTTTGTGGCGGGCGGTGTTGGCGGCGGCGGCGATCTGGCGCTCGATGTTGCGGAGATTCCAGATCGAGGGATCGATCATGGCTTTGACGGCGCGGCCGGATTTCACTTTGGCCAGGATGTTCCAGGCTTTACGATAATCAAAGGCGCTGCAGTTGTCGCCCGCCAGCCTCAGCGGCGGCGAGAGCTCGATCATGAAAAGCTGCCAGCACAGCTCATCCGGAAACAGCAGATTCATCTGCCGGGCCAGTTCGTAGCCGGAGCGTTTATGCTCGGAATCGTTGCCCTTGTAGGCGGAGTCGGCATAGAGAAAAGCGAGTTCCGGGCTGGCGGAGATCAGCTTGCCGGTGCGGAGGCTGTGGATGGTATTGGCGAGGGTGTCCGCGCAGGAGTCGAACTGCCGGGTACGGTACAGGTTTACCGCTTTGTTGCGGACAAACATATAGTCGGTGTGGGTGGTGAAATTCGTTTTCGGCGGGACGATGCTGAGGTAGTACGGCATCCGGGTCAGCTCCACGGGCTTGGGAAAAAGCACGTAGAGCAGCGAGAGCAGCGCCGCGATGATGGCGGCAATCATCAGAATCTGAACCGCCGAATAACGGGGTTTCGTGGTCAGTTTTATGGCTTGCTCCGAGATATCCTGGGGCAGGTATTCCCAGAGGACATTGTCGAAAATCGGGTCCCGGGTCGACAACCGGGCCTTTTCCGGCAGATAGACGGCTCCGGTCTCGACAATGACCTCAAGGGATGCTTTCCCGCTGTTATTTTGCAACTCGTCCATTCTGATTCCAGATCAAATAAGATTTCAGAGAAGTAATATAACATGTTATTGCGGGAAAACAATGTGGCTAATCACACACTTTTGATTCCTGGCGGGAGCTGTACGTCGTGGCGGCCGTTTTCCGCTTTGAACAGGATTTTGCCGTACGGGGTCGGGATTTCGGCTTCGAGACGAGTCAGCGGGCCGAGGTTCGGTGCAAAGCGTACCTTGCGGAAACCCGGCTCCAGCACCTCGAGCCCGACGATCGCGTGAATGCATTGGTAAGCGGGCGTACCGCCCCAGGCATGGCTGTAGTCCCCGCAATGCCAGGCTTCTTTCAGCGAGGAGGGATGCTCGGCCACCACCGGGTACCAGCGTTCGAGCTGCTCGAATCCGTAGCGGTTGAAGGAACCCGTCCGCTTCAAGGCCTCAAAAACGAAATGCATGAAGTACATTTGCGGCTGGACCAGCGCCGGGTCCGTCATGATCTTTTCCACCAAGGCAGCGGTCCGGCTTGGCGGAACCATGCCGTAAGCGAGTGCCAGCGCGTTGGCCTGTACCGAAAACGAGGTTTCCACAGTATCGGGTGGCAGCCATTGAGAGGGGGGCTCTTCCGTGATCCCCGGAATGCCGTCGGCATAACACTGGCGGGATTCGTCCCAGAGTACGCGGTTGAACGCGTCTTTCACGGATTCGGCCTGCATCTGCAGTTCGCGGGCTTTTCCCGGAAAGAGATCGACGGCGCACCGCAGCGCCTGGTAATAGAACGCCGTCATGCAGGCCATGCCGTGCGAGGCCGGGGGATGATGATAGTTGATGTCGCCGTCGATAACCCAGTCGATGAAGAGATAGTTGGGCGCATTCGATACAATTCCTTCCCGGCCAAGATAAGACTGGAAACGGTGCAGCACAGTCATCGCGGCATCGCGGAGTTCCTCCACCAGTTTGAAATCGGTGGAGTGGTAATAATAATCGCGCAGCATCATGATGAACATCAGGGAATAGGAGGTGTGGAACATGAAGCCGTCGTTTTCGCGGAGGAGATAGGCAGTGCGGCGCAGGTCGGCGGCGGCGAGGCGGGTTTCGCCGTGAAGCATGTAGCTCATCAGGGCCTCGATCATGTAATCGCCGGTACAGCCCGACGGCTCCTGATGTACCGGCGAATCCAGGTAAAGGCGCTGCGAACAAAGCCGCAACGTCCGGTCGCAGCACGCCCGGAGCTGATCAAGCCGGGGCTCCGAACTGCTGAACCGGGCCGTTTCCGCCAGCGGCAGGCCGCGCCGGAACGCCCGCAGGGAATGAAAGATCACCGGCGCGCTCTGCGGCGTATGGAAGGTGGCGTGAACCACCGTGATTTTCAGGTACTGAAACGCATTCATCCGGATCGTCCGGAATTTCTGGCGGCCGCCGGCCGTGACATACGTTTCCTCGTAATGCGAATACTCGGGGTGCTCCTGATATTCGATTCGGATCACCGCCCGGGGCGATGCTTCGAGCTCGAACTCCACATGCGCCGCCAGCTCGTCCGCGAAACGGAAATACAGCACGACCGGAATTCCAGGCTTGACGGTCAGCGGAAAAAGTCCGCCGGATCTTTCCAACTGTCTCTCGAAAACAGGAAACGGCGCGATTATCTCTTCCGGGTCCGCCGGGTCATTGAACAGGGCAGGGAGATCGAGCAGTTCCAGTGTCCGGTCATCGCCGGTTTCCTCCGCCTGCGGCCAGGTGGAATCATCGAACGCGGCATCGTGATAATCGAACGGGAAATGCCACGCCTCATACCTGCCGGGTTGAGTAAAGGCGGAATTCAGAGTTCCCTTCCAGCTTTGATCGGTATTGACCAGCGGATTTTCGCCATCATAAAGCTCAAGGGCGAACCCGGGCGTGCCCTGCGAAAAGTCGGTGAGCGCCAGCCCCATATTCCAGACTTCGGCCACGATGACGTTGGCGCCCGGCCGGCAGAACTCCGTGATATCGCGCGCGGCCGCAAACCACCAGCCGGGAGCCTTGCGGTAAGCATAATCGCCGCCCGCCTCCACCGGACCGTCGTCCACAAAATTACCGTTGATATAAAGGCGGAACTTGGAGTCGCCGCTGAAATACGCTTTAAGTTTTCCGCCGCCATCGCCGAGGCGGACGACTTTCCGGAAAACGGCCATGGCCGGCCGCACCGGCTCCCTGGGACAGAAACCGCTGATCAAAGAGGACTGGTATTCGGGATACGAGGAACGGTTCAGCCATATCCATTGACGGAGCTTCATTTTCATGGATAAATCCTTTTATGCTTCGGGTACGTTTGGGAAGTTGACCGCATACTTTAGTGCATTTTCTGCATTTTTCAATACACGCATTATTAATGTTTCCGGTTGTCCTCCGGTTACGGAATCTCTGGAAAAAGTTTGGAAAGGCATATTGACAATTGAAGAAGTCGGTTGTATAATAATTACTGAAACGTTACAGAAAAACATTTCAGAAGGTTATTATAATGAGAGTCGCGACCAAGAAAATCACGATCCGGGATGTAGCCAGGGAGGCCGGGGTGAGCGTCACCACGGTGAGCGGGGTACTGAACGGGATCAATGAATTTTCCGCCAATACCGTCAAAAAGGTATGGGAGACGGCTCATTCCCTGAATTATGTGCCGAACCAGCAGGCCCGGAAGTTGCGCCAGGATGAGCGGGAACGCCTGAAAACCAACATCATCATGCGAATCAATTATGCGGGCAACTATTCCCAGGAGGTCATTTTCAGGGATCAACGTATTGCCATGTTCGATTATCTGGCGCAGGAAAAAGGTTTTTTCGGCACCAATTATTCCTATGACAGCAATGCGGGATTTCGCTGTCCGCTGCTGCTGGACAATCTGGTCGACGGGGTGGTGCTGGGGCTGCCGCACCGGGAGGTGATCAATGTGGTCCGGGAGAAATTGCCGGCGGTGCTGATGGACGTGGGGGTATCGTCGGATGAAGTCGGTATCCCGGTGGTCCGCATGGACACGCTGGAGGGGATCTCGCGGGTCCTCCGCAAGATTCGGGAGAAGGAGCCGGAGCGGATTTTCGGGTTCCTGCATTCCGACTGCGACGGGAGCATCCTGCGCAATGAAGATATCTTTTTGAAGCATTTCAAGCAGGCGGCGGCTGAGTACGGCTTCCGAGAAACGAAGGTTGATCTTTCGTTTCCTTTTACGCCGGAGACGCACCGGCAGGTGATGCTGGAGGCGTCGGAGCGGATTTACCGGATGATCGTGAAAAACGAGATTTCGGCGATCGGGTTGACCAATACGAGTTACCTTGCGATGCTGCATCAGTATCTCACGGACAAAGGGGTGCGGCTGCCGGAGGATTTCCTGATTATTCCGATCGATCACTCGGGCGACGCCACAGTTCCCGGCTGCCTGACGGTTTCCTATGACTGGGTGAAGCTGATCGGCACCTCGATTGAAGTGCTGAAAAAGCTGATCGACCGTGAAAAGGTCGTTTGCATGGATTATCTGATTCAAGCTCAAATAACCGAAATGGATTATTAAAACCAACAACGTGAGGACAGTATGAAAAGTCGAAGGGGAAAACATTTTACACTTATCGAGCTTCTGGTTGTGATTGCTATTATCGCTATTCTGGCGGCGATGCTGATGCCGGCGCTGAACAAAGCCCGGATGGCAGCGCAAAAAATCAGTTGCATCAGTAATCTAAAGCAGCTGATCAGTGCGCAGAAGCAATATGAATTAGATTATGACGATTACCTGATTCCGACTTACCGTGATCCGGCGGTTGGCGGATGGAAATTTGTTGAACCGGGGGTAGGCACCTATACCCACTGGCATTCTTACCTGAGGATGTATTTGACGTTGCCGCCATATCTGGATGCGCGGCGGCAGAAAACTGTGATGTTCTGCCCGACACAGAAACTGATGACTGGCGGGGATTATGCCAGCAATTACAGCTGGAACAAGAACAATGGGTATCGCTCATCCGACGCCGCACTCAGCGAGTGGAACTGCGAACAGCCTAAATTATCGCAGGTTTTCAGGCCCTCAAACTATGTATTGGTCATGGACGGCAAACCCAATGCAACGCCGGCAACAGCCATCCAATATTGGGTCAATGAGAAGGTTGTCGACAATAATACCGTTTACAGCCTGTTCGACATCCATGACGGAAACGACCTCGGCTTTCTGGACGGTCACGTGGAATTCTACCGCAAGCGTACAACCACTTATACCATGTTTATGGTGAAGGAAAATATAGCATGGATCGAGTAAAAATCATTCTGGCAGCACTTGTAGTGGCTGTGATGGGCGTATTATCGGCGCAGTCGGACAGTGTCCTGATCCGCGACCTGAAAATCAATATGGTTCGTGAGAAGCCGGTGATCGACGGCCGCATGGATGATCCGTGCTGGCGGAATGCCGCCGTGGCCAGGGACTTTAAACTGGATATGCAGCAGGGCAAAAATGCGCAGGAACAGACCGAGGTGCGAATCTGCTACGATGCGGACAACCTTTATTTGTTCTGGAAAATCTACGAGAGCAATATGGATGGTTTCAAGCCCGGTTTGCCGCCGGACGTGCAGGACCGGGTCGAGGAGTCCGAAGCGGTGCATCTCTTTCTGCGATATGATGATATGAAGGGGTTTTTCCGCTTCGTGGCCAGTGGGATGGGCGGTATGCAGGACTCGCTGATCGACCACGAGGATTTGAATGCCCCCGGGTTGAGTTTCGATAGTCCGTGGGTGGCGAAAAGCGGCCGCTTCGCCGGTGGTTGGACGGTGGAAATGGCGATCCCGTTTTCTGTACTCGGCTGCGGCGGGCGGGTTGGCGGTACCCCGAAAGTCGGGAGCTTCATGCGCTTTAACCTCGGCCGCAAGCGCGCCCAGGGGGAATCGTCGCAATGGAGTATGACGTCCGCGAATTGGGGCAACTACGGCTGTTACGGGAAGCTGATTTTCGACGGCTTGAAAGACGATATCACGCCTTCGCTGGAAGTGGCCAGAACCTCGTTCTCCTTTGGCGAAAACCGGTTGAATGTTACGGGGCGGGATACCACCATTGCCGGAGTTTTTCACTATAAATTCAGCAACGATAAGGGCGTTTCGGAAGAAAAAGATCTGATACTCAAAAATGACAAGCTGGATTTCACGCTGAATGTCGCTGCGGCGGGCAACTGGACGCTGGAAATGACCTATGCCGAGGACGGAGTGCGGTATTATCACGGCGTTTATGAATTCACGCTGCAGGATATTGTGCCATTCCTGGAAATGCTGAAAAATTCGATGCCGCGCCGGCTGGCTCTGGCCAGTGATCCGTCGATGAAAAATGAGTTGCAGAAGCTCAATGAAATCAGTTCACAGTATGAGTCCGGCATGACGGATTGGCAGAAGCTCAATTCCCTGTATGAAAGCAGCCGGAAAATCTACGACAAAATCGAATTTCCGCTGTTCCTGCTCGAGGAATGTGAGGCGGGCAAGCCGTTTGCAGTCAAGCTGTTGGGCTCGGAGGTCAAGGTTTATCCGGACCGGGTTCCGGCGGCCAAACCGCAGCCGATGCTCAAACTGTACAGCGCCCGCAATGAAATCCGGTCATTTCAGCTTCTGTTGATTCCGGGCAAAGACGCGGCGGAGATCACCGCGATCGAATGCAGCGGTTTGAAGGATATCGCCGAGGTCACGTTTCATAAAATTGAATACTCAAAAACGGAGATCGGCAACAGTGGAAAAAGCTCTGTCGAGCCCGACTGGCTGCTGCCGTGGGAGAAGCAACAGCTCGAGCCCGGCAAGTTGACTCCGGTATTTGCCAATGTGAAGATTCCGCGCGGTACAAAGCCCGGTGTTTACCGGGGCGAAATCGCGGTGAAATCCGGCGCGGCGGAGATCAAGCGCGAGATCGAAATTCAGGTGTTCGGCTTTGAACTGCCCGATGAGATGTCGCTGCGGCACAACCACTGGCTGGTTCCCAGGAGCTTCGATACCAGGGTAACGCCCGAGGTTTACGAAAACGCCATGCGCGTTTTGCAGGATTACCGCTCGCAAACCTACATGTTTGACCATGGGGTACTGCGTCCCTTGATCAAGATTTATTATGAGGAAGACGGCCGTTTCAGTTTTGACTTCTCCGGGATGAACCCGTATTTCGCGATTGGCCGGAAGTATCACTCGAACGCTTACTGGTCGGCGATGACCTGCAACTACGGTGCTGCGCTGTATATGTTCGCCGAGCCGAAACGGAAAGTCATCGAGCGCAAGACCGGTAAGCAGATCACGCTGATGGATTGCCCGGCGCAGCGCGACTGGATCGAGCGTTACCGTCAGGGCAAGCCGGAGTTCGATACCGAGGTGGAGCTGGCGATCGTCAAGGCCAACGAACGGAAAGACTGGAAGGTGTTCTGGGACACCAATCCCATGTATCGGGATTACCTGAAGGCCTATGTCAAATATCTGGATGAACAAGGCGTGAGCAGGAATTCTTATTTCGAACTCTACGACGAAGCGCCGCAGTCCGAAGCGCGTTGGGAGGAAATGATCCTGCACCATAAGTTCCTGAAGAAATTCGTGCCGGAATTGCGTTTGTTCAATTACGAGGTGCGCCCGTCGATTGAAATCGGCGGAGAGAGCGCGATCGGGCTGGTCGACGGCTGGGCCCCCCTGCTTGTCCAGTGCGCCGACCGGGGCGAAGTCGAAAAAATTCGCGAGCGGCAGCAGAAATACGGCGAGGAATTCTGGTTCTATGTCTGCGGCGATTATCCCGGCGGCACCGGCAAATATACGCCGTTTATCTGGCTGTACCGGCCGTTAGCGGGCGGGCGAATCCTGCCGTGGTTTGCCTGGCAGCTTCAGGCGGACGGCTTCCATGTCAACAACTTCACTATGCTGGTGAAATACCGGGATGGCAAGCTGATCCCATGCATGCGGCTGGCAATGTTGCGCGACGGTATGCAGGATTACGAGTATTTCGTTCTGCTGCGGAACCTGCTGAGGCAGGTCGACGCGGCCAAATATCCGGAGTGGTCCGCGGCCGCACACAAAGCGCTGGAGATTTCCCCGGAGATCATCGCTACCGTCTATGAATGGACGCACAGCATGGAAAAGCTCGACGCCAAACGCCAGGAACTGGCCGCTCTGATTGAGGCCGGCTTGAAAATAAAGGAATAAGCAATGTTCAAGAAGATTACAGGATTATTGATGTTCGGCTGGATTCTGGTCTGTGTGGCCGGGGACAGCATATCACTCTCGGAAGTGACCGGTGATTTCGCTAAATGGAAGCTGCAGGGCGCAAGTGTGCTCGGCTGCAGCAACGGAACCATGCAGATGTTGTTTAGTCACAAACAGCCGATGCTCTTCACCGCGCCTTGCGAGATCGACGCCGATCAGGTGAAATCTCTGACCTTCACCCTGAAATTGCCGGCGGGCAAAGAGCGGGTCGGGAATATCCTGTTCATCACCGCTGATAATAAGGTGTGGAGCGACCAGATGATGGCCCGGTTTACCTGTCAGACGGACGGCGAGGCGCATACTTACAAGGTGGATATATCCGCCTGTCCGTTGTGGAAAGGGAAGGTGGTCCAGCTGCGTTTTACCCCGGCCTATCTTGGTGATTTCGACTCGCTGGGTTATAGTGAAAGGCATTTTGAATTCGGCGAAAACTTTACCAGTACGTTGCCGCCGTATCAGTGGAAACTGAGCGAATACGGACTGGAAGAGACCGGCAATGCTTGTGCGCTTCCGGCGCCTTATGCCGCCGCCGACTGGCGCGTGGTGGCTTACAATAATCATCTGCGCGACCGCAATATGCAGGCCGAATTCGTTTTCCTGGGGGATTCCCTGACTCAACTCTGGCTGGATCATCCGCAATACCCCAACGGCGGAAAAGTCTGGCAGCAGGAAATAGTTCCATTAAAAGCCCAGAACCTCGGCATAAGCGGTGACCGCACCCAGCATACGTTGTGGCAGATCACCGAAGGCAAGATCGTCGACGGCATGAAGCCGAAGGCGTTTATCGTCATGTGCGGCATCAACAACGTGCTGGACAACAACGATCCGCGAGAAATCGCCGACGGCATGAAATCCATCATCACTGTGTTGAAGCAGAAATCGCCGGATGCGAAAATACTGCTGCTGGGACTGCTGCCCACGAACCTCACCCCCGACAGCGCGACCAATGCCGCCAAGGTCAATGCTTACCTGAAGCGCCTGGCCGTAAACGCGCAGATCACGTATCTGGACATGGGGCCGCAATTTCTGGATGCGAAAGGCGTGTTCAACAGCGAACTCACCTATGACAAAATCCACCTGAATGAAAAAGGCTATGCCGTATGGGCAAGGACCATGATTCCGGTGCTGAAAGAAATGGTAAAAGAATGAATGATTCAGTGAAAAAGCAGTTCCAGAAATGGGCCTACGGGATGTTTATCCACTACGGATTGTACAGTATCCACGCGCGCGGCGAGTGGGTACTTTATAAGGAGCGCATGCCGTTCGACGAATATTTCGCGGTCGAGCCTGATTTCAAGCCGAAGGAGGGCTGCGCCGAAGAGTGGACGCGCCTGGCCGCCGAAAACGGAATGAATTATATGGTGCTGACCACCCGGCATCACGACGGGTATTTCCTCGGCCGGAAACTGGTGGGCGAGTTTTGCGACGCCTGCCGGAAATACGGGCTGGGGGTAGGGCTGTATTATTCGGTCATGGACTGGACGGACCCCGATTTCCAGCAGGGACAGAAGGGGCCGAACTGGGAGCGCTTCGTCGCAAAGACCCACCGGCAGATCAAGGAATTGATGACGGATTACGGCAAAGTCGATTATCTGTTTTATGATGGCTGTCCGCTCCCGGATACGTGGCGGGCGGCTGAGCTGCACGACGAGTTGAGGCGCCTCCAGCCGGACATGCTGATCAGCTGCCGGTGCGGGCTGGACGAGGATGTTTACTCTTCGGAGCAGCATTCCGGGGCGTTTCCCGGCAGGACGTGGGAGAGTTGCTATACGATCAATCACTCCTGGGGTTACAATCAATACGATATGGAGCGAAAAAGTCCGCAGGATATCGCATGTTTGCTGATGGCGCTCCGGCACAATGGCGGTAATTTGCTGTTGAATATCGGCCCCCTGCCGGACGGAAGTATTCCGGCGAAGGACATTGAAATCCTGAAATCGGTGGGAGGGTGGTTAAAAGCCAACGGCGATGCGGTTTACGACGTGGAGCCGCATCCGTTCCAGTATATGGACCAGGAAATATCGACCGCCCGGGGGGATACCGCTTACATCGCCCTGACATCCGATTATCCCGGCTACAGACGCATGCTCTGCGGCATCGGCAACAAAGTCAACCGGATCTCGCAACTCTCCGACGGACGGGAAATCGGCTTTGAACAACACGCCGACCGGATTCGCCTGCTCGATCTGGGCGACCGGCAGGAGGGGGAACTGCTGCGGGTGTTGAAACTGGAACTCGACGGCCGTCCATTCGGGGCCGATCATCCGATGCGCCCGGCGCAGAATATCCGTACTCAATAAAGCGCATTACCGCGTGTTTTTCCGGAACAGGCCCCGGTAGGTTTTCCGCAAAGTCACCAACTGCCGGTGGTTGGTGATCAGGAAAAACACCGCGATCAAGCCGAGCGGCGCCAGCAAAAAGACGAAGTGCCCGAATAGACGAAGCAGCACCGCTCCGACTGCGGCGCCGGCGATGAAGCAGGCGATCATCAGGTAATAATACATGGCAGTGCTCAATTCCGCACGGTTTTTGTTGCTGAAACAGTAAAACAGCGCTTCCGTGCCGCTCCGCAAGTTCCCGGTACACATGGTCGAGGCAAACGGCAGTCCGCGTACCCGGCGGAACGTCTGCACCTGAAGCGCGCAAACAAACGCGATCAGCGCATTGATTGCATAATCGAAATCGCCGTACGGCACAAAAACCACCGGCAGGAGACAGATGATTTCCAGCATAAGCACGGATTGGTGCCAGCCGATCCGCTTGTTGTTGGGGAGGCGCCAGTGCACGTATTCGGCCGTAAACACCCCCAGCGCATAAAAAAGAATCGCCAGAAGATATTTGATGCAGGAGTGCCACTGCAGCTCCGCCAGATTGAGCCCGAAAAGAACCATATTGCCGGTGACCGCGTTGGCAAAGACATTTCCCCGGTAAAGATAAGTGTAAATATCCAGAAACCCGCCCTCAATGCTCAAGGCACAGGCCGCGGTCAGGCGCTCCGCATGGGTGGTGGACGTGTCGTTCATGGTTCAGTTCCTTGTATATCCGTATAAGATACACGTTTCCACGGCAAAAATCAAACTCACAACCACAACACTGCGGCAGCTTTTTACTCCTCTATCGATTTTGCTGTTTTTATAGCTTCCAATATATCCTCAATGTAATCGAATAATTCAGATTCATTTCTGGTACTCATGACCTTCCCGTTCGCATATGAGGTAACATTTTTTCCGTTTGAGATAAAAGATCCATTCCAGGGCTCGCCGTTTCGGACTTCCTGGTTTGAAAGATCCAAAAGCACCTTTTTATTGTGCTTGTCATCATATTCATTCACTTGAATAAATTGTCCATTTCTGAATATGATTTCTCCATAACTGCTATGCCCGGGCAGAAATAAATTTCCATCTTGCGGTTTTCCATTGCGAATACTTACGCAGAAGGTATTATTTGATAATTTCGCGTAAAGATAATACGTCATAATTCCGTTTTCATAGATGGTATCCGAGATAATTGCCCGGTCATTGTATATACGGGCCGGACCATGATGAACCCCGGAAGACGTAACGAAATAGATCGATTTAAGCTTATTTTTGAGTTTTTCCCTTTTAAAGATCTCAACCCCGTTGAATATTGCTTTTTCCTGCAGCAATATTTGATCGATATGTAATTCCTTTTGAATTTTTTCCATATCATTATAAGCGGTTTCAAATTCCGGGTTTGTCACTTTTGAACTCTGACAGCCGCATATTGCCAGGATAAAGATACAAATGTAAAATATTTTCATTTTGCTATCCGTTATTGCTAAAGGTGCCGGGTCAGTCAAATATAGCCGCGTTTTCATCAAATAAAAATCTCAAACGGTAATTTATTCCCTGAAATTTGGTTTCATCATACCCCGGAACAGGAGTGATATATATATTAAAATATTTAACAGTTTAAATTTGAAAACTGTTTAATTTTGATATATATTGTAATTGATGAACAACGGAAGGAGCTTGAAAATGGAACGTGATTTCTTGTCGTTTACGAAATTGTTTGAGGTGTTCAGTTATATCCAGGGGCGTGCCTGGGATTCGCTCCCCCAGGCGGGAAATAAACAAATCTATGCCTTGAGCAACCGTCAAATCAAGGCGATGATGCTTGTTTATATGCGAAGCTACAGGGGCCAAAAGGCTCTCACGTTGAGTGAATTTGCCAGATTGCTGAATATGAAAAAAGCCGCGGCCTCCCTCCTGGTTTCCGACCTTGCGGAAAAACAGCTGCTGAGCCGTACGGTCGATCCGGATAACCGCCGGTTCATCCGCATCACGACGACAGCCAAGGCGCGTCGCCTCCGTGAACACATCGTTCCCCAGGTAAAGCTCCAAATCGACGAGATGCTCCGGAATCTGGCTGCTGACGAACGTCAGGCCTTTAACTCGGTTATCGATAAAATCTATGACTGTTATTCCCGGAAAGTGGAGGGTGTGGAATGAAAAAGAAATTAGTGCTCCTGGTTATTTTGTTTGCGTTTGCCGGTATCGCGTGGTGGTTCCGGGCGGAGCTCCACGCATGGTTGAATCCGCCGGAGCATGAACTTATTCTTTACGGTAATGTCGATGACCGCCGGTTGAAGTTGTCGTTCATGATTTCCGAGCGGATTGCCGAACTGATACCCGAAGAGGGGACGGTGATCAAAAAAGGGGACTTGATCGGTTCCCTGGAATCCATCCGGATCGAAAATGATATCGTCGCGGCCAAGGCGGATATCGCTGCCCGACGGGCCGCCGTGGCCGCTGCGCAGGCGGCTTATGACAAGGCAAAGAACGGTTCGCGGATAGAGGATATTGCCATAGCGCGCGCCGGGAACGCAGCCATACAGGCCAGAATCAAGGCGGCCGAGTCGGATTATAAGCGTCAGCAGAACCTGAGGACGCATGACGTCGTCTCAATACAGGTGGCGGAAGTCGCCGAAGCGGAATATTTTTTCCTGAAAGGCGGCCTTGCGGCTGTTCAGAGCTATCTGCAGAAACTGTTGGCCGGGGAGCGGCCGGAAGATATCGCGGCCGCTGCGGCCAAGCTCGAACAGGCAAAGGCGGAGCAGGCTAAAGCCGAAGCGGAACTGGTCATCAAAGAACAAGCGTTGAAGGATACGCGGCTGTATGCGCCCTGCGACGGAATTATCCGCAACCGGCTGCTGGAGCCCGGCGAGATGACGAATCCGCAAACCGCGGTGTTTTCCCTCGCGGTTGTTTCCCCCAAATGGATTCGCTGCTACCTGAAAGAATCGTGGCTGACCAAGGTCAAATCCGGCGACAAAGCAACTATTCGCTTTGACGGTGCGGACCGCGATTTCGAGGGCTGGATCGGGTTTATTTCGCCGGTGGCGGAATTTACACCGAAAAACATTGAAACGCCGGAACTGCGGACCTCGCTGGTTTATGAGACCCGGGTGTTTGTCAACGATCCGGAAAACGTGCTTAAACTCGGCGCCCCGGCCACCGTTCTTTTCCCGGGTGTCATGGTAAAATGAGTATTATCGCCTGCAACAACATTACAAAACGTTTTCAGCTCGGCAAGAAGCCTTTTGAGGCACTGTCCGGGATCGAATTCGAATTGCCTGCCGGGCAGATCACCGGCTTGCTCGGGCCGGACGGTGCGGGCAAAACCACGTTGTTGCGGATTCTGGCCGGGTTGCTGCGTCCGGATGCGGGAACGGCCTCCGTTCTGGGGTTCGACACGGTCCGGGAGGCGGCGAAAATTCAACGCGTAATCGGTTATATGCCGCAGAAATTCGGGCTTTATGCGACCCTGAGCGTGATGGAAAACCTGAAGCTCTACGCCGATCTTCACGCAGTGACACCGGAACAGCAGAAACAGCGTTTCCCCGAGTTGCTGGAAATGACCGATCTGGCGCGTTTTCCCGATCGGCCCTTTGGAAAGCTCTCGGGCGGGATGAAGCAGAAACTGGCATTGGCCTGCGCGCTGGTTTCGGAGCCGGACCTGATGCTGCTCGACGAGCCCACGGTCGGCGTCGATATTCTTTCGAGGCGCGAACTCTGGCAGATTCTGCGGAAAATTGCCACCGGAAAGAATACGACGGTTCTGGTCAGCACGTCCTATATGGACGAGGCTGATTTCTGCGACCGGGTTCTGGTGCTGTTCAAAGGCAAAGTGATTGCCGACAGTACCCCGGAGGAGATTCGACAAAAGGCGGCGGGCATGGTTGCCGACCCTACTTTTGAACAGGGATTTCAGATGCTTATTTCCGGAAGCGTGCCGCCACCGCTAGCTCGAAAAGCGCAGCCCGATCCCCAAGCCCGGATTATGATTCACGCCAGAGAGCTGGTTAAGAAGTTCGGCAATTTCACCGCCGTCGACCGTGCTTCGTTCGATGTCCGGCAGGGCGAAATATTCGGGCTCCTCGGGGCGAATGGCGCGGGAAAAACCACCACGTTCCGAATGCTTTGCGGGCTGGACGCGGCGACATCGGGCACGGTGGAGATTTCCGGCCTCGACTTGCGGCGGGCTTCCGGCGAAGCGCGCAACCGGATTGGGTTTGTGGCTCAGAAATTTTCGCTGTACGGCGACCTTTCCGTGCGGGAAAACCTGGAGTTTTTCGGCGGAGCCTACGGTTTGTGGGGTGCGAAGTTGAAAGAGCGCCTGGGATGGGCGCTGAATGAATTTTCATTGCACCAGTATGAGCACTCGCAAACCGATGATTTGCCGCTGGGAATCAAGCAGCGGTTGAGCATGGCCTGCGCGTTGCTGCACGAGCCGGAAATTCTGTTTCTTGACGAGGCGACGTCGGGGGCCGATCCGATCACCCGGCGTGAATTCTGGCAGCGCATTATGAATCTGGCGGATCAAGGCGTGGCGGTCATCATCACCACCCATTTTCTCGACGAGGCCGAATATTGCGACAAGATGGTGATCATGCAGGACGGCAAAGCCGTTGCTTCCGGCACGGTGGAGGAAGTCCGCAAGATCGGAACGCCGCCCGGTCAGAACCAAGTCAATCTGGAAGAGGCGTTCGTCAATATCATCCGTACTTCGCGGAAGGAGGCACGCGCATGAATATAAAACGGCTGCTTTCACTGGTCGCCAAAGAACGCAAGCAGATGCTGCGCGACCCCTCCAGTATCGCCATCGGCATTATCCTGCCGGTGCTGATGCTGCTGATTTTCGGTTACGGCATGTCGATGGACGTCCGCAATATCCGCTTGGCAATCGTCCAGTACGAACCCTCCGAAATCGGCTCCAACATCACTGCCCGTTTTCAGCATTCCGCCTATTTTCAGGTGCAGACCGTGCGGAGTTCGGAAGAAGGAACGGAGGCGGTAAAAAAGCACCTGGCCGACGCCTGTTTGTTTCTGCCCCCGGATTTGCCCCGGAAACTGCAGTCCGGTGATTTGTCCATCCTGATCGGCCTGAACGCCGCCAATGCCTCCGTGGCCCGAATGTATGAAAACTATATCCGGCAGGTACTCTCTTCGGCTTTGGCGGATTCCTCCTCCGGTCAATTCGCCGGGGCGGCGATGACCAGCCGGATGTGGTTCAACGACGCCAATGAAAGCTGCTACTACATGATTCCCGGCGTCATCGTCATCATCATGGCGCTGATCGGCTGCATGCTGACGGCTCTCCAGATGGCGCGCGAGTACGAACACGGCAATATGGAAAGTATGTTCGTCACCCCCATGACCAGCGGCGAACTCCTGTTGGCGAAAATGGTTAACAATTATGTACTTGGCGTGATTGGACTGATCATTTCATTGCTGTTTGCCCGTTATTTATTCAACGTTCCCATCCGGGGCAGTTTGTTTATCCTCGTGCTGGGCGCGTCCATTTTCCTGTTGTTGCAAATGGCGCTCGGACTGCTGATTTCCAGTATCACGAAAAGCCAGTTCCTGGCCAGCCAGATTGCCATGATCGTTTCGTTTATGCCTGTTTTCCTGCTGTCGGGCTTCCTGTACGAAATCCCGAATATGCCGCTGTTCCTGCAATATTTCACTTATCTGGTTCCGGCACGTTATTTCGTGGACTTCCTGCAAACGATTTTCCTGGTTGGAAACGTTTGGAGCAATATCGTGAAAAACCTGATGATCATGGGCGGTATTACCGCATTTCTGTTGCTGCTGGCCAAACAGAAAAATCCGAAAATGCTGACGGGAGGCTGATACACATGAAACTGCTTCGCCGCTTCCTGGCTCTGTTGAAAAAGGAGTTCATTCAGTTATTGAAGAATCCGAAGACCCGGATTACCGTTTTCGTGCCGCCGGTGCTTCAGCTTTTCCTGCTCGGCTACGCGGCCACCATGGACCTGAAAGATGTCCCGCTCGGAATCCTCGACCATGCCCAATCGGCGGAGTCCAGAAACCTGATTGCGAAGTTTACCGGCAATGCTGTCTTCCGGCTGCGTCCGCCGCTGCTTTCAGAGAAAGATATGGAAAAACGAATCAATGAGCGCGACGTCAAGCTGGCGCTCATCATTCCCGAAAATTTCTCCCGCGATCTTGAGGCGAAACAAACATCGGTCGTCCAAGTCATCGTCGACGGACGTAATTCATCCTCGGCAGGACTCGCCATCGGGTACGCAAACAGCGTAATTGCCCTGTTCAATCAGCAATATTACCCGGAGACCACGTCGCAAGTTCAAATCATTTCGCGCGGCTGGTTCAACCCGAATTACAGTGCGCAATATTTCATGATTCCCTCGCTGCTGGCGATTCTGACGCTGCTGGCATTGACGCTTCTGGTCGCCCTGTCGGTAGCCAAGGAGCGGGAAGCGGGAACCATGGACCAGTTGCTGCTGACTCCGTATTCGCCCATCGAACTCCTGACGGCGAAAGGGTTGGCGGCGGTCTTCATCGGGCTTGCACAATTGTCTTTCTGCATGCTGTTCGTCCGCTTCTGGTTCAAGGTACCTTATGTCAGCAACTACGCTTTGCTGTATCTGCTGTTCCTGACTTTCCTGATGGCGGCGGTGGGCATCGGCCTGGCGGTTTCGGTCTATTGTTCTAGCCTACAGCAGGCGATGATCTGGACATTGCTCTTTGCCATTCCGTGCGCGATGCTGTCCGGGATGGCAACCCCGATTTCAAGCATGCCGGATATCATTCAACATTGCATGGCAGTCAACCCGATCCGCTGGAGCATCGAAGCGCTGCACCGGCTTTTCCTGGAGGGAGCGACTTTTACGGATATTTTTCCTATCTACCTGATTTTGAGTGGCATCGGGATCGCGACTTTTACCTTTGCCAGCATATCGTTCATCTGGCAAAGACGGCGCTGAATATGGATTAATGACCGTGGAAAAGTTATGAATGGCGGAGAGAAAGGGATTTGAACCCTTGGTACCGTGAAACGGTACAACGGTTTTCGAGACCGCCGCCTTCGACCACTCAGCCATCTCTCCGATCGCAAAGAAGTATCGCTTAATATAGCATGCTTTTCAAAAAAAACACCCGTAAGTCGAAAAGAAACCGAATTTTTTTATTCTCATGCAGGATGATATTTCAATTTTGCGTGGTATATTATCCCGAATCCCTTATTGGACTGAAAATTTCAGGATGAACCAGAACGAAAAAAATCCAAAAAATATTGAGCAGATGAACAGCGGTCATCGCGAACGGTTGCGGCTGCGTTATATGAATGCCGGCGTCGATTCGCTGCAGGATTACGAGCGGCTGGAGTTGCTGTTGATGTATGCGATTCCGAGGCGCGACGTCAAGCCGGTGGCCAAGAAGCTGTTGTCCGAATTCAAGACGTTGTCCGGAGTGATGGATGCGCCGCTGCACAAGCTTGAAAAGGTCGAGGGCATGGGGCGGAATTCGGCGGTCCTGTGCAAATTGCTCAAGGATTTATGTTCGCAGTATCTGGGGGAGCAGATGTGCGAGGCGGATGTATTGTCGAACCCCGAGCGGGTGGTTAAATATGCCAAGTCCAAGCTGGGGGCCGTCGAAGTCGAGGCGATCCTGGTCATTTATGTGAATATCAAAAATATGGTGATCTGCTGGGAGGAGTTCCGGGGGACGGTGGACCAGGCTTCGGTCTATCCGCGCAATCTGATGCAGTCGGCTTTGCGGCACAATGCTTCGGGGTTGATTCTGGTTCACAACCATCCGAGCGGAATTTGTGTGCCTTCGCTGGCGGACGAAACGCTGACCATGCAGGTTCAGGAAGCCGGCAAAACCATGGGGATCAAGGTCGTCGACCACCTCATCGTCAGCAGGTCAACTCACTACAGCTTCAAAGCCGAAGGCAAGTTGTAATCATCTCCTGCCGCCGCCGGGGCCGCGGCCACCGCCACCACGATAACCGCCGGAGGGCTGCCCGCTGGGCGGCGGTCCCGGATTGCCCGGACGGATGCCGCCGGGGTTGGGATTGGGCACCGGTACCGGAACGGGGGGCCGGGGCGGACGCGGCGGCAATGGCGGCCGGGGGGGACGCGGACGTGGCGGCGGTCCCCAGTAGCGCCGGTAATAAGGCGAATACCAGCCGCCGTACCAGCCGTTGTCGTACCAACCGTTTGAATAAATGATCACAGTGCTGTCGGAGCTGTCCGCAGGCAGGCTGTTGTAGTCGATTTTGCCGTAGGCCGGTTCCGGGGCGACTTTTGCCAGGTCGGAAACGAATTTTTCGATGGCGGCGATCACTTTCGGGGTATCGGTGACGATTACCGCGTTGTTGTTGAGGGAATAGACCATTTTGCCGTCGGCCGAGAGCCAGGGGCGGCAAGTGGTTTCGATGGTGCCGTATTCAACATTGCCCAGCGGGATGATCTTATGATTCGGAACCGCGGCTGGTTTGCTGGTTTCCTTAGCGTCGGTTTTGTTTTCAGTGACAGGGGCTTTTTTCTTCAATTCCTCCTTGGAGAATTTGATGAAAAGGTCTACTCGTTTGATGTTGTCCTCGGTGTCCTCGACCATAACGGCCCGGTTGTTGGGGAAATAAACGAGCTTGCCGTCTTTGCCGAGAAGCGCCTGACAGGATTGCTCGATCGATTTATAGTCGAGGTCGTCAAGGGCAATGATTTTAGTGGCTTTTTCCGCGGCCGCCATGGTCAGGGCCGCCAGCGCCAGAAACAGAGTCAACAGTTTTTTCATAATCGCACCTCCGGGATTCCGTCTGTTATGAAGATACTTTCCGGCGGGCGAAAAATCAAGATACCTTGCCAATTATTTGGTATGAAACTTTTTTAACCACGGAATGCACGGAAAATTTATTTTGCATAAAAAACTTCCGTGATATTCCGTGGTTTATAAAAGAAATCAGCGGAATTGATTGATCAGATCGCGGAGCTCGAGCGCGGCCTTGCGGGCGCCTTCCGCGAACTTTTCGCTCTTATCGGCGTAAATGATACCGCGCGAGGAGTTGATCATCAGCCCGGTACCGGCCTTGGTACAGCCGTTTTCCACGACTTTCTGAACATCTCCGCCCTGGGCGCCCACGCCGGGCACCAGGAACGGCATTTCCGGGCACATGGCGCGGATCTTGGCGAGTTCTTCGGGGAAGGTGGCGCCGATCACCAGCGCGACGTTCTGATTGTAATTCCATTTATCGCGCGCCAGAATGGCGACGTGTTCGTAAATGGTTTTGCCGTCGCAGACCAGCTCCTGCAGTTCGCAGGAACTCGGATTCGAGGTGCGGCAGAGTACGATCACGCCGCGGTCGGCGTAGTCCAGAAACGGTTTGAGATTGTCGGTGCCCATGTAGGGATTCACGGTCAGGGAGTCGGCGTTGTAGCGCTCAAATGCTTCCTTGGCGTACATTTCGGCGGTGGAGCCGATGTCGCCGCGCTTCACGTCCAGAATCACGGGGACCTCCGGGTAGGTGGCGCGGATATAGTCGATGGTCATTTTGAGCTGGTCGTCAGCCGAATAGGCGGCGTAATAGGCAGCCTGCGGCTTGTAACAGCAGACGAGGTCGTGGGTAGCATCGACGATCGCTTTGTTGAATTTGAATATCGGATCGGATTCGCCGGCCAGGCAGGCGGGGAGTTTCTGCAAATCCGGGTCCAGGCCCACGCAGACGAGAGAATTGTTGGCGGCCCAGGCCTTATTCAGTTTTTCCATGAAATTCATAAATCTTATAGTCCTTTTTTCACTGTATTCTGAACACCGTAGCGGTGTGATTTCTTCAGGATGGCCATGGCTTCTTCGGCGGTGTCCACCACGGAATAAAGCTCGAGGTCGGCGGCGCTGATCATGCCCGCCGGGAGCATGGTTTCGGTGACGAATTCATTGAACCGCTGCCAGAACTGGGTACCGACGATGATGATCGGGATTTCGTTGACCTTGTCGGTCTGGATCATGGTCAGCGCTTCGCTGAGCTCATCGATCGTGCCGAAGCCGCCGGGGAAAATGATGATTCCCAGCGAGTATTTGAGGAAACAGACCTTGCGGACAAAGAAATAACGGAAAAAGAGACTGGTCGTCTGGTACGGATTGGGCTTCTGCTCGTGCGGGAGCTCGATGTTCAGCCCCACCGAAGTGCCGCCGGCTTCGAATGCGCCTTTGTTGGCCGCGCCCATGATGCCGCCGCCGCCGCCGGTCAGCACGCCGTATTTGCTCTCGACCAGCAGCCGGCCCATTTTTTCGGCTTCGGCGTATTCGGGGGAATCCGGTTTGGTGCGGGCCGAGCCGAATACCGAGATCAGCGGCCCCTGATGGGCCATGGTCTCAAACGAATCGACGAATTCGGACATAATCCGGAAAATCCGCCAGGCGTCATTATCATAAATAGCGGAGGAATCCGCCGCGTCTTTTTCCAAAAGCGGATTTTTCAAGAATCCTGATATGCTCATATTTCGGCTCCTTCTCGGTTGAAGTGTTACTTTATCAACATAGCCCGGATTAATCTTGTCGTCAAGTTTTTTTGTGTTGGACTGGCAAAAATATTTTAAGAATGTATATTAGGTAGTTGGCGGGGACAGTTTTTTAATTGTTTAACGAAGGAAACGGATGAAAGACATACAATTCAGTTTTGATACGGACCGGCAGCGGCGGAGTGCAAATCCCTGGACCCGGCGGGTGCTGGTCATCGCGTGCGCCCTGGTGGTAATTGTAGTGGCTCTGCTGTTTCTTTATAAACGCGACGGGGGCAAGGCCAAGCCCGTCAAGCCCCCAGTTTCGACCGAATCCGTGGTGATTCCGCCTGTTGAAAATATTCCGGTCCGGGAACTCCCCCGGCCCGTTGAGAACGTTCAGCCCCGTCAGGAGCAGATCGCTTCGCCGGTGGTGCCGGCGGATATCGCCATCGAAGCCGAGAAAATGGTCGGCAACGAACCGCTGGAAACTCTGGAATTCAATGGCCGCAAGCTCAGCGATATCAAGGCCGAGGCCGACGAACTGAATAAAAAACGCGAATTTGTCCAGGCGCGCAAGCTGCTGGAGCCGGTTATCCAGTCCGGTCAGTTCCGCGAATACAGCCGTCCGTGGCAGGCGATCGCCGGTTCGCTGAGCGTGGCGAATACCGGTATCTTTTTCAGCGATATCCCGTTTGAGCCGAAAAAAGTCAATTACCTGATCAAGCGCGGCGATACGCTGGACCGGATTGCCGCCGCGCACAAAACCACCGTGGAAGGCATTCAGAAGAGCAACAGCATTCCCGAAAACAGCTCGATCATCCGCCTCGGCGACAATCTGCGCATTTACAGCGGCGACTGGAAAATCAAGGTTTCGCGGTCGAATCACTATATGATTCTGTATGACGGCAACGAGGTTTTCAAGGTCTACCAGGTGGGAATCGGCAAGCAGGAGCGCACGCCGAACGGCACTTTTGTGATCTCCTCCAAGGTCAAGGAACCCGAATGGTACGCGCCGGATGGCCGGGTGATTCCGTTTGGCGATCCCGCCAATCTGCTCGGCACCCGCTGGCTGGCGCTGCAGTCCACCGGCGAGACCGGGCCCGCTTACAAGGGGCTGGGCATTCACGGCACCTGGCTGCCGCAGACCATCGGCACCAGCAGCAGCAACGGCTGCGTACGCATGCGCAACCAAGAAGTCGAAGAATTATATGCAATTGTACCCCGGTTGACTCCGGTTGAAATTACTGATTAACGAAGGAAACATGTATGGCAGATACGATTTTGAATTTTGAAAAGCCGATAGTCGAACTGGAGAAAAAGATCCACGAGTTGGAGGCCGAGAGCAATTCCAACAATATCGACCTCAGCGATGTTATTGAGCCGTTCAAGAAAAAACTTCAGGATACGATGCGCGAAACCTATGAATCGCTGACGCCCTGGCAGCGGGTCCAGCTGGCCCGTCACCCGAAGCGTCCCTACACCATGGATTATGTGGATGCGCTGTTCGAAGACTTCATCGAGCTGCATGGCGACCGCCGTTACCGCGACGACCCGGCGATTGTCGGCGGCTTCGCCCGCTTCGATGGCTACCCCGTGATGGTGGTCGGTACCCAGAAAGGGCGCGACATGAAAGAAAACGTATACCGCAATTTCGGCTGGCCCAGCCCCGAAGGCTATCGCAAAGCCATGCGCCTGATGCAGGTCGGCAACAAAGCCAAAGTGCCGATCATCACCTTCGTCGACACCCCCGGAGCTTATCCGGGCATCGCCTCCGAAGAGCGCCATATTGCTGAAGCGATTGCCGTGAACCTGCGCGACATGTTTGCGCTGGAAGTGCCGGTGATCTCGGTGGTGATCGGCGAAGGGGGCAGCGGCGGCGCCATCGGCATCGGCGTGGGTAACCGGGTGCTGATTATGGAAAACGCTTATTACTCGGTGATTACGCCGGAAGGCTGCGCCGCGATCCTGTGGAAAAACCGTTCCTATGCCGAACAGGCGGCGGCGGCGCTGAGCCTGACCGCGTCCGACCTGGTGCGGCTGGAGATCGCCGACGAGATCATTCCCGAGCCGCTCGGCGGCGCTCACAAGGATCATGCGACGGCGGCCGCCAATGTCAAGAAAGTGCTCAAGCACCATCTGCACGAACTCTGCAAGATGAGCGTGTCCGAGCTGCTGGATCAACGTTACCGGAAATTCCGCAGTATTGCCGAATTCACCGAAAAAGAGCCGGTAGAGGAAGAATGAGCACAGCGACAGTCCGGCCGGCGACCCCGGCTGACGCTCCGGCGATCAAACAAATTCTGGACGGTTACGCCGAGCAGCAGATCGTGCTGCCGCGGACCGAGGATGATATCCGCTTCTACAGCAGAAACTTCGTCGTGGCCGAAATCGACGGCGTGGTCAAAGGCTGCTGCGCCGCCCGCGACTTCGGCAACAATCTGCTGGAAATCCGCTCGCTGGCGGTGGAAAAGGACCTGATCGGGCGCGGGCTCGGCAGGCTGATGGTGGAATTCATTATCGAACGGCTGAAAAACAACCGTGAGCAATTCCGGCTGTTTGCGCTGACGCTGCGCCCGGATTTTTTCCAGAAGCTCGGCTTCAAAGTGGTGGACAAGGAATTGTTTCCCGAAAAAATCTGGAGCGACTGCGCCAATTGCCCGAAAAAAGATTGCTGCGACGAGATTGCATTGCTGATTTCCTATGGATACTGAACGGGTCATCCGCAGTGTAATCGGCAGTGAAGACGAAGGACGGCGGCTCGACTTATGGTTGAGCGGCCGTTTTTCTTATCTCTCGCGCAACCAGTGGCAGGAGGAGATCAGGGCCGGGCGCATCCGGATCAATGGTCACCAGACGCGCGCCTCCCGGCAGCTGCACAGCGGCGAAACGATTGAGTTCTTTCCGGAAAACACCGAGCCGCCGGTGGTTTTTGACTACAAAATCATCTACGAGGACCGCGAATTGCTGGTCGTGGACAAAGGCGGCAAACTGCCGTGCCACCCCGCCGGGGCATTTTTTCGCAACACACTCTGGTACGATCTTTCGCAAAAATACGGTCAAGTCTCGATCATCAACCGCCTTGACCGCGAGACCTCCGGGCTGCTGATTGCCGCCAGAACCTCCGATGCCGCCGCGGCCCTGAGCGCCCAGCTGCAGGACGACCGCATGGAGAAGACCTATCATGCGCTGGTGTTCGGCGAGATCAAAGAAGCATTCACTGCCGAGGGCTATCTGAGCAATGACCCGGACTCGGTGATTCGCAAAAAACGGCGCTTCACCCATTCGCGCCCCGAGGGCGAATCCGAATATGCCGTCACCAGTTTTACCCCGGTGAAATCCGCGGATGGCCTCACGCTGCTGGAAGTACGTCCGGGCACCGGGCGGCTGCACCAGATCCGGGCCACGCTGTGTTCGTTGGGGTATCCGATGGCGGGCGACAAGATTTACGGCCCGGATGACACCTGTTACCTGCGTTTCTGCGACGATACCTTGACCGAAGAAGATCAGCGGAAGTTGCGGATGCCGCGCCAGGCGCTCCATGCCTCGGGGTTGACGTTCGACCATCCCGCCACCGGGCAAAGAATAACCCTCGAGTCGCCGTTGCCGGATGACTTCATCTTAAGGTAGGGAGTCGGACTAGTCGGACACGTCATTCGCTATCGGTTTGGTGAAAATCGAGGTAGGGCGGTCTGTCCCAGACCGCCGTTCACTTCGCATGATTTACCGGGTTACCCGAAGGCAACAGGATATTCGGACCGAGGAGAACGGCTGCCTACGGAGAGGCAGCCCCACCTTGGCTTTCGACTGGTCGGATAAATACGCTTACTTGAGGGTTTTCAGGGCGAGGTTTACCATCATCAGGATGCCGTTGCGGATGGCATCGTCGCTGAAGTTGAAGTGCGGGTTGTGGGTGCCCGGACTGTCTTCGCCGTTGCCGAGGCGGAAGAACGCGCCGGGAGCTTTCTGCAGGTAGAAGCAGAAATCCTCGCCGCCCATTGACGGCCTTGCCAGTTCTTCGTAAGCGCCGGTGCATTCGAGCGCGGTTTCTTTGACCAGCTCGACGTATTCGGGGGTGTTGATCAGTACATCATAGGGGACATTCAGCTCCAGATCACATTTGGCGCCGAAGGTCGCGCAGACGCCTTCGATGTACTGCGTCAGGAGCATTTTCAGCTGCTCGCCGACCGTGGGATTAAGGGAACGGATGGTACCCTCGAGGATCGCGCTTTCCGGGATCACATTGCCGTTCTGCCCGGAGGAGAAGCGGCAGACGGAGACCACCGCCGCGTCCTGCGGATTGAGGTTGCGCGCGACAATGGTCTGCAGGCCGGTCACGACATGGCTGCCGACCACGATGGGGTCGATCGAGTTTTGCGGAGCACTGCCGTGAGCGCCGCGGCCGGTGATTACTGCTTTGAAAAATCCGGCGGAGGCCATGGCCGGGCCGGGGCGCGACATGATCAGGCCGGATTTGACGCCGGGCCAGGCGTGCAGCGCGAAAACCGCTTTCGGCACCGGGTTGTCCAGCGCACCGGCATCGACCAGTTTATGACCGAGCGCCACGACTTCCTCGCCGGGCTGGAAAACGAAACGAATCGAACCGTTGAATTCATGGCGCAGCTGGTTCAGCACCAGCGCGGCGCCGATCAGCACAGCGGTGTGGCCGTCGTGGCCGCAGGCGTGCATTTTGCCGGGGTATTCGGAGACATAATCGAGATCGGACAATTCGTCGAGGGGGAGGGCGTCGATATCGGCGCGCAGCGTCACGTTCGGGCCTTCGCCTTTGCCGTGCAGCATGCCGACGACATCGGTCTGCAGATAGGGAATCTGGAGCTTGATGTCGGTGCAGGCCAGTTTTTCACGGATCAGCGCGGCGGTGCCGACTTCCTCGCCGGCCAGCTCGGGACGGCGGTGGATTTCGCGGCGGATGGCGACGATATCGGGCAGAATCGAATCGACCAGCTTCTCGATCTTGTTTTTCATAATTCCTTGGCACCGTAAATGAAGTTGCCGTTGACTACGGTGGCGATGGCGCGCCCCTTGAACTTCATGCCGTGAAACGGCGTATTGCGCGATTTGGAGTACGATTCATTCACATCGTAGGTAAATTCCAGATCGGGATCGATGATCGTGATGTCGGCACGAGCGCCCGGTTTGAGCGTGCCGATCTCCAGCCCGAGCAATTCGGCCGGGCCGGTGGTGAACTTGGCCACCAGCTCGGAGAGCGACAGGATACCGGTGTGGTAGAGCTCCGTCAGGCAGATCGGAATCGCGGTTTCGAGGCCGATGATGCCGAAGGGTGCGATGTCGAACTCCACTTCCTTATGAGTACGGGTATGCGGGGCGTGGTCGGTGGCGATGATGCTGATCGTACCGTCGCGCAAACCCTCGATCACCGCCTGGCGGTCCTCTTCGGAACGCAGGGGCGGGTTCATCTTGTAGTTGGTATCGAACTTCTTGATGTTCTCGTCGGTCAGCGAAATATGGTGCGGAGTGACTTCGGCGGAGATGCGGATGCCGCGGGCGCGGGCGCGGCGGATCATGTCGACGCTCTCGCGGGAGCTCACATGCTGAATGTGGATTTTCCAGTCGATCATTTTAGCGAGGATGATATTGCGCTGGACCATGATATCCTCGGCGGCACAGGGGATGCCCTGCATGCCGAGCAGCACGGACCACTTGCCCTCGTGCATCACGCCTTCGCCCATCAGCGATTCTTCCTCGCAGTGATCGAGAATCGGCAGATTGAAGGATTTGGCGTAATCCACTACATGGCGCATTAAATTGTTGTCCTGGATGCACTTGCCGTCATCGGAGAGGGCGACGACCCCGGCGTTTTTCAGTCCGCCGATGGGGGCCATTTCCTTGCCTTCCATGTTTTTGCTGAGGCAGCCGCAGGTGTAGACGCGGACCTTGGCATGGCGGGCGCTTTCGCGCTTGATGATTTCGATGGTGCCGGCGGTGTCGCAGCACGGTTTGGTGTTGGGCATGGCGAGGATGCCGGTGAAGCCGCCCGCGGCGGCGGCCATGGTGCCGGTGGCGATGGTTTCCGCGCCGTTGTTGCCGGGCTGGCGGAGATGCACGTGGACGTCGGTGAAGCCGGGGGCGATAACCTTGCCGGAGAGGTCGATTTTTTCGGGATTGGTGAGATCCTTGGGGTCGACGATGATGCCGTTGGCCACGCCGATATCCATCACCTGATCAATGCCCTGCGAGGGATCGACCACCCGGGCGCCGCACAAAACATAAAGACTCTTGGTATTCATTATTACAAAACTCCTGCGGTGAGGAACAGCACTGCCATGCGTACCGCCATTCCGTTGGTAACTTGTTCGAGGATGACCGAGCGATCGCCGTCGGCGATGTCGGAGGAGAGTTCCACGTCGCGGTTGATCGGGCCGGGGTGCATGACCATGGCATGCGGCTTCAGCCACTTCATCGAATCCTTGTTGAGGCCGAAGAACTGGCTGTATTCGCCGGTGCTCGGGAAGAAGCCGCCGTGCTGGCGCTCGTGCTGGATTCGCAGCAGATTGACCACGTCGGCGTCGATCAGCGCGTCCTTCAAATTGTGGCACACGCGGACGCCGACTTCCTCGAATTCGCGCGGACAGAGCGTGGCGGGCCCGGCAAAGGTGACATTTGCCCCGAGCTTGAGGAGCGCCCACATGTTGCTGCGGGCCACCCGGCTGTGAAGGATGTCGCCGATGATCGATACATTCAGGCCCTTCAGCGAGCCGAATTTCTCGCGGATGGTGAAGACGTCGAGGAGCGCCTGGGTCGGGTGCCCGTGGGCGCCGTCGCCGGCATTGACCACGCCGCACTTGATATGGCGGGCGATGAACGCGTGGGCGCCGGGCGCAGAGTGGCGCATGACGATGATGTCGGCCTGGAGCGCTTCGATATTCTTGACCGTGTCGAGCAGCGTTTCGCCCTTGGTCAGGCTGCTGGTGCTGCCGGACATGTTGATGATGTCGGCGCTGAGGCGCTGCTCGGCCAGTTCAAACGACACGCGGGTGCGGGTGCTGGGCTCCACGAAGAAGTTCACCACGGTTTTGCCGCGCAGGGCCGGGACCTTTTTCACATTGCGCTGACAGACTTTTTTGAATTCTTCAGTGGTGTCGAGGATCAGGGTAATTTCTTCGGGGGTCAGGTCGTAGATTTCCAGTAAATCTTTGCGGGTCCAGAAGTTCTGTATTTTGGTGCTGCTCATGCTTTAAACTCTCCGCCTTTGTTCCAGGGCTTTTCATAAACGCCGTCGTTGCCGTCGGTTTCTTCAAATTCCACTACGATTTTTTTGTTGGCCGCGGTTTTCTGACTCCAGCCCGCGTAGTCGGCCCGGATCGGATACTCGTTGCAGCAGCGGTCGTACATGACGGCCAGGCGGATGATCCGCGGGCGTCCGTAGTCGGTGAGTGCGTCGAGCGCGGCCCGGATCGTCCGTCCCGAAGCCAGCACATCGTCGGCGATGATGACATTGCAGTCGTCGACCGTGAACGGGATGATGGTTTCCAGGATGACCGGGAGTTTCTTGCGCATCCCGTAGTCGTCGCGGTACATCGAAATATCGAGGATACCTTCGAGCGGCTGGCAGGATGTTTTGCGTTTGATCGCGGCGCTGAGCCGCCGGGCGAATGGCACCCCTTGTTTCTGGATGCCCAGGAGAGCGATGGGATTGCTGTTTTCCGAAGTCACTTTGAATTCTGCGATGATGTCGTCGGCAATCCGGTCAATGGCTTCCTCCACCTGAGTCTTGTCGAAAATCAGTTTCTTTTGCGGCATAAATCCATCTCATTTGGTTTTAATAGGGAATTTACCGCATTTCGGGCAAATTTCAATGTATTTTCCGGCATTTGTTTCGACTTTATTTCCATACGGAAACTTGATTCGGCCCGGCGCGGCGGTTATATTGACCCTTCCAAGGAGGATAAACCATGAAATTTCTGCAGAAAATCGCGGCGGAATGCCTCGAAATGACACCTGAAGTCTGGGATGAACACTGTTTATGCGAACTCGGCAAAAAGGCGATCTTCTACAGCGGACTGGATGGCAAGCGCAATTTCGCCTGGGTCGGGCTGCCGGAAGGAGCCTCCGCGGAACACAAAGTGCCGGGCGTGGTACTGGTCCACGGCGGCGGCGGAACCGCGTTTCCGAACTGGGTGAACTACTGGAACGAGCTCGGATTCGCCGCCATCGCCATGGATAACTGTGGTGCGATTTATGACGTGCGCAATGAATACCGCAATTGGCCGCGCCACAGTTTCTCTGGCCCCGCCGGCTGGGGAGCCTTCGATAAACAGCCCGCGATGCCGCCACGCGATCAATGGTTTCCGCACGCCGTGGCGGCGGTCATTAATGCCCACACCGTCCTGCGCAGTCTGCCGGAGGTGGATACGGACCGCATCGGCATTACCGGCATCAGCTGGGGCGCGGTTTTGACCTGTATTTCGTCCGGACTGGACCCGCGCTACAAGGCGGTCTGCCCGGTTTACGGCTGCGGCTACCTGACCGAGGACAGCGCCTGGATGCATGAGTTTGAAAAAATGACGACTGAACAGCGCGACTGGTGGCGCGACGAATGGGACCCGGCGAACTTCCTGACCGGCATTAATGCGCCGGTGTTGTGGTTCAACGGCACCAACGACGGCGCGTTCCACACCGGTTCGTGGCAGAAATCCGTGGCTACCGTGAAAACTCCGGTGGATGTCTGTATGAAAATCCGCTGGCCGCATGGCCATGGCCCGGTGGGCGAGGAACCGAAAGAAATCGCCGCGTTCTTCCGCGAACACCTGACCGGCGGCAAAAAACGCCTGAAGGTCGTCGATGCGACGCTGAACGGTTCGAAACTCAGTGGCAGGGTCACAGGCGGTAAATTCATCAGTGCCGTGCTCTGTTTCACGGCAGACAGCGGCAAGTGGCCCGACCGTGAATGGCTGACCATTCCGGCGCAAGCCGACGGCAATCTGCTGCAGGCGGAGCTGCCCGCGGACTGGAAAGGCGCATTTCTGCAGGTTTTGTCCGGGGACTACCTGACCTCCACCTCCCAGATCATGATCCGGTGAGGTTTGCTCAGCCTTTGGCGAGTTCCCGCCATGCGTTCAGCAGTTTCGCGGCGGCCATGGGTTCCGCTGGATTTGAGCGCGGGGTGGTTTCGTAACCGCCGCGGCCGTAATTCCACGGGTTCGGGATGTAGCCGCCGCCGCATTTTTCGTTGCCGCTGCCGTTGCTGTGCGAAACGACGAAGGCCAGGCGGTCATGGAAAATTTCCTTGCGCAGCGCCAGCCCGATTTCCACAAAGGGTTCGCTCGGCAGCGAAGCGATTACCACGTCGCCGAGGTTGATGCCGGTGAGATGATAGCTCAGCGGTTCGGTATTGGCTTGCATGTTCAGCAGGTTATAAGCGAAATATTTCAAGGCGAACGGTGTTTTTTTCGCCAGGTCCTCCGAGGTGAGGTCCGCGCCGGAAACGCCGACGACTTCGAGATCGGGGTATTTGTCCATCACGGCCTGTGCTTCGGCGATTTCCTGCGGCGTGAGCTGGCGCGGGCTGACCTGGATGGTTTTGGCCATGGTCTTCAGCGTGGCGGCAAACGGTTTCAGCGAGGGGAGTGCCTTGGAAATGCTCTCGGCATAGCCCTTGCCGATGCGCTCGGCTTCGGAATACTGGGTCTGCGGCATATCGGTGGAAACGTCGAAATGGTTGATATTGCCCGCGCAGCCGATCAGCGGGAAAACGATAGAACCAGCGCCAAGCTCGGCCTGCAGCGTGCGGACGGTGAACCCGGCCCAGTCGCCCGAGACGTCGTTGCCGCCGATGGTGTCGGTATGGTTGACGATGTTGGCCAGCAGGACCTTGATTTTGCCGTTCTGACGGATGGCGAGCAACGGTATTTCGGGGTCGATATCGCCTTCGGAGGTGCGGATATCCGGGTTCAGCTTGCCGGGATTGGTCACCACGGTGCCGTCCTTCATCCAGTAGCGGCGGTTGAAAATGAAGCGGGCGTCGCTGGTGATGCCGCCGGCGAATTCGCCTTCGGCCATGCCGGCGAGGGCTTCTTTGATTGCCTCCACCGTCGCTTTCACCACAGCAGGAATATAATCGGGGTGCGAAGCGCCGCGGCTGACGCGCACTTCAGGGGCGGTATGGCTGTGGGTGGCGGTCATGATCAGGTTATTTTTGTTGATGCGGTCGAGTCCCGCGTCTTTGAATGCAGCCATAACTGCGTGGTAGAGATCGTAAGACACGGTCACCAGGTCGTATTGAATGAGGAACGCCGCGGCGCCGTCCTGTTCAAGCGCCAATACACGCACTTCGAGATCATCGGCGATTTTTTCCCACATGCGGATGTTGAAGTAACCGGCCAGGCCGATCGGCACTTGCGGGTTGATGTTGCGGCGGGCGATACCGAATTTGATGCTGCTCATTTTATCGTATCCTTATTTTATGGTTCAGCGTCATTTCTGCTCGGGTACTGCGGCGTTAACGGCGGCGGCGGGGGCGGCTGCTCCGGATGCCGTAGCGGCAGCAACGGTGACTACGGTGACCGGGGCTGATTCGACGGCCTTCTTTTCGAGTTTCTCTTTGAGTTTCTCATGGAAATACAGGTAATACGTCAGCGAGCCGAAGGCCAGGACCAGGATCGTCAGCAGCACGACCGGAAGCAGCCATTCTTTTTTGTTGTCGCGCGAATTATGCTTGACCTTGATGGTGGCGGTGTCGAGGCCCTTTTTTTCGAAATTCTCGGGGTAGGCCGGGAGATACGAGAAGAAGCGGCCCGCGAAGGTGTCGAGCTTCATCCGCAGGTTGATGGCCCAGCCGGCGGCTTCGAAAAACATGCTGAAATTGCGCTTATAAAGCTTGTACAGCGAGTAAATCACCAGCGGCGTCATGATGCAGATGAAAATCAGCAGGACGTAGAAAAGCAGCGTCAGCCCCGGCAGGCTCGCCAGCTGTTTGAAGATATAAGTGAGCCCGCTGAAGATGGCGGCGAACCCGACCCCGCCGGCCAGCAGCAGCATTGAGCCGTTCATGCCAGGTTTGGCGGGCGGCGGCGTCTTGCCGGCTTTTTCGATCTGGCTGGTCAGGTCGTTGGCAATGGTTTCCGCCGAGGTCAGTTTGGAAAATTTGTCGGTGATGATGTTGCTGACCTTGATGAACGGCAGCGCCAGGCTCTGTTTGAAGCAGATCGGCCCCTGCAGGATGTCGTCGATGACCGTGTCCCACAGTGTGCCGTCCCAGTCGACGAAGAGCCCGGCCTTGCCCGGATAAAACACCATATTGGTGCCCGCCGTGACCGCCACCGCCACCTTTTGAATACTTGCTATGCCGTTGACCGAGCGCTTGGCGGTCATGTACATGATAAAGAGATTGGAGGTTTTCGCCAGCATTTTGTGCATGGCCGGGTCGGTGATGCGCAAACAGAGGTCGAAGTGCTTGCCGTCCATGATCAGTGAACCCGACTGCAGCATCGAGAGCCGCCACGGATTGAAGAGCTCGAACATCGAAATGAAACTGCGGACAAAGCGGAAATAGTACTGTTTGTAAAGCAGCAGTTTTTCGATATTGATGATCCGTTTGACGTTGTTCATGATGGAACTGTCTTCCTGGATCAGCTTGCGGAGGAACTCGATGGCTTCGGTATTGGCCATGTCTTCCTTCAGCCGGTCGGTGCCGAGTTTCTCGGCGGAGTTGCCGCTTTTGCCCTGCAGATATTCTTCGTAGCCGATGAATTTGCTCTTGATCATGGCCCAGTCCTGCTGCGTAATATTTTTCAGGCCGAATACCTCGGCGAGCTTATAGATGTCATCGCGGTAAGCGGGGTTGATTTCCTGGTTGACATTGAGCACGCAGGCCGGAGAGGGCGGGGCCAGCGGCGCCTGGTCGATGGCGTTTTTCACCGCGGCCGTATCCTGCAGGTTCAGCGGCGAGAGCGCGTCCGGCTTTTCCGAAAACCGCCGGACGTTTTCATGGTCGATCTGCACCAGTTTGCAGTAATCGAAATACTGGTCGATTTTGGGCGCGGCGTGCCGGTAAAAAGCATAGACGGGCGGCATGTCCACCCCCGGCAGCAGCGTGGAGTAGGTGTCGTTTTGTGCCCAGTCGAGATAAGCCTTGGCGTCGGCGAGGAATTTATCCACCAGCGCACCGGTTACGCCTTTCAGCCCGGCTTGATTGTCGGGACCGTCGAGCACGGTCAGGATGTCGGTGAAAAGTTGCTCGGCCACGGTGCCGGCGACCGCGCTGCGGATGATGATGCCGTCACCCTTCAGGCTGCCGGACGAGAGGCGGTTGATTGCGTCGCGTACCTCCGTCAAGGTGATAACGCCGTCGTTGACCAATTCTTCGGTCAGCTCTTCTTTAATGGTGGCGATGATGTCGCGTCCGTTATTGGTATCGGTGCGGATTTCGTCGAGGGTAACCGAGTTTTTTTCGTCTCCCAGGTACGAGAGATCTTTCAGGATGCTGTCCAGCCAGTAAAACGCGTCCTTGATTTTGTCGACGCGGATCGAGCCGCTGCCGGTCGTGTCGAGGTGGCGGAAGAAGCGCGGGTCGCCGTTCAGGGAAGTGACCGGGGCGGAAAGAATCGCCCAGAAAGCGTCATCATTTTCCATGACCACCCGCAAATCTTCCGGCTTGGCCAGTTCATACTGATATGAGCCGCAGAGTTTGCGGAAAACCGCTTTCCGCTTGCTTGGCTGTTTTTCGGTTCCCATGATCGGTTCCTTTCCTCTGTTAAGTGCGTAGCGCCGCGTGCTGTTTCAAGAGATCGACCAGTGCAATGGCGGCCATGGCCTCCACCACCGGCACGATGCGGGGACAGAGACACGGGTCGTGCCGGCCGTGAACCTCGCATTCGGCGGCGGCACCATCCAGATTTATGGTTGACTGTTTGATGCTGATGGAACTGGTCGGCTTGACCGCGGCGCGGAAAACGATCTCGTCGCCATTGGAAATACCGCCGAGAATGCCGCCCGCGTGATTGCCGGCGAAGCCGTCCGGCGTGATCGGGTCGTTGTGCTCCGAGCCGTACATGGCCGCCGCCGCGAACCCGCTGCCGAATTCAATGCCCTTGATGCCGCCGATGGACAGGACCGCATGCGCCAGCACCGCGTCCAGCTTGTCGAAAACCGGCTCGCCGAGCCCCGGCATCATACCGTTCACGCGGCATTCAACGACTCCGCCGACGCTGTCGCCTTTGGTGGCCGCTTCCAGAATCAGTTTTTCCATCAATATCGCTGCTCCGGGATCGGCCGCCCGGACCGGGTTGCGCTCGATTTCCGCGAAATCGACTTCGGTGCCCTTGAACTCGCCGACCTGAGCGGTGAACGCGGTGACGGTGATGCCGTATTTCAGCAGCAATATTTTTGCAATGGCTCCGGCGGCTACCCGGCCGATGGTCTCGCGCCCGGAAGAGCGCCCCCCGCCGCGATAGTCGCGAATGCCGTATTTCTGATAAAACGTGTAGTCGGCGTGGCCGGGCCGGAAAATGTCCTTGATATTGCCGTAATCCCCGGAGCGCTGATCTTTGTTCATGACCAGCATCATGATCGGGGTGCCGGTGGTTTTACCCTCAAAAACGCCGGAGAGGATTTGAACACTGTCACTCTCGTTGCGCGGGGTGGAGACGGCCGACTGGCCGGGGCGGCGGCGGTCCAGTTCGCGCTGGATATCGGCCGCGCCGAGCTCCACGCCGGGCGTCACGCCGTCCACCACCACACCCACGCCGCCTCCGTGCGATTCGCCGAAGGTGGCCACTGTAAAGATTTTGCCGTAAGTACTGCCGCTCATTTCTGTAATTCCATATCGACGGCCGCCGCCGCTTCCTCCGGGGAAACTTCGCCCGGACAGACGGTCAGCGCCGCGATTTTTTCATATACTTTTTCGCGTTCGCGATAAAATTCCATAAAACTCTCAAACGGCCGCGCCGCATCCAGATAAGGCGGCAGGCCGTTCGCTTCGATCCGGCGGAAAATGGTTTCCGGCGCGACTTTCAGGTAAACGATCTCGCCCAGCTCGGGCAGGACGTCCTTCACCGCCGGATTCATCGGGAGCCCGCCGCCGAGGGCGATGACCCGCGACTTGCCCGGCCGCGCCGCACGGAGTTGTGCGACCACTTCCGCCTCCATATTCCGGAAAAACTCCTCGCCGTATTCCTTGAAAATTCCCCGGCAATTCAGTTTTTCCCCGTAATTCTGTTCAAACAACTTCTCCAGCAGCACATCCGTATCGGCAAAGGGGCAACCCCAGCGCTTCGCCAGCAGTTTGCCGACGGTGCTTTTGCCGCAGTGTTTCATGCCGGTCAGGACAATTCTCATAAGATCGAGGTCGGTTTGATGATCTGGGTCCCGATACCGCTGTCGGTGAAGATTTCCAGCAGCAGCGAATGCTTGACGCGGCCGTCGATCATATGCACTTTGTTGGTGCCGGCTTCAAGGGCGCGGATGCTGCTCATGATCTTGGGAATCATGCCGCCGGTGATAATCTTGTTTTTGATCATGTCGTCCACTTCGGTGGTGCAAATGGTCGAAATCAAGGTGGACTCGTCCGATGCATCGCGCAGGATGCCGGGCACGTCGCTCAGGAAAACCAGCTTACGCGCCTTCAAGCCTTCGGCCACGCGGCAGGCGGCGATGTCGGCGTTGATGTTGTAAATTTTGCCGTCGGTACCGCGCGCCAGCGGGGTCAGGATCGGGATGGTACGGCTCTTCAGCGCTTCCGAAAGCTTGTAGCTGTCGATATCGGTGATGTCGCCGACGTAACCGATGTCGAGCTTCTGCCCGGTTTCCTTGTCGGTGGAGTACATTTTTTCGGCCTTCATGACACTGCGCCCGGAGAGGGAAATGGGATTGCCGCCGGCCGCGGCCGCGGCGTCCACCAGCGACTGGTTGGTGACATTGTGCAGCACGTCGTCGACGACCTTGATGGTCTCTTCATCCGTGACCCGCAGACCATTGACGAAACGGGTCTCGATGTTGCGGCGGGTGAGCTCGGCGGTAATGGCTTTGCCGCCGCCGTGGACGACCACGGGGCGCATGCCGATGCACTCCATGAGCACGATATCGCGCATGGTGCTTTTGACGAGTTCCGGGTCTTCCATGGCGCTGCCGCCGAACTTGACGACCACGATCTCGTTGCGGAATTTCTGGATATAGGGCAGAGCCTCGACCAATACATCCGATTTACGGATCAAATCTTCCATCTGTATCATTTTTCCGATCCTCAAAAAGTTAATGAATCTATACTGACAAAAAATACAGTCAATCCCCATAATTTCAAGGGAATTTATCCACAAAACCACACAAAAATACACAAAAAGGAAAAGTGTTCACGAAATATACGAAAAACGCGAAAAAAATAATTGGCGGCCGAAGTCGGTCGCCAATAACTTTTGTATAGTTTTGTGTGATTTTGTGGACAAAAAAGAATTACTTGGCCTCGGCCGGCTGAGGCGCTTCGACTGTGGGGGCGGGTTCGGCGGCTTTCACCAGGAAGCGGCCCTTTTCTTTGTCGAAATAGAGGTTGTCCTTGTTTTTATCGTACCACTCGGTGAGCTTGGCGGCGTTCAGGGTTTGGCCGGTCAGCCGCATCAGGGTGGTGGCGCCTTCGTTGTGGTTGAACGTGTTCCGATCCGTGGAGAACAGCTGAATCAGGGAGCCCAGGGCTTCTTTATTGCCGGTTGAAGCGGCCTTTATGCCGTATTGTATGCGGCTCCAGCTGTGGCTGTATTTCTGCTTTTCCCAGGCGTCGTTGTTGATCTTGACGAGATCGATATCGGGGAAGGCCTGGATGGTGTTGTAGAGGTCGGAGGCACTGGCGCCGTTGATATAAACCTTGATGACCCTTTCGCGGTCCTCCGGAGTTTCGACGATTTTGCCGATATTGCTTTTCAGTTCCCATATCTGATTGTTGTCGGTTTCGAACACCTTGAAAATGTCATCCTTGGCATCCTTTTCCCAGCCCATTTTGAAGGCGATGACGGCCATGCGGGGGTAGCGCAGGATATTTTTCGTCACGAAATCCTTGTCTTTTTCCTCAATCAGAGCGGGCAGCGCCTGGTCCAGATGATAAAAACTGTTGTCCAGGAACGGGATGATTACCGACAAGTGGCCGGGGCCGATTTCGCGGAGCATTTTGGTCTGGATATCATCCGGGCCGAAGTGATTCTGTCCATCCGAGGCGGCCTTGATGGCGAGGATGTATTTCCGGATTTCCGCATCGGTCGGTTTTTCGGAGAGCTTGGCGATCTTGCTCAGGGCCAGCATATTGCCGCGATTGGCGGTGGATGTGCGGGATGAAGTACTTTGAGTGGAGAGCTGCATCAGGCGGTTGTTGTTTTCCACCGCTTTGTTGATGGCTTCCAGGTTCTGATTGATTTTCGCCAGCTGATCGGCGAGTTTGTCGTATTGCTCCGGGGTGGGGGAGGTGGCGCAACCGGCCAGCAGCAGCGCGGCGGGGATGCTGATTATGTGATATTTCATGATTCGTCTCCTTCTTGAATTTTGTATTTCCGGGTTGCGGGATCGAATTTCAGCTTGTCTTTGTTGTGCTGATACATGATCCAGAGTTGCTCATACGACATTTCGCCGGTGGGGGCGGGGTCGAAGAAATGATTCAGGGACCGCTTGGTTTTCTGGAGCTTCTCGTCGGTCGCATACTGCTCGAGGATGAAGGCGAGGGCTTCCTTGTTGCCGCGGCGGATGGTGTCGTCGATACCGATCAGACGGGTTTCGACGGGGAGGTTTTTTATATTCTCCCACCGCTGATTGCTCATGACCGCGGGATCGGTGTCCTGATAAGCGGCCAGCGTGTCGATGACAATATAGGCCTGCGGATTTTCCCGGTAGCATTTTTTTAGAAATTCGATATCCTCGTCGGAGGAGAAATAAAGAGGGATGGAACCTTTGATCGGGGTAAGGTTCTTTTTATCGTCCTGCAGGAGCTTTTTCAGCGGTTCCTTCAGGCGCAAATCGGGGTCGAACCTCTGCAGGCTATAATACAGCGTCGGATATTCGGGCAACAGTTTGATGCCGGCGTCAAGGTCCTCTATCCCGATCAGTTCCCAAAAGACACTATTGACATAACGGTCCGTGAGGTACGGCACCAGCGCTTCCAGATGGCCGGTGCCGATCAGGCGGAGCATCTGCACATAGGGGCTGTTCCAGGTGTTGCCGGTTTTAGGGGCCACTTTCAGGATGGCGTCGATATAATCGGCGATGTCCTTGTTGGTCGGGTTGGCCGGCAGTGGTTTGATTTTGGCCAGCTCGGGGGCCTGGCTGATGATTCCCGCCAGCTGGGCGTCGTTCACGGCCGGGTTTTCCGGTACGCCGATCGTCTGGTGGATTTTTTCCAGGTTTACGTTGATCAGATCGAGCTGGGCGGAGATTTTTTCGAGCCCCGGGTCCGGCCCGGTGCTGAAGCACCCGGTCAGGAGCGGCAGGGCGGCCGCCGTCATTGCAAGATGAAGCTTTTTCACGTTCTCTACCTCCTATATGGCCTATGGATTTACAGATAACACCGGAAAAAGAACTTGCAAGCTTGGAAAGAATCATTTGCCAAAAGTTGTTTGACGTGATATTTTACGTAAAACATTTTTTGGAGATGATCTGTTTATGAGAAAATACCGCAAGTTATTTCTTGAGGATATCTGGGAGTACGGGCGCAATGACCTGTCGAAAACCCATTATTCGCTGCTCGGCATATTGCGCATTATCGTGATGGCGGTGCATGGTTTCCGGGAGAGCAAGTGCCGTTTGTGGGCGTCGGCGCTGACTTATTTTTCGATTTTCGCGCTGGTGCCGATCACGGCGCTGGCGTTCGGCATTGCCAAAGGGTTTGGGCTGGATATCCGGCTGAAAAAAGAGCTGTGCGAGAAATTCGTTGATTTCCAATACCAGCTCGACTATGTGTTTGAGTATTCCGACCGGCTGCTGGAGAAGACCAAGGGGGGCATGATCGCCGGTATCGGGGTGGTGTTGCTTTTCTGGGCCGTGATCAAGATGCTCGGCAACATCGAAGCGGCGTTCAACTCGATCTGGGGTGTGAAGAGCCACCGGTCGCTGTTCCGTAAATTCAGCGATTATCTGTCGATTGCTCTGATTTGTCCGATTCTGATTCTGGCGGCCAGCAGCGTCACGACCTTTGTGCAGGCGTATCTCTCGCAGGTGTCGGCCAAACTGCTGCCGGAAATGCTGAGCGGGACCTTTATCGATTTTACTGCCCGGATGCTGCCGTTTGTCATTCTGTGGCTGCTCTTTCCTTTTCTCTATTCGTTCATGCCCAATACCAAGGTCCGCTGGCGGGCGGCGATTGTGGCGGGGGTTCTGACCGGTACCGCGTTTCAGCTGCTGCAGCAGAGCTACCTGGCGCTGCAGTTCTTCCTGAGCGGTTACAATACGATTTACGGTAGTTTTTCGGCGGTGCCGCTCTTCCTGATCTGGCTGCAGCTGAGCTGGCTGCTGGTACTGTTCGGCGCGGAAATTTCCTGTGCCATCCAGACTGCCAGCGATCACGAATTCGAACCGCTGGCGCAGGAGCTTTGCCCCATGGCCCGTACGCGGCTCATGCTGGCGGTGAGCGTGACCATGGCGCGGTTCTTCCGCGACAGCCACGCCGGGCTCCGCGAGGAAGAGCTGGCCAAAATGACCAATATTCCGATCCGGCTGATTCGCGACGCCATCTACCGGCTCGAAGAAGCCCGGGTCATCATTCGCTCCCAGCCGCTGGAAGGCACCGGCATTCTCCGCGTCCGGTCGGATGAGGATGTGTTTTACCCCGGAATTCCGCTGGAGAAGTTTACCGCATTTGAAGTCATGCGCATGGTCGGCGGCAATGGCAAGAACTACCGGCCACGGGAGACGAATCCGGCTTTTGAATTCGCCGACCGGTGCATGAATGAATTCGACCGGAAAAACGCCGGGACGAGTATGGATAAACCTTTGGCAGAAGTGGAGATATGGAAAAATACGACGCTGTTGTTATCGGAGCAGGCCTCTCAGGGCTCGGAGCCGGAATCCGTTTAGCGCATTATGGATTGAAAGTCTGCATCTGCGAGCGGCATTCGCGGATTGGCGGCATGAATTCTTATTATCACCGGCAGGGCTTCCTGCTGGAAACCGGTCTGCACGCCATGACCAACCTGGCGCGTCCCGGCGACCCGAAAAGCCTGCCGATCCTCAAGATGCTCCGCCAGCTCCGCCTCACACTCGACCAGCTGCAGGTTCGCGAACAGAATTATTCGCTGATTCAGTTTCCCGGCAAAACGCTCCGGTTCGATAATCATTTCGAGCTTTTCGAATCTTCCGTGGCGCAGGAATTCCCGCTCGAAATCGACAATTTCCGTAAACTTGATGAATTTATCGGCAACTTCAATGAAGTCAGTTTGAACCATCAGTTTGCCTCGGCGCGCGGCCTGATCGGACGGTTCGTCAAGGACCCGATGTTGATCGATATGCTGATGTGTCCGCTCTCTTTTTACGGCAGCGCGCTGGAGGACGATATGGATTTCGCCCAGTTCGCGATCATGTACAAAAGTGTCATCCGGCAGGGGCTTTTCCGCCCCGGCGGCGGCATCAAAGCCTGGCTCGACCTGCTGAGCGGCCGCTTCACGGAGTCCGGCGGCGAGCTGAGGCTGAAATGCGGCGTCGAAAAAATCCTGACCGAAGACGGCAAGGTCCGCGGCGTGCTGACTGATGCAGGCGAGGTTCTGCGGACCGATAAGGTGCTCTCGTCCATCGGTTTGCCGGAAACTCAGGCGCTGGGGGCGCTGCCGGTGACGGCGCATTTCGGGCGGCTGGCGTTTTTTGAAACCACCAATATTTTTGACCGGCCGGTGAGCGGCCACGATGAATCGATCGTCTTTTTCTCCAACACCGAGCGCTTCAGCTACCGGCAGCCGGAAAATATCGTGGATCTGGACAGCGGCATCATCTGTTATCCGCAAAACTTCCAGTTGCTCGATGGCGACAGTATTCCGCCGCCGTGCGTCAAAACCTGCGTCCTGGCCCATCCGCGGCTCTGCCCGGAGCAGAAAACCCTGGCGGTGGAACAGGTGAATGCCCTCACGGAGCGGATGACCGGGGTCGAGGTGTCGCAGGCGGTGTTCAGCGATGCCTGTACGCCGAGGACGATTCAGCGCTACACCGGGCGGCAGAACGGCGCGATTTACGGTTCGCCGGACAAGTGCTTCTCCGGCACCACGGCACTAGAGGGGCTCTTCATCTGCGGCACAGACCAGGGATTTCTCGGCATCATTGGAAGTGCGCTCAGCGGCATTTCCATGGCCAATCTGCACGTCCTTATTTGAGGCGGTAGGTCTTCGGTCCGTCGGAAAATCCGGTTGTGTCGACTGAAGCCACGTCGATATACAAGAGCTTGAAATCGGGGTTTTCCGGCGTATGATAGAGCGCCTTGAGGGTGGAGCTGGCGTCGATAATCTCTTTTTTCAGCTCGGGATTGTCGACGAAAACGACTTTGCCGCTGACCGATACCACCTTGGCGTAATTCTTGGAGAAGCAGCAGAAGGAGGCCAACGGTTTTTTCTGAAGCTGGAGCCAGGCCGCATTCTTCGCATCGGTATGGAAATAAACCCGGTCGTCCTTGGCGAAGAGGTAATGGAAAATGTGCGTTTTGATTTGTTCATCGTCAAGCGTGGCCAGCACGCCTAGCGGATTTTCCTTGAAAAATGCGCCATAATCGAACATGGCTCCGCCCTGAACCGCCGGTTTGAAGACGAAGGTGCCGGAATCATTTCTGGTGATCAGTCCGACCCCGGGGAAGGGGAGGTGCATACCGGCTACGAGCTTGCCGCTCCTCGCCGCTTTTTCGTAGAACTCAAGGCGGGTTTTGACCGATTGCGGCATATCCATATCGTAAGTCGGGCACAAATCCGGGCGCGGGAACTGCAGCGCGGCCGCGTGCAGCAAATCGCCGATAATCATGATCGAATCAAGCTCATAAACCGTATGCCCCGGCGTGTGGCCGATGGCCGACAGGCCGGTGATGCCCGGCAGAACCACGGTATTCAGTTTGAAGGTTTTAATGCGATCGCCGTAAACCTTGAAAACATTTTGCGCCAGCGCATTGGTGGTACCTTTCCAATAGTTGTATTCCGGCTCGGAGACGTAGATGGTGGCTTTCGGGAAAACCACTTTGTCACCGTCGAGCAATCCGCCGATATGGTCGCCGTGCATGTGGGTCAGGAGTACTGTGTCGACCGCTTCCGGCTTGATGCCGGTTCTGTTCAGTTTGCCGAGAAGCGAACCGCGGCGGCCGCCGTTGCCACTATCGACCAGGATACACTTGCCGTCGACCTGCAGCAGAAAAGCATTGACGGACGCCTCAGCCTTGCCGCCGGGCAAAAGTTTTTGCAGCTCGGACATCTCCGCGCCGCGGAAAAGTGAAATCGGCATGCTCGCCGACGCATCCTGAAATGCCGTGAACTTAAGATTGCCGAGATTATAAGTTTGTACGCCTTTTTCCCCGGCCATAACCGTGGCTCCGGCCATCAGCAGAGCCAATACCAATTTCATCATAATTCACCTCCGTTTTGCATAGGTATTGTAACGCCTGAAGCGGATTTTTTCAAGTCGTAAACCGGATTTTAACCACGGATACACGAAAAGCACGGAAAAATTAATATTTCGCTCAAAAAATGCTGTTGCCGGAGAAATCTGTATCTTTCTCCGGCAACAGAAATATAATATCAAATTCAACAAAAATCAAACGAAAATAAAAAATTTCCGTGTTTTCCGTGAATTCCGTGGTTAAAACGTATTCAGGAATTATGAAGTTCCATGTACTCTTTGAACAGGCGTTCACGCTCTTTGCGGTCGATCTGGTTCATCATCTGCTCTTTGATGACCTGCAGACGCTTGCCTTTGTGATAACGGCGAACCACTTCCACGGTGTCGGCCAGGGCTTTTTCGAGTTTCTCGGCAGGCAGGGTCATTTCCTGCACCAGCAAGCGGGAAAGGCGCGGGTCCTCCTGGTCACGCTCTGCTTCCATGTCCGACAGAATGCCGACCCGGTGCGCCCAGTCGCCGTTCACCGCGAGGTCGACCACCGTGTTCAATGCCTGCCCGACCAGCGTGGTGCTGAGCATATCGGAGGTAATCAGCTCGCTCAGGCGGCGGGCGATATCTTCGTCGGCCAGGGCCATTTCCAGCAGGGTTTCCTCGGCATGGGCCTGCTCGGCGGGACAGTCTTCCAACTCCTCTTTCAGGATGACCGATTGAGGCTGCGGCTGGTTTTTCTGGGGATCGTAATAACCGCCGGGCGGCGACTGCTGAGCCATCAACCGCATAATGACCGATTCGTTGACTTTGACGCGCTCGGCCAGCAGCCGGATATACAGCTGTTTGGCAACCGCGGCCGGAATCAGTTTCAGGTATTCGATGGCTTCCATGGCGGCTTTCTGACGGCCGAAGGGCTGGGTCAGGTCATGGTCCTGCGACAGGCGGTTCCAGAGAAAATCAAAGAAGTCGATGGCGTTATCCACCTGCGCCGCGATGTAATCGGCGCCTTCGCTTTTGTATAATTCGTCGGGGTCCTTGCCGCCGGGCCAGAGGATCACGCGGACCTCGAATTCGAGCGGCAGCATAATTTTGATCGCTTTCAGGATGGCGTTCTGGCCGGCGGAGTCCGAGTCCATGGCGAGCAGGACCTTGTCGGTGTAGCGCTTCAGCATCCGGGCGTGTTCTTCGGCGAAGGCGGTACCCTGAGTGGCCACGGTGTTGGCGAATCCCGCGCAGTGCATGGAAATCGTGTCGATCTGCCCCTCGCAGAGAATGGCGAACTGCTTGTCGCGGATCTGCTGACGGGCGAGGGGCAGGGCGTACAGGATCGAGCTCTTGTGAAAAATCGGCGTATCGGGACTGTTCAGGTATTTCGGGGTCTGGTCCGGCTCGATGGCGCGGCCGCTGAATCCGACGACTTTGCCCTGTTCGTTCCAGATGGCGAAAAGCAGGCGGTTACGGAAGCGGTCATAGGCCGACTTTTTCTCTTCGTTGACTTTCAGGATGCCGGCGTCGAGCATTTCCTCTTCTGTGAAGTTTCTCGACAGCCCGAATTTCAAGGAATTATCCCAGCCGTCCGGCACGGCGCCGATGCGGAACTTCTCCGCGATTTCCCTGGGAATGCGACGGCTCTGGAAGTACTGGCCGAGCGGCGAATCGAGGTTGCTCCACAGCCATTTGGAGTAATATTCGGTAAAGGTCTCCATGAGCTCGAACAGCCGGTCGCGCTTGTTGCGTTTGGTCTGCGCGGCGACGCGTTCCTCGTGGGATTCGTAACTTTTTTCGGGGATGATCACACCGCAGCGGTCGGCCAGCATGTGAATGGCATTCGGGAAATCGACGCCCTGCTGCTCCATGACGAAACGGAAAACGTCGCCGCCCTTGCCGCAGCCGAAGCATTTATAGCGCTGGCGGGTTTCGTTGACGGTGAACGACGGGGTTTTTTCGTGATGGAAGGGGCAGCAGGCTTTCCAGCTGTCGCCGCCGCTTTTTTTCAGCTGTACGCCGAAAAAACTCATCACTTCGACGATGTTTGAGCGGTCGCGGACTTCCTGGATGATGTCATCGGGTACGGCGCGGTTCATGAGAGCGCCCTCTTATTGGCCGCTGAGCTTCGCGATACGGGCGTTGACTTTTTTGTGTTTATCGGCCAGTTCTTTGTTCTGCGAAGTGACTTCGAGGTACTTTTTGTAATACGCAATCGAGCGTTCGTTGCGCTTGATGTGTTCCCAGAAAACGCCGAAATTCAACAGGATATGCGGATTGTCCGGGGCCATGTTGTAGGCGTATTTGATGCATTGGGCGGCGTGGGTGTCCATATTGCTTTTGGTGTAAATCACCGCGAGCTGGTTGTAAATGGCGGCTTTGTTGATCTTGCTCTGCAGGAACTCGGGATGTTTGGTGATGACCTCGTTGTAACAGGTTACCGCGTAGTCCAGGGAATTGAGCTGGAAATAGACGTCGGCCCGCAGCAGCAGCACCGAAACGTCGCGGGGGTTGAGCTCCTGGGCGATCCGCAGCGGCTCGATCGCTTCCTGGCGTGTCTTGCTGTCCTTGGCATACAGCCGGCCGAGCGTGTACTGAGCCATGAAGTTGTCGGGGTTGATCTGGACGGCCTTGCGGGCGGCATCGAGCGCCTGCGGCATTTTCTTAATCTGTTCGCAGGTCAGCGCCAGCAGGATCTGGGCGGAAATATTGGTCGGTTCTTTTTTGGCGGCGGTATAGGCGTAGTCGTAAGCCTTTTTCCACTTGCCTTCCTTGGCCAGGAACGTTCCGGTCTGGAGCAGCTCCGTAGTGCTTTTCGACGACTTGCCGCTGCAGCCGCTGTTCAATATGGCAATTGCTGTAATCATGCAGAAAAACAGCAGGGGTTTCAGTATGTATTTCATGTCTTTCACCATTTCTCGTTAAGGATATTATAAACTTAATCTGAAAGTGGGATTTTTCAAATGAGAAAGGGGGCAAAAAACCTATTTTTTCGCACAGCGCCGCCGCAGCCAGAAAACGACCAGAACCAGCAGGTAAGTACTTCCCGCGAGAACCGCGATCAGCGGCGCGCTCGGCAGGTCGACTTTGTAGCTCAGGTACAGCCCGGAGGTGGTGAAGGCGATGCACAGTACGGAGGCCAGGGTCATCATGGACCAGAGGCGCTTCGAGAAATGCCCGGCGATGGCCGCCGGAATCGTCAGCATGGCCAGCACCAGGATGATCCCGATCACCGACACCATCAGCACCACCGTGAGCGCCACCATGCAGAGCAGCGCCATGTAGGTGGCCTTGATTTTGATGCCGCGCAGCTCGGCGAACTGGTCGTCGAAGCATGCCGCCATGAAGTTGTTGAAAAACAGGATCGACGGCACCAGGATGATCACGTCGAGCACCAGCGTCATGTAGAAATTATTCTTCGACACCAGAAGGATGTCGCCGAACAGATATGCATCCACGTCCACATAGCCGCTGCAGCCCGCCAGGAACAGCAGACCCACCGCCATGCCGATGGCCCAGATCGCGCCGATGACCGTGTCCTCGCGCTGTTTGGCATACATGCTGACCAGTCCGATGATCACCGCGGCCAGCAGCGCCGAAAAAATTGCCCCGTGCATCGGGTGCAGCCAGCTCCAGCCGAGACGCTGGTTGCAGAAGATCGCCGCGCCGATCCCCGCCAGGATGCAGTGGGCAATCGCCCCTGCGATCGACGAAATCCGCCTCGTGACGATGTAGGTGCCGACGATTCCGAAGGCCACGCCCCCGAAAATCCCGATCAGAAACGCGTATTTGAGAAACGACAATTCCGGAGAATTCAATCTGACGAGGAAATCAATCATGGTTGCACTCTCCGTGGTTGTGGTCGTGGCTGTGGAAATGCTCGTGACAGCAGCTCACGTCGTGGCTGTGGTCGACCATCTTCACGTGGTAGCCGTAAATATTGCTGATCGACTCCGGCGTGATGTCGGCCGCGTTGTGCACCATGACCTGATGATTCACGCAGACCACCGTGTTGATGTCGCTGGAAACGAAGCCGACGTCGTGCGATACGATCAGGATCGACATGCGGTCCCGCAGTTTGCGCAGAATCTCGTAAAACTGCTCCTGGAATCCGGGGTCGATGTTCGCCGTGGGCTCGTCCAGCAGCAAAACATCCGGATTACAGGCTAATGCGCGCGCAATCAGCACCCGCTGGCGCTGACCGCCGGAGAGCTCCGCAAACGGCCGTTTGGCGAGGTGCTCCACCGACATTTCCTCCAGTACCTGACGGGCCACTTCGCGGTCGGTGCTGCTGTAACGTCCCCAGAAGCCGCGGCGCAGCCGCCCCATCAGCACCACGTCCATGACGTTTACCGGGAACTGCAGATCGAGTTTGGAATACTGCGGCATGTAGCCGATGCGGTTCCGGGCCCGCTCCGGCGTTTCGCCGAAAATCCGTACCGTGCCCTTGTCCGGCTGGATGGTGCCGAGGATTAAGTTCAGAAGCGTGGTTTTGCCGCCGCCGTTCGGGCCGACGATGCAGACTGTTTCGCAGTTGCAGATCGTCAGGTTGACATTTTCCAGAATCGGATAACCGCGATTCCAGGAAAATGCGACATTTTCGAGTTTGATGATTTCCTGACAGCCCATTTTATTTGCCTTTGGTCAGGTTGTCGGCGATGCCTTCGTAAACCGTCAGGATATCGGCCGCCAGCGGGTTTACCATGATGATCTCGGCGCCGAGCGATTCGCTGATGGCTTTGGCGCTGTTCTGCGGGAACTGGGGCTGGACGAAGATCAGCTTGGCATTTTCCTTCCGGGCCTCCGTGACCAGCTTTTCGAGCTGCTTGGGGGTCGGGGCCTTGCCGCCGGTTTCCACTGCTACCTGGGTCATGCCGTAATGCTCGGCGAAGTACCCGAACGCGGGATGGTAGACCAGGAGCTTTTTGCCCTTCATCGGGGCCAGCTGTTCCTTGAGGGCCGTATCGACTTTGTTGATTCTCTCGAGCAGCACCTTCAAATTGGTCTGATACAGTTCCTTGTTGGCCGGATCGGCGTCTTCGAGCACCTTGGCGATGGCTTCGGCCATTTTGGCGCTGTTCGCGGGCGACATCCAGATGTGGGTGTCGAAAAATTGTTCATGTTCATTGTGCTTGTGGTCGTCTTTGTGATCATGGGCGTGGGTGTGGTCATGATCGTGGTCATCGTCCTCGCAGTCGCAGGCCTCGGAGGCGTCGATGGCGCGGCGCTTGATTTCAGTGGTGATGTCGATGATTCTGGTCTTCGAATCCTTCAATACTTTGGTGAGCGTATTGGTTTCCATGGGGAGGCCGATCAGCAGGTAATAATCGGCGGACTGGAGCTTCGCGATATCGCGCGGGGTCGGCTTGTAGGAGTGTATGCTCTGCATTTCCGGGATCAAGGTACTGCAGGCGACTTTGTCGCCGCCGATCTGGGCAGCCATCCACGACACGGGGGCGATCAGGCTGTAGAGCTTGATTTTGCCGTCGGCGGAGGTATCGGGGGCGGATTGTTTGCCGCAGCCGGCGGCAATCAATAACGAAAGAACGGTACAGGCGGTCAGGCTCAGACGTTTCAGCATCATAAATCAATCTCCAGAATATTTATTCAATAATTTACAGTATATTCGGTGATTTTACAAGTAATTAGGCATAACTAATGACGAAATGATTCGCGGCGGTATTGTCCGGGCGAGACGCCCATCACGTCCTTGAAGCGGCGGTTGAAGTGGTACTGGTCGGTATAACCGAGCTTCTCGGCGATATCGGCGATGCTCAGCCGGGTTTCGGTCAGCAGCGAAGCCGCGTGGTTCAGTTTCATCCGGTCCACGTACAGCTTGGGCAGCATGCCGACGCGCTTGCAGAAGACCCGCCGGAACTGGTCGTCGCTCATGTTGCAGTAACTGGCCATTTCGTCGATGCTCCACCAGCGCTCGGGCTGGTCGCGCAGCAGCTTCAGGAGCTCGTCGATCTCCGGGTAGCGCTCCTTGCCATGTTCGCTGAAGCGTTTGTTGTAAAGGTCATACAGCAGCTGCTGCAGGGCAAACGCGGCGTTCAGCTGGGCGTGATCGGAGGGGTCGCTCAGGAACTTGGTGGTGGAGAGCAGCCAGCGGAACGAACCGATGTTGTAGACGCCGTCGGCGAAAACTCCGCTTTTGAACAGCATATCCGCCAGCGGGCCGGTGAAATTCAACGTATCCTCCTGATATTCCGAATCATGCGCCGGTCCATAGTTGTGGATGGTGCCGGGTGATACCAGGATGCACTGGCCGGGCTTCACCTGTATCGACTCCTGGCCGGGCCGCCAATAAAATCCGTTGCCCTTGAACATATGCGAGATGCAGTAAAATTCAAAATACCGGCTGTTGTAATTATAAGCGGTGTTGGCGCTTCGAAATGCGTGGTTGCTGCCCCAGCGGAAAATCCATAACCCGCTGTCGCGGTGAATCTGCCGCATGGGGACATTCGGCAACCGGTGCACCTGCACGTTGTTCGGTTCCTGCGATATGATTAGTTCCGTCGGTTTCTGCACTTTTGTCCAATTGAAAATGGAAAGTTGAAAATTGAAAATTAAGGAAATATATCACAGAAACGGCGGTTTTCAACGTTTGCGGACGCTCTTGCCGGGGATCAACTGCGGTTCGAAGACGATTTCGCGCCGTTCGCTCTCCGGGTTGGCGATCAGCTCCAGGATCAGTTCGCCGGCGGCTGCGCCGAGGTCGTTTTTGTACTGCGAAATGGTGGCCGGGGCGGGGTTGAGCAGCTTCAGGAAATCCATATTGTCGTAGCCGATGACCGAGAGCTGCTCCGGAATCTGCAGTCCGGCTGCTGCGGCGGTCTGGTAGAGTTCCAGCAGCACATAGTCGGTGGAGCAGAATACCGCCGTGAACTCCGACGCGTGCGGCATGAATTCGGTCACGGTGGCAAACGCATGAACTTCCGGCACGAGCTCCTTGTAGGCGTCGAAGCGGTACATGCCGGGGCCGCCGATGAAGGCGATTTCGCGGTGTCCGTTAGCGAGCAGGAACTCGGTGGCCTTGCGCCCGCCGGTGAAATTGTCGTTCCAGACCCCGGGGACGCCCTCGAGCGGACGGTTCAGCGTCACCACCGGCAGCGCTTTGCTCAGCTCCTTGAGCTTGTGCGATACCGGGTTGATGATGATGCCGTCCACACCCTTGGCGCGCATGAACTTGATCGATTCGCGTTCGGCCTTCGGGTCGCCGTGCGATACCGAGAGCAGCAGGTGGTAACTGGCCTTGGCCAGCACGACTTCCAGCCCGCTGATGATGTTGAGCCAGAACGACGATTCGAGCTGCTGCGAGATGATCACGCCCACCAGAAATGTCTTTTTCGACGCAATGGCGCGGGCGTGGAGATTCGGCGTGAAATTGTGCGTATCCATCACCTGCTGGATACGGGCGCAGGTGGCCTCGGCCAGGTTATAGCGCCTGGCCTTGCCGTTGATATACAGCGAAGCGGTCGTGAGCGAAACGCCCGCTTCGTTGGCGATGTCCTGCAATGTGAGCTTTTTGCTCATACCATCTTCTTCATCTGGTTGAGGCTGATGAACAGCGCGCGGGGCAGGTGGAAGAAAGTCTTCCATTTGCCGCCCTTCAGCTGATGGGTCGGCTCGCCGCGACGGTTCAAATAAGCGTACCACTCCGGGAACTCGGGGTCGCGGAAGTGGGCGAAGCTGTAGGCGTCGACCTCCTTGAAGCGCTCCAGGAAATACTCGTCTCCGGTCAGCCGGTAGGCGAAAAGCGCGGCGATGGTCGCCTCGTTGTGTGGCCACCACAGCTTCATGTCCCACTGCAGCTCGATATGCGGCTTGCCCAGCACGTCCATGAAGTAGTAAATGCCGCCGTATTCCTTGTCGGTGCCGAACTCGAACAGACCTTTGATGATGTCGGCGGCCTGTGCGATCAGTTTGCGGTCGTTGAGTTTTTCCGCATATTGGAGCACGAACCACATCGATTCGAGGCCGTGGCCGGGGTTGATGAAGCGGCCGTCGCAGGACTCGAGGTCGAAGGTGCCGTCGGTGTTGACGTTTTCAAAGAGCACGCGGAACTCAGGGTTCCAGAATTTCTCCATCACAGTGCGGACCGCGCGTTCGGTATCGGCGTCGTACTGACTGGTGCCGAGGCAATCCTTCATGACGCAGCCGAGGTTGGCCAGAATCATGAAATGGCCCAGCGACAAGCGTTTTTTGCGGCCCGGCAAGCTCTTCTCCCAGCGGCCCTTCGGGTTGTCCATACGGCGGATGTAGCTCTGCATGGCGGAGTCGGCCTCGGCCTTGTAGGCGGCGTCGCCGGTGGCCTGATAAAGCGCGGCGGCACCCATGGCGGCGAAACAGTCCGAGAAAATGTTATACGGCGCCACGCTCGGCTCACCCTGGCGGTTCAGCGCGAAATAATAAGTGCCGTCCTCCGATTTGCCGTGCTTGGTCAGGAAGTCGAAGCCCTGTTTGGCGATGTCGAGGTAATTATCTTTGCGGTATTCGCTCATGTAGAAGGTGGCGAACATGTAAACCACGCGCCACTGCATCCACATGTATTTCTCGGTGTCATAAACCGAGCCGTCGCGGTCGAGCGAGGTGAAATAACCGCCGAATTCACGGTCGACACAGTTCTTTTCCCAGAACGGAATGACGCGTCCGGTCAGTTCCTTTTCATAACGTTCGATATAAGGTTTGAAATCCATAATCAGTACTCCAGCAAGGAATTGTTGTTAATGGTGTTGATGACCGCCCAGGCGATGGGCGCGTTGGTCCAGCCGGTGTAGATGCTGCCGGCTCCGCCCTCGTAATGGTCGCCGCCGCCCCAGCTGTCGCTGTCCAGGTCGAACATACCGCGCCAGCAGCCGTAGAGGTATTTCTCGGGGCTGGAATCCTGAATCCGCAGCAGCAGCGCCATCAGTTTGTCGAAGGCGTTGCGGTACTTCTCTTCACCGGTCAGGTCGGCGAGGCACTGCAGCGCGAGCACCGCCCAGTTCAGCGTATAAATGGTGTCGGCGAGGTTCGTGCCGGACGGTGCTTCGTAGTGTTCCGCCGGGATGTTGCCGGACACCGGGTCCATGCGGTCGAGGATCTTCTGGCCGAAGAGGTTGGCGACTTCCAGGCTCAGTGCGTCGCCGTAAACCTTGTGGGCCATGGTCGCGCCGAGCACGGCATAGCCGAACTCGCTGGTGGTCAGCGTGCCGTGGGCCTCCAGCAGGTAACGGTGGTAAATGTCGGCGACTTCGCGGTATTTTTCGTTTTTCCCGACCGTGTAGGCGCGGGCGAGAGCCATGACCGGCAGCGAACCCCAGTGCGGCAGTTTGAGGTTGCCGAGCCAAATGGGTGTATCGGGATTCCTGAACTGAAACAGGAAGGCGTCGGCCATGAAGTCGGCCAGTTTTATGCCCCATTCCGTCATTTTGAATTCGCGGTCCCAGTCCGGATTGGCCCTGGCGATCATCAGTTGGAGGAGGCAAACCCAGGCGTTGTCATCGAACCAGCGGCCGCCCCCCGAAATATGGCTCCAGTTCCAGCAGCCGTGATATTCCGCCCTGCGGACGAGCATGCCGCTGCGGCGGTAGAGGAAGTCCAATATGTTATAAGCGATGGTCCTGTACTTCGGGTCATCCAATACCACGGCCATCTGCTGAAACATGAACGCGGTTTCGAAGCAGCAGTCGGCCCGGCGCTGCTCGACAATGCTGTGCTTTTCGTGCTCGGTCCAGGCCGGAAACGCGGCATAAACTTTTTCCACGGTCGGGTTGCCTTCGGTCAACAGGACGCGCTCGCCCACGCCCCAGCTGCCGTCCTCGGGGCGCATCACCCCGGAATTCTGGAACCACAATGCCGTAGCCAACAAACTTTTCTTCAGATGATCCATTTTTTAAGCTCCATTTGTTAGAACTAAAGTGCTTTAGTAATTAAAATACAGCCATCCGCCGAAAAAGCAACCCTAAAATAAAGAAAATAGAATGAATGGGGGAAATACACGGACGGACACAGACGGACACAGGGGCTTCCCAATTCACCAATTCTCCAATTCAGCCACGAAGTGGCGGCCAATTCAGGCGCGGAGCGCCGACCAATTCACGAGTTCCGCCTTTTCGCGCCGCGCTGCGGAGTGGCGTTGGCAGGATCGTCGGGCCAGTCATGCTTGGGGTAGCGGCCCTTCAGGTCGGATTTCACGTATTGATAGGAGTTCTGCCAGAAACCGGCGAGGTCGGCGGTCACCTGGACCGGGCGCTGGGCCGGCGAGAGCAGATGCAGCAGCAGCCCGACTTTGCCGTTCATGATCCGGGGCGTTTCGCGGCAGCCGAACATTTCCTGGACCTTGACCGGCAGCACCGGCGGGTCGGCGCTGTAGTCGATTTTGATTCGCGAACCGGTCGGCACGGTGAAGCGCTCCGGGGCGAGGTGGTCGGTTTCCTGCAGCTGGTGATGTGTCAGACGGCTTTTCAGCGCGGCGAAAAGATCGATCTTGTCGAGGACGTTGCCGGTGATTTTGTGCGGGCAGAACGGCTTCAGCCAGCGCTCCAACGTGTCCTGCAGGGTTTGTTCGCTGAAATCGGGGAAATCGGGCAGGTGGCGGTGAATGAAGTTCATCCGCTCGCACCAGCTCCGGAGATCGTCGGTCCACGGCAGGAGGTTGAGACCCTTTTCGCGAATCAGTTCAAGGAGGGCGTCGGCGGCGGCTTCGCCCTCGGGCAGGGGGGCGTCCTTTTCGGCGATGACCAGTTTATAGAGCATGTCGCGGCGACGGCTGCGGAACAGTCCGCGACTGTCGTCCCAGAACAGCGCCGGGACGGTGCGCACCGGGAAATGCTGCAGCAAATCAGCTTCAGCCAAGGGAGCCGCCAGAAAAATTTTCGCCTCGGTCTGTCCGGCATCCAGCTCGGCGGCGACCAGATACGGTTCGCGCGCCAGCGCGGAATCCCCGGACATAATGGCGCTACGGCCCGAGCTTAACTGAAATTTGCCGCCGCCCGCGTCGCGAAGTTTGGCGATGCGGTCCGGGTAGGCGAAGGCCAGCAGCAGCCCGGCGCTGTAGTCATCGACCGGCGACTGGTTGCGGCGCCCTGCGACAAGGCGGTCGGCAAGCTCGGCGACTTTCTGCATGGACTTGAGGCGGCCGAGCAGCGAGCGGATATCCGGGGAGTTGCCTCCGCGCAGGTCGTATTCGGAAATCAGCGCGGCGAGTTCGGCGGCGAGGCGCACCCAGCCGAGTTTTTCGCCCTGCAGCATCAACCGGCCGAGCCGGGGCTCGAGGCCGGATTTGAGGATTTTGCGCCCGGTCGTGGTCAGGCGTCCGTCGGTATCGAGCGCGTCGAGTTCCTGCAGAAATTGCACGGCCTGCAGCCAGTGTCCACGCGGCGGCGGGTCGAGCCAGAAAAGTTCGCCGGGGTCATGCACGCCCCAGGCCGCGAGTTCCATTACCACCGGGGCGAGGTCGCAGTGAAGAATTTCGGGCTCGGTGAAGTCCGCCATGCGCTTCTCTTCGGCCTGCGTCCAGAGGCGGTAACAGATGCCCGGTTCGAGGCGTCCGGCGCGGCCCCGGCGCTGCTCGGCGGAGGCCAGAGAGATGCTGACGGTTTCCAGGCGGCTGAGGCCGTTCAGCGGCGAAAAAAGCTGTGTCCGGGTCAGGCCGCTGTCGACCACGATGCGGACGCCTTCGATGGTCAACGAGGTCTCGGCAATCGAGGTGGCGAGCACCACTTTGCGCCGTCCCGGAGGCTCCGGGGCAATGGCGCGGCGCTGCACATCCTTGTCGAGGCGGCCGTAAAGTTCATAAAGTTCGGTATCGCCGGGCAGGTGAGGACGCAGCAGCTCGGCGGTGCGTTTGATGGCGCCTTCGCCCGGCAGGAAAGCCAGCACACTGCCCGGCTGGGCCTCGAGGGCGCGCTGGACGACCCCGGCGAGTTGTTCCGCCAGCGGCAAGGTGGACGGTTTATCGCGGTAGAAAATCTCGACCGGGAAGCTGCGCCCCTCGGAAACGACTGCCGGGGCGCTCAGGCTGTCGCACATGCGCTGGACGTCCAGCGTGGCACTCATGATGATGATTTTCAGGTCCGGGCGCAGGTTCTGCTGAGCGTCGAGCGCCAGTGCCAGCGCGGTATCGCCGTGCAGCGTACGCTCGTGGAATTCGTCGAAAATCACGGCGGCCACGCCCGGCAGTTCGGGGTCGTCCTGCAGCATGCGGACGAGGATGCCCTCGGTCAGCAGTTCGATCCGGGTCGCCTTGCTGACGCAGTTCTCGAGGCGCATGCGGTAGCCGACGGTCTGTCCCACGCTCTCGCCGAGGTTCTCGGCCAGGCGGCAGGCCGCAGCGTAGGCCGCCAGGCGGCGCGGCTCCAGAATCAGGATTTTGCCGTCGCCGCGCCACGGGGCGGGGAGCAGTTCCAGCGGCAGGACGGTGGTTTTGCCGGCGCCCGGAGCGGCGGAAACCAGACAGCGCGAATGCTGTTTCAGGATTTCCAGAAACTCCGGGATAATGGCATTTACGGGGTAATCAGACGCCGGCATTTTCCGTTTCGGCCGGAGGTGCATCCGCGGGTGCGAATATGTTCATGTCCGGTTCCACCGCGGCCAGGAACTCCGGCCCGAGGTAGCGGAAAAATACCACGGCGGGCAGTATCGGCATTATGCCGATCACCGGTATGATCAGGATGATCGCCAGAATACAGCAGGTCGCCACCACCCCGGCAAGTACCGCGATGGCAAATGCGATATACAGCCCCAGCGTGATCAGCATCAGGACCACAAACCGCCCGGCGTTCCGCCCGAGTATGTCATAAGCAATTCTCAGTGCCTCGTTGAAGGACAGCCCACGGTGGTACATGACCGGGATAACCAGGCTGCGAATGAAGAACATAATGACGCTGGCCACCAGCACGGCAAGCCCAATGAGCAGTAGAAATAGTGGCATCCATATAAGCATACGGTCTCCGCCCGATTGTGCGAACGATGAGCCTATGCCGATGAGTGTCACGAGGAGGATTCCGGCAAACAGGACACATAGAAAGATGAGGATCAGATAGGCCGAAAATAAGGAGTTGCCCTGCGTCTTGTACTTTTTCCACGGATTTTTGATTTCGGCGCGGTTCCAGACCAGATTATCGAGAAAGATAAACTCAAAACGCGATTTCAGCCACAGGAAAACAATGATGAGTGCGACGACTACGACAAACAAGACGACAAAGATGACAATCAAGACGGTGGCCCCGAGCGACCCCTGAAGCTGTTGGACAAAATCGCTGACGCCTTGTCCCACCGAGGCCGCCGTATTGGAGCTGCCGGACTGCCCGAAGTTGCCGGGGAGTTTGGGGTTTCCGCCGCCACCGCTGCCGGAGCTTGCATTGACCAGCCAGGCGCAGAAGGCCAGGACCAGCCATTTATAAAAATCAAACGGCCTGAACAGTACCTTGACCATTCGTTTCCAGCTGTTTGACACGACTTGCGAGATTGAAAATTCAGGATTCATTTATGCCTCCACGGTTGATATGGCCTGCGGTTCGGACACCGGAGGTGCTTCCGCGGGCGCGAATACATTCATATCCGGATCGATCGCGGCCAGGAATTCCGGGCCAAGATAACGGAACAGCACAAAGGTAGGCAGCAGCGGCATGGTGCCGATTACCGGTATGATCATGACGATCGCCAGGATGCAGCACGTGGCCACGATCGCGGTAATCAGGGCAACGGCAAAGGCGATTCCCAGCCCCATGCTCAAAAGAATTAGGAGGATAAATTTGCCGAGGTTCCGGCAGATGAGGCCGTAGACGATCCGGAACGCCTCGGTGAACCGCAGATCCTTGTGGTACATGACCGGCACGACCAGGTTGTGGATGATGAAGTACAAGACCGTAAACACCAGTATGAATGCCAGGAAAATCAGCAGAATCAGGACCAGAAACAATACCCTTCCTTCGTCGCTGTTGTGGGAGGACTGCAGGACTGTCGCAAGGAATATGAACATCAAAATGAGCAAGGTCAGAAGAAACAGAAACCCGGTACCCAGATACGCCCAGAAGAGTGAGTTGCCTTGTTTCTTGAATTTCGCCCAGGGTTTTTTGACTTCGATGCGGTTCCAGACCAAGTTGTCGAGAAGGATAAAGTCGAAGCGCGATTTCACCCACAGCATGATAATGACGAATACCGGAAGCACGACAAAGATCAGCACGGCAAAGAAGATCAGCAGAGATAGTCCGATGGTGTTCTGGAGCTGTTCAAATACACCGGAAACCGCCTCGCCCGGGGTGCTGGCATCCATATCCGGCAAAAACTCGGTAGGGATATTGAAGTTGCCTCCGCCGGAATTCATATTGGAGAGCCAGGCGCAGAAAGCCAGGACCAGCCACTTATAAAAATCGAACGGTTTGAACAGTACTTTGACCATCCGCTGCCAACTGTTGGACACCACTTGCGAAATCGAAAATTCCGGATTCATCTACACCTCCTGATAAATATATCTGACTTGCCCGCGTACAATCTATCATGCTTTAGGCAAAAAAAAAGTTAAAAAAGCGAAAAGCTTATTGATTTACAGCTAAAAGCTACTAAATTAACGAAATTATTAAATTATACACAAAATGGAATTGGAATATGAGCAAGATCAAGTTAAAGAATCAGGATGCCAAGGAGCTGTTTGACGAATTCGAGCGTTTTGAGATGTTTGTGCATACGCGCTGGAAGTGGATGGTGACCGGCGGCATCGCGATTGTGGTGGCGGTGGCGGTATATGGCGGAGTCGCATTCTGGCTTTCGTATACGGACAACAAAGCGGTTTCCGCACTGGGCGTGCTCGAGCGTAAACCCAGCGAAAAAGCCAAAGAACAGGCCGAACTCGAAGCAGCCCTGGCGAAATATCCGAACCATGCCGCCGCTCTCCGGGCCCGTCAGCGCCTGATCAAAATTTACACCGACGAAAAGAAATACGACGAAGCCATCGCTCAGTATGCGTTGATTCTGAAAGGCAATATCGAGCAGGATATCCGTTGGCGCAGCGAGCTGGACCTGGCTTATCTGTATGAGCTGAAAGGCGAAAACGAAAAGGCCGCCACGGAATTCGACCGGATCGGCAGTACCGCCGCCAGCGATGATGTCCGCAGCGAGGCCAACTACGCCGCCGGCCGTCTTTATCTGCAGCAGGACAAGCATTTCGAGGCGGATAAATGTCTGCGCCGGGTGCTTGCCTCGCCCATGACCATGACCAATAACTTCTGGCAGATGCAGGCGCGTTATCTGGCCGCCAAAGTGGTGTTGCCGACTGCGGCCGCCGCTGCCACTGCTGAATAATTTCTCATGACCGGCGAATTGAGCAGAGCCAACGAAGCGTTGATCAAATCGCTGTATACCCGTCACGGACGGAAGAAAACCGGACTGTGCCTGTGCGAAGGGCAGCGGTGCTGCGGTGAGATTTTCGAATCCTGCCCGGAACTGGTTCTGTTTGTCGTTTGCCGTGAAGACCTTCAGGATAAATACCCCGGCGCTACCGCCTTGCCCGCTCACAGATTCGACAAGCTCGGACTGACCGAAACTTCGCAGGGTATTCTGGTGGTCGCGCGCCGCCCCGAACCGCCGCCGGCCGAAGCGCCGGTGCTCGATCCCTTCGCCCTGGTGCTGGACCAGGTGGGCGACCCGGGGAATTTCGGCACGATCCTGCGCACGGCCAAAGCAGCCGGGCTGCGGGAAATCTGGTACACGGAGGGCTCGGCCGATCCTTTCAGCGACAAAACCATCCGGGCCGCCATGGCCGCCCAGTTTACGATGAATCTGCGCAAGTTTCCCGATCTGCTTCACTTGAAGGAGTTTCTGCAGCGGAACGGTATCGGCAGTTTTTACCGGACCGACCCGCACGAGGGGGAGAGCTGTTTTACCGCAAAGGGGCTGTTTGAGCACTCGGCGGTGATCATCGGCAGCGAGGCGCACGGCGTTTCCGAGCTGGCCGGCGCGATTCCGGTCACGATTCCCATGCCGGGCAACTTCGAGTCGCTGAACGCGGCCCAGGCGGCCACCATCTTCATTTTTGAATACGTTCGGCGGGCGACGAGCTGATTTCAAAAGAAATCCGCCACCGGGTGCTTACCCGGACGCGATATTGAGTTGAAAAGATACAGCGGTAGCTATCTTTTCAACTCAATGTTGAGCGTAAAGGCGATCACGGCTCCACCTTGCCGCTCAATGTTTACAAAAACAAAGAGCTGCCGCTGTCTTTGTTTTCTGCAAACCTCGCTCTCAGGTGAACTGTGAGTTTCAGGGTAGCGCCTGCGGCTTATGATTTGTTTCGCTCTGAGGGAGCGACCAGCGCTATCCGCGCGCTGGATCGCGTCCGGGTAAGCACCCGGTGGCGAGTTATTTTGGTGCCTTATAGCTGCTGAAATATTCCTGCAATTTCCGGATGCCGTCGAGCGTGCGCGGCCCCAGCCGGTAGAGCTGGTCGGATTCGATATCGGTCAGGATGTGATTGTTCTTGACGGCATTCAGGCCCTGCCAGGCGGGATTTTCCTTGATATTCTGGAGTTTCACGTGCCCCTCGAGCGGCATGATCAGGATGTCGGGATTCGCCTGGGTGAGCCACTCCAGTGAGCAGTCGAAATAACCCTTGTCTACGGCGGCGGCGACATTGCGTCCGCCCGCGGTCTCGATCATTTCGGTGATATAGCTGTTTTTGCCCACCGTGAAAATGGGGGCATCGCTGATGACCACCAGCACCTTGGGGCGCTGCTCCAGCGGCACGGCGTGAGCGGTTCTGCGGATATTGTCGAGCTCGGCTCGGGTGTTGTTGACGAGCTCAGCGGCCTTGTCGGGGCAATTGAGGAGCTTGCCGAGTTCGGTGACGATTTTCAGGTAGTCTTCTAGTGAATTACTGTCGAAAATCTGATAGCGGATTCCGAATTTCTTCAGGGTATCCGGGATGGTATTGTCCCAGGTTTTTTCCGAGATGACCAGCGTCGGGTTCAGTGCGGCCAGCGGTTCGAGGTAAAGCTTGCCGAAGCTGCCGGCGATTTTGAGCTTGCTCGCTTCCGGCGGGTAATTGCAGGCGGAGCTGCGCCCGACCAGCGATTTTTCCTGTCCCAGCTTGTAGATGATTTCAGTGAGATTCGGGCTCAGGGAAACGATGCGCTCCTGAGCCTGGGAAACAAGCAGGGTGAGGAACAGCAACGGGATTGACAGAATTTTCAGCATAAATTACCTCAAAAAAAATACTCTCGAACCGTAAGATCCGAGAGTATATGAACAATTCCAAACAGATCTATTAGATCTTGGCTTTGTCCCAGACGGCCTTGCTGACGAAAGCGGTCAGGCTGCGAGCATCTTTGGTTTTGCCCTTGAAAGCATAACGTTCGTTGCCCTTCTTGCCATAAGTTACTTTTTCGGTGACTTCGGCTTCGACTTTCTTCTTCGCTTTGACGTCATAAAAACTGTGTTTCATTTTTCCCTCCTCAGGGGTTAGGGGTTTTGGAACTACATATATTATAATCGCATTTTTGAATTAAACAACTCAGAAATCTCATTTTTTCAGGTAAAAATTAAGGATTTATGACTATTTTGACCAGGGCATGTTGTGTAATGCGTTTAAGTTAAGCCTCTTATGGAAGTATAACTTTTTTTCGTTTTTTTTTATATTTCGTGGTTGAAGCCCTTATTTTTCCCCTGAAAACCGGTTTTCGGCGCAGTTATTTGATGAATGCGCCGATTTTCCGCAGGCGGTCCTTCAGCTCCGAAACCGCAAACGAGCGGATGTCGCCCTTCTGCGGCAGCGCCATCGAAGCGGCCATGCCGGCGGCCTGACCGGTGATGAAGCAGCCGGGCATGACCCGGATCGAAGCTTCCATGAAATTATCCGTGCTCACGCAGCGACCGGCGGTCAGGAGGTTTTTAAAGTTCTTCACGGTCAGGATACGGTAGGGAATGCCGTAGCTCTCACCCTTCTGGTAACGCCCGACCGGATTGATGAATTCCTGCTTGAAACGCTGAAATTCCTCGTAGGTCGCGTCGTAGGGATGAATATCCACGCCGTAGGAGAAATGCCCGATTTCGTCGTCGAAGCGGCTGCGGTTATGGAAATCGTTGATGGTCAGGACGTAATCGCCGGTGATGCGGCGGCTCTCGCGTACGCCGAACAGCGAGCCGCTGGAGGAGAGCTGGGCGTGCTGGAAGCCGGGAACGCGATTGTTGTAGAACTCCGTGAACTCCGGCAGCAGTGCGCGGGCGGTGACCCAGGCGTTGGTCAGCGAGCGGCGGTCGGTGGAGTTCAGGTTGTAAACATGGCCCATGTTGGCGGTGGCTTCCGAGGTGCCGGTACGGTTCATGCCGGTGTGGTGGTAGTCCGGGGTTTTGAAGAAATGATCTTCCTCAAAAGATTTGGTCAGGAGGGTGAAGATGCCGACATTGGCGGCCCTAAACTCATCCCAGTTGACGTTGTTCCACAGCGAGCAGAGGGAGCCGGGCATGATCCGCCCCTGAGCGTCGCCGATCTCAAATTTGGCGCCGGCCATGGCGGAGAGCGTGCCGTCGCCGGTGGTGTCGATGAAAACGGCGGCCCTGATCGCTTCCAGGCCGTTGCAGGAGGAAACGACGGCGGCGGTGACTTTGCCGTCCTCGACGATGACATCGCTCAGGACAGTTTCCAGCGAAAAGTCGATCTTCTCGGCGGTGATCATTTCGTCGTAAACCCGCTTGAGGATTTCGGCGCGGATGACGGCGGGGCTGTCGGGACCGGTGCCGTTGGCCCGGTGCAGCCGGTCAAAGACCTCGCGGCCGATGCCGCCCGCCAGGAAGTTCTCGCCGTCGGTAATACCGCAGAAGGCCGGAACCAGCCCGGCGGTGCCCATGCCGCCGAAGCAGCCGGTTTTCTCGATCATGGCGACTTTGGCTCCGGCGCGGGCCGCGGTCACGGCGGCGGCGATTCCGGCGGGACCGCCGCCGGCTACCAGAACATCGTACTCACCGATACAGGGGATGGATTTGCTGAACGATATTTGCGACATATTGAACTCCTGATTGTTTGTCATTTCTATATAATATAACCTGAAGGCCTGATTTGTAAATTAGTATTGCTGGAGATTCTCCATAAATGTGCTATATTCTGTGTTTATGAAATTACACGAAATCATAGAACCGCTGTTGAACTGGTACCGTGCCCATGCGCGGGTCCTGCCATGGCGGGAAAATACCGCGCCGTACCGGGTGTGGGTATCCGAGATCATGCTGCAGCAGACGCGGGTGGACACGGTCATCCCGTATTATGAACGCTTCCTGGCCGAATTGCCGACGGTCGAGCGCCTGGCGGATGTGCCGGAGGAGCGGCTCCTGAAACTCTGGGAAGGGCTGGGCTATTACAGCCGGGCGCGGAATTTGCAGAAGGCGGCGCAAACGGTGATGGCGACGCATGGCGGTGTGTTTCCGGCGAAATATGAGGATATTTTGTCCCTGCCCGGGATCGGGGAATATACGGCCGGGGCGGTCGCCTCGATCGCGTTCAACCGGCCCACGCCGGCGGTGGATGGCAATGTGCTGCGGGTGGTCAGCCGCCTGACCGGCAGCCGGAGCGATATCGCCGACCCGAAAACCAAAGCGGCGGTTACGGAGTCGCTGCGGAAGATTTATCCCCGCGAACACTGCGGCGACTTTACCCAGAGCCTGATGGAGCTCGGCGCCACGGTCTGTCTGCCGAACGGCGCACCGAAATGCGAGGTTTGCCCGCTGGCGGATTTGTGCACGGCGCGCGCGGAAGGCACGGTCATGGAAATTCCGGTGAAGGCCCCGAAAAAGGCCCGGAAAATCGAGAATAAAGCTGTTCTGCTGCTGTTTCATGACGGCAAAGTGGCGTTGCGCCGCCGGGCGGGGCAGGGGTTGCTGGCTGGACTGTGGGAGTTCCCGATGCTGGAAGGACACCCCGGTGAAAAAGAGCTCGCCGCGCGGCTCAAAATTGGAATCTTGAAAATCGAGAAATCGGTGGACGCCAAACATATTTTCTCGCACCTCGAATGGCACATGCAAGGCTGGCGCATCGATTGCGCCAGCGAAACGCCGGAGTTCATCTGGGTAACCGCGGAGCAGCTGAAAAATGAAATCACGTTGCCGACCGCGTTCAAGGTGTTTCGCAAATTGATCTGACGCTGCTGCCGGAGGAGAGTTCCGGGATGAATTTGCGGTTCGTCAGTTTGACGGCGGGATCGGCGAGTTTCTGCATCAGCAGTTCTCCGGCTACTTTGCCGATTTCCTTTTTGGTGGTGATCAGCGAAACCGGTTCCGGCTGGAGAAATTTCAGGAAATCCATGTAGTCGTAGCCGATGACCGAAATATCGTCGGGAATCCGGAGGCCCCGCTGTGAGGCTTTCATGTAGAAATCCAGCAGGAAATAATCGCTGAAGCAGAACACGCAGGTAAATTCGCCGCTCTTTTCCAGAGCTTCGTCCGTATGCTTGAAGATCTGCACTTCGCCGCCGTTCTCGCTGAAATAGCGGCAGAATGCTTTGCCGCGCAGGTCGTATTTCTCGTGATAGTGCCCGATATAGGCCGCGCGGCGGTGGCCGTGAGCGAGGAAGCACTTGGCCGCCTCTTCGCCGCCGGCACAGTCATCGTTGTAGACCGAGAGGAAACGGCTGTGTTCGCGGCCGAGACAGATCACCGGTTTTTTATCGCTTTGGCTCAGCAGGAACTCTTCCGCCGGGGTGATGCCTTTGTCCGACACCAGCGGAGCGTAGAGATAACCGTCGACCCCTTTGCTGTGGAGGAACTTAACCGTTTCCAATTCGTCCGCCTGGTTGAAGTGGGACACAGAGAGCAGCAGGTGGTATTTCTGCGGGAAAATCGCTTCCTCAGCGCCACTGATGACGTCGATCCAATACGAGCGGTTGACGTCGCCGGGGATCACTAAACCGACCAGAAACGTCTTGTTGGTCTGCATGGCGCGGGCGTAGATGTTCGGCACGAAGTTGTATTTGCGGATGACAGCTTCGATCTTCCGGCAGGTTTCGTCCGAAATCTTGTATTTCTTGGAGTGGCCGTTGATATAGAAAGAGACGGTGGAATTCGAAACTCCTGCTTCTCTGGCGATATCGCATATTTTCATGATTATTTGCTCTCCAATATCACGACCTTGCCCGCCGGGATCGTGACGGTTTGCGGCTTTTCTGATTGTAATATATTGCCGGTTAAGCGGTTTACAAACTCCGGACCGGTATTTTTCAGGCTGAAGTTGAACGTGGCATCGCCTGACGCGCGGTCATTAATCAGCACGATTACGGTTTTGCCGTTCAGTTCATACGCGGCCATGCGCTCTTTCTGCTCCCTGGCGGCGGTGATGATCTCATCGACACGCTTACCTTTCAGGATGTAGGGCTCGAGCTGCGAGAGTATTTTGCTGGCCTCGACGACTTCACGCAGGACGATGGCATCGTAACGGCACTCGTACCAGAGCAGTACGCCGCCGCCGTGGTCGAGGGCCTTCCAGACCATGGCTCCGGCGGTGTCGGTCTGCGAGGTGTCGCCCATTTTCAACAATGCGCCGATCAGCGGGCGGTTTTCGATGCATTTCTGCGTATCGGCGATCATCTTTAGGTCGCGGCCATAGCCGCAATAAGCGCGGTCGACGTTTGGCCCGGCGAAGGTCCAGTCGATGTTGTAATATTCCTTGCCGTTCGGGTCGCCCTGATAGCCGCTGTAAACGTACAACGGCAGCGACTGTTCCTGCAGCAGCTTGCGCACCAGCGCGAACATCTTGCCGACTTCCTCGCAGGTGAAGTCCATCCACTGCTGCTTGTATTTGCGCTCGAGGATGGCCGGATCGAGCTTTTCGGTGATGTTGTAACGGGCGGCGAAATCCGTGTACACACTTTCGTCGAAACAGGGGTAGACCATCAGGTGGTCGAACGGGCCGAATTCGTAATCCCACCAGGCGGCCGACAAGCTCGGATAGGCGTTCTTGTATGCGGCGAGAGCTCTGGCGAGGTACGGCCAGGTTTCCGGGTGACGGTTGATGTAACCGGGATTGATGCCGCCGACAACTTTGCTGGATTTGCGCCCCTGGGCGCGCGGATGATCCTTGAACAGTTTCTGCAGCTCGAAATCCATGACTCCGGCCTCGTTCGGGTGGACCATCAGATTGAAATAGTTCATGAAGCGCAGGCCGATTTTTTTCAGGTAGTCATCGTTGCAAATGCCGAAGTATTCGTTTATACCCGATTGTTTCATGGTATCGTAAATGGCCCGTCCGATGCGCTCATCGGCGAGTCCGCCGTCTTTATTTTTGAGCATGATTGCGACCTCGGCGGGAGCCTGGCCGTCGAGCTCAGGGATGATCTCGCAGTTGAGGCTGTTCGGCAGCTCATCATATTTGCCGTTGTCCGCCGAGGCGTAATAGCGGACCGGCGGGGTGTGGCCGGGCTTGCCGATGGCTTTGAAGGCCAGGAAACAGCCTTCATTGTCGCGGAGGATGCGGTCCAGCCAGGCGCCGCCCTTGTCCGCGGCCAGCGTGACGGGTTTGTTCCGGGTCACCTGATAACGTTTGTATTCAATGCCGCCGCGCTTGACCGGTTCGAGCTCTTTCCAGTCATAGAGATGCTCATTCAGGGGCAGGGTATTTTCCAGGCCCCGGGCTTGCGCGGTTCTGTATTTTAAATAAGTCGCGCCGAGGAATTCCAGCTCCGGCGGTACTTCCAGGGTCAGTTGCCAGTTATTCAAGGCTTCCTTGAGCTCCCAGCCGGTTGCGTGAGCACCGTTCCAGAACAATGTGTAGGTTCCGTTCTGACTGAGCCGGAATACCCCGTCGGAAAAAATCGGCTGGAAGGTGGTAGTCTGCTGCATGACTGTTTTCCGGTAGGAACCCGTGTGGCGGATGTCGTAGGTAACCCCGAAGCTCTTGAGCTCGCCGTTGAGCTTGGTATCGGGTGCAGCTTCGATGACGATATCGTTATTGCCGCGGCAGAGATTGCCCTTCACATCCTTGAGCTCGCTGAGATCCGAGGCGACGGTTTTGCCGTTGATCGTGACGGTGACCGGCTTGGATGCGGTCAGGTTCAACAGCAGGTCGCGGTTGACGGAGGAATACGGGTATTGGGTGGTCCGGTTGAGCACCTTTCCTGATTTGTCCAGAATGGTGAATTGAACGTGATAATCGCCGTCCTCGGGGCTGGCAGGGGGCGTCAGCTCAATTTTCTGCTGCGTGAAATTCTGGCGGTTTTCCTCAACCAGCCGGTTGCCGGAGTAAATTGCCGAAACCCCGGCGGATTCCGGCAGATTCACCTCGAATCCGGCTTTACGCGCGGTCAGCGTGTTCTTGTCCAGCGGCAGGTTTTTCACCGCTACCGGCTGGTTTGAGAGATGCATGAGCGCGAAATTGTCGATATTCATGTGGTTGCCGTCCGGCAGGCGGACAAATGTATATTTCTGGCGGAGGCGCTGGTCGAAGCGGATGAAATTGAGGCGCCAGTTCGCGTTGTCGTTGGAGCTGATGGATTTCAGGTCGATGGCCATTTCCACGCACCAGTAGCCGCGGTTTTTCTGACCTTTGATCTCGATGTCGCAATTCCATTTTTTGTTCCACGAACCGGATTCATAAGCCATGTCGAGGACCGCACCGTTGGCGTTGAAGCAAATGTACAGCGGACGGTTGCTGCCGGATTGTTCCAGACGGAACTCGATGCTGTCATCGGCCCACACATTGCCGTCCCGTTGCGTTTTCTCGGCCTTGAACGACGCGCCCTGATTGCTGACGGGATCGAGCGCGAACGCCCGCATTTCAAGGTAAAGGAACAGCTTCTTGCCGTCATGGAACATTTTAACGACGGTGTCTTCATCGGCAAAGGCTTCACCGGTAGTACGCAGGAAATTGCGCAATACCGCCGCGTGTTCCCACGCCGCCTCCGACGGCGTACCGTCAATAATAATTTTATCCCGGATCAACGGCACCTGAAACTCCGCGATATCCGCCCTCAGCACACCGGCACAGATCAGGATAATTAAGTAAAGTATTTTTTTCATCATTCTTAATTCTTAACTCTTAATTCTTAATTCTTAATTCTTAATTAGTTATTGCGGCCATAACCGGTTCGCGATTTCGCTTTGATCGTACTTGTCCCATTTGGCGGGATCGAACTTGAATTCGTCTTTGGTGTGACGCTTGACCTGACCGTCGAAATAAAGAAAATTGCTGCCGTTATCGTGCCGCCAGTCGTTGTAATTGGCGTCGGAAATATAGGCCAGCCACAGATAATTCACGGTATCGGACATGATGAATTTCTTGCCGGGGTCTTTGATCTGCGAAATCCTGGCGGCCGGAAAATTCTTGTACCACATCTTGGTGGCGTCTTTCAACTCGCCGTCCTTGTTGTAACGCCCGAGGTAGGCATTGTAGGCGTAACCGCAGACCTTGTAGGATTTGGGCTTGCCGGCGGGATAATCCGGGCAACCGTCGCGCATGGTTTCGACCGGCACGTATTTCAGGTTTACCAGCAGTTGCTGGGGCAATTGCCCCATGGTTTTCGCATCATAGGAATAATTGATCGATTGCGGCAGGTATTCGTTGAAGTCAAAGGAATAAGCCTGGATGCCTTCGGAGATTTTCGCCAGGCTGGCCTGACAGGCGATGGTTCTGGGGTTCTGGTCGCTCATGCCCATGACCAGCGCCGCCATCGCGGAGAGGCAGCAGATTATGACAATGAGTTCGGTCAGCGTAAAATATCGTTTCATGGTTTATCTCCTTGTCAGTTGTATTGGTTCCAGATGCCTTTGAACGCCGCGTCATCGGACGGGTAATTCCGGCTGGCGCCCTGCAATATATAGGCTCCATTGTACCAGTAATACGTGCTGAGATTGGCGCGAATCCGGCTGACGAAGTTTGTTCGCCAGCCGGCGGAACCATCCTCATAGGCGACATTGATGCCATCCTGATGGGAAAATTTCCACAACGGGGAGCGTCCGAGGTAATCGGCAGCAAAGGCGAATTCGGGGTTTTTGAAGCGGTAACCCCAGGCGGAGGGTTTGGTGGGATCGCTCGTATAAAGTCCGATAACTCCTTTCAAAACCGTGGCGCTGACGATGTACGAACTCGAAGCCCAGTGGTTGGTGGTCCCGGTCTTGTAATACGAAGTGTCATACCACAGGTTGCCGCCGCCCGGATCGTGGTATACGCTGCTGCGGGCAACGCCGGGGCATTCGAATATTTTGGCATCCAGATAACGGGGTTCAACCATGGTACGCGCCAATGCACCCAGCTGATAGTCATAACCGGTATAGGTATTGTAGGAGAGATATGGCGCATTGCTCCAGGCATCGGTGAGCTTGGGACTCGCGTAATTGCTGATGAGCAGCGGAGCGAAACCGTCGCTGTCGGCGGCGTAATTATGGGCTCCAGTGATAATCTGTTTCAGGTTGCTCAGGCACTTGGCCTGCTGAGCCTTTTCCCGGGCTTTGTTCAGGGCCGGCAGCAGCATGGCGGCCAGTATCGCGATGATCGCGATAACGACCAGGAGCTCAATGAGTGTAAAATTCTTTCCTCTCGGCATGTGATATCCTCCTATATTCTGGTTTTAAAATAAAAATCGTTGTCGAGAAAGCGATAGTAATATTCCTGTTCACGGTACGGGTTCCACAGGATCGCGCTGAGCAATGCGATACTGGGCTGCAGCGTGTGTTCCAGCGTACCGTCTTCAAACAGACAGGTCACCTGGGTTTCGCCCGGTTTTTCGGCGAGGATCTGACGGTAGAAGTTCAGCACTTCCGGGAAGTTCTTGTACCAGAGCATATTGAATTTTGAATTCAGCGACTGGTTCTGCACTGCTTTTTGGCGGATGACCGCCGGGAGCTGGCCGCCGATATAATAACTGCGGTGATGTTCGAAATAATCCCAGCGCAAATTGATGAAGCCTTTCGCCACCATCATGAATTCCTTGCGGTCCCGCAGTTGGGCGATGCGTTTGGAGTATTCGATGGTCGAGGCCATGTCTGGGAGCTGGTTCAGCCAGCCGCGTTTGGTGTCGGACTTGACCGTGACGGGGTCGATGCAGTAGGGGGTCACGCCGGCGTCTTCCCAGACCAGCGAAATCCGCGGGTCGACGTTTTCCAGAATGCCGATATTGTTGGTGATCGAGATCGCGTGGACGCCGAAATAGATTTTCAACTCAGGGTGTTTCTCCAGCAGTTTGGCCGAAATCCGGTTGACCATGTCGCAACAGAGCTTGGTGTTGCGCGCGGCGATGTCGTTGTTTTCCGCCGGGAACTCGGTCAGGGTCTGGAAATAGATGGCGGAGAGGCCGAGCGCGGCGTATTCCTTCTCGTAATGTTCGAGCACATATTGTTCCAGCTTGTCCACCGTGGCGGCATCGCTCAGGTCCAGCGTTTTGCCCCAGCCCCAGTGGAAGCCGGCAATGATCCGGATGCCCCGGCCGGCGGCGTAATCGATGACTTCGCGGAAATTGACCGGCGCGCGGTCGTTCCAGATAGTCAGCGTATTCATCCGCATCCGGGCCATGTTGTCGATGAAATTACGGTAATCGAGGATCGTATAGCCCCAGGTCCAGATGCCGCGCTCGCGGATGACCGGCGACTCGGCAAACGAGCGGTCGGGCAGGCTCTGCAGCGCGACTTTGCGGTCTTTTTCCAGGTCGCAGATAGCCTCGTAACCGATGATTTCGGTGTTGAAATATTCGACGCCGTTCAATACGCCCTTGGGTGAACCGCCGCCGATGGCGATATAGCGCAGCGTGGAACCCGGCCAGTCGCCGATTCTGACGGCATAGCCCTCCGGGTCAGCCGGGATTTCGAGCTTGCCCTGTCCGGCCAGTTCGGCGATCAGGCGATTGTCCGCCGGGGTGCCGACGATGATCAAGTGGTCCTCAAGAGTGGCGGACGCGTACTCATCGGCCTTGCTTATTTCAATGATATATGGCAGGACGATTCCCAGCGCCGCGTTCAATTCGGACAGGGCGAAACTGTTGATGCCGCTGGTTTCGCCGCACCAGATTTTCCAGCGCGGGCGGGAGTTTTTGTCTTTGTAGTAGGATTCAAATTCGTTTTTCATATCTTTAACTAAAATGTTTTTGTTGTTTATTATTAGTATAATGCAGGAATTGATTTTGTCAATAAGGGATAAATGGAAAATCGAAACTTTCCAGAGTGAATTTTTTGAAATATACTACTTGCAGGGGGCGGTTGGTGTGCTATATTCCAATGAATGAACAAATATTAACCGGGAAGATAAGATGCGTTCTTTTAAGCTTGGCAATGCCGGCATGCGCGGAGTAGTCGGGGTGGGCCTGACGGTGGAGCGCGCCATTGATTTTGCTTCGGCATTCGGCACGATGACGGACGGAGGGCGGATTCTGGTCGGTTTCGATACCCGTGCTTCGTCCAATATGATGTATCATGCGGTGACTTCCGCTTTGATGGGATGCGGCTGCAGCGTGCTCGACGCCGGGATCGTTCCGGCTGGGGTGATTCATTTCCTGACGCCGAAACTGAAGGCGGAGGGGGCGCTGCTGATCGGCGGCGGGCATCAGCCTATGGGCTGGAACGCCGCGATTCCGATTGCGCAGGACGGGAGCTACCTGAATTTCATCCAGCTGCAGGAATTGTTTGACATTTACCGCAGCCACCAGTACCGGCAGGCGACCTGGGATCAGATCAAGCCGCTGGAAAAACTCCCGGCGGACTTCGTCGATGTTTATCTCGACGCGCTGTGCGAAGTGATCGATGTCGAAGCCATCCGCAAGGCGGATTTTACCATTGTGGCGGACTTCTGCAACGGCTCGGGGAGCGTGGTGGCGGATAAATTCGCCGAGCGCCTCGGCGTCCGGATGATCGCGATCAACCGCATTTTCTCGGGGATTCTGCCGCATGAGGCCGAGCCGCGGCCGCGCAGCGCCTCGCAGGTGCAGTCGATCATCGGACCATTGAAGGCCGACGCGGGGTTTGTGTTCAATAGCGACGTCAGCCGCGTTTCGCTGGTCAGCGACGTCGGCGAGGCGCTGTCCGAGGAATATACCGCGCCGCTGCTGGTCAATTATCTGATGGACGGCAAGGCCGGCATCCGGATCGTGACCAATATCTGTTCTACGCGTTCACTGGACGACGTGGTGGCGCGGCACGGCGGCGAACTTTACAAAACCCGGGTGGGGCAGGCGGGCGTGATCGACCGCATGGCCGAAGTCGGCGCGCTTATCGCCTGCGAGGGCAGCGGGTCGCTGACCACCGATAAATGGGTCCGGGGGTTCGACGGGTTTTATATGATGGGACTGGCGCTGGAATACATGGCCGTGAGCGGCAGGAAGCTGTCCGAACTGGCCACGGAGATTCCGCGTTATCATATCGTGAAAAGCATCATTCACTGCCAGGCCTCGCACGCGTACAGCTTAATCCGCGCCGTGATGCGGGATTTGAAGGCCGAGGCGCGGGTCACCGAAAACGACGGCGTCCGGCTGGAATGGGACGATGGCTGGGTGTCGCTGCGGGCGGCGTCCACGGATTCGGTAATCCGCATGATTTCGGAGGCGAACACCCGCGAGAAAGCCGTCGACCGCGAATTCTATATGCGCGGTTTGATTGATCGGCAGATCGGAGGTGCATTATGAAATTCCGTCAGAACTTGAAATTCGGCACCAGCGGCATCCGCGGAGTGGTCGGCGAGTCGTTGACGCCGCGCTTGACGGCGGCGCTGGCGGCGGCGTTCGGCCGTTACGTCGGCGGCGGGCGGGTGTTGATCGGGCGCGATACCCGGCCGAGCGGCGAAATGTTCGAGCATTCGGTGGTGGCGGGGCTGTTCTCTGTGGGGTGCCAGCCGGTGCTGCTGGGAGTGATTCCCACGCCCACGGTTCAGCTGATGGTGGCGGAGGCCGGCGCCAACGGCGGCATCGCGATCACCGCCAGTCACAACCCCGGACAGTGGAACGCTTTGAAGCTGATCGGCAGCAAGGGGACATTTCTCGACGAAGTGGAGGCCGGGGAGCTTTTCGACGTTTACAACCAGAACGATTTTAATCCGTGCCACGAGAGCGAATTGCGCAGCATCCGCCATATCAGCGATGCTTTTTCGGTTCACTGCAAGCGGATTTTCGCCAATATCGACGTGGAGGCCATCCGCAAGCATCATTTTAAAGTCGCGGTCGACTGCTGCAACGGCGTCGGCGCGGTTTATTCGCGCAAATTCCTGGAGGATCTCGGTTGCGAGGTTTACACCATCCATGACCAGCCGACCGGTATTTTCGAGCGTATTCCCGAGCCGTTGCCGGAGAACCTCGGCGCGCTCAGCAAACTGGTCCGCGAGAAGAAGTGCCATATCGGCTTCGCGCAGGACCCGGACGGAGACCGGTTGTCGCTGGTCGACGACCTCGGCACCGCGTTGCCGACGCATTACTCACTTTTGATGACCGCCGACCATGTGCTGAGCGAGAATCCCGGCACGATGGTGGTCAATATCCAGACCTCGATGAACCTCGAGGAAATCGCCTCCACGTACGGCTGCGAAGTCGTTTACGCCAAGGTCGGCGAGATCAACGTGGTGCAGAAGATGATCGAAGTCGACGCCGAGCTCGGCGGCGAGGGTAACTGCGGCGGCGTGATCTGGCGCCGGGTGACGCCCGGGCGCGACAGTTTCGTGACCATGGCGCTGCTGCTGGAAATGCTGGCCATGTGCAACGAGCGCGTGTCTGACATTGCCGCCGACCTCGACCACTATGTCAGCTCTTCGGTGAAGTTCGCCTGTCCGCCCTTCACCGCCCGCGAGATTGTCCGGATCATGACCACGCGTTACTCCGGCAAGCGGCTGATGACGATCGACGGGCTGCGGGTCAATTACAACGACGGCTGGATTCTGATCCGGCCCTCGAATACCGAGCCGGTTTTGCGGCTCACCGCGGAAACGCTCTCGGACGAGCGGACCGGGGAACTGCTGGAGCGTTTTCAAAAAGAAATTAAGGAACTACTGGAAGAATTCAATAAAACCACCAAACCTTGAACAAAGGAGGGCCAAATGGCAAAAGAACCGGAAATCTATTTTTTCGACATGGATCACACGCTGATTGACAATGATTGTGATGTCTCGTGGAAGCAATTCATCGTCCGCCATAACCTCGGACCCTCTGATTCGATGGAAAAGGCGGATTACTATTTTAAGGAGTATTGCAACGGCACTCTTGAGTTCAACGAATTCATCAAATTCCAGCTGGCCGAATTCAAGGATGAGACCGATGTGTACATGGCGAAACTGGCCGACTGGCACTTCGAGGAATTTGTCAAAGAGCGGATTTATCCGGAAGCGAAGGCGTTGATCAAATCACTGCAGAAAAAAGGCAAGATCGTGGCGATTCTCTCCTCGACCAACCGGGTGCTCTGTGCTCCGGTGGCGCGTGCGCTCGGCATCAAATATATCCTGGCGGCGGACCTCGAAATGGTGCAGGGGAACTGGTATACCGGTTACCTGCGCGGCGAGTATCCGGTGGGCCCCGGCAAAGTCGGGGTGGCAAAACGTTTCTGCAACATCTTCAACGTATCGCTGGAAGATGTCGCGTATTATGGCGACGCGCTGCTGGACCGGTTCCTGCTGGCGGAAGTCGGTTTCCCGTATGTGGTGAATCCGCATCCGGAGCTTGCCGCGCTTGCCAAGAAAAACAAGTGGCCCGAAGTTAAATGGACTATGTAAATTTCGATATCACGAAGTTGGACGAAGCGCAGCTCGCGCAGCTGATTGAATATCATAACCGGAAGTATTGGGAAGACGGCGAGCCGGAAATTTCCGATGAACGTTATGATGAGTTGCTGCGCGCGCTGCATGCGGCTAACCCCGACCATCCCCTGTTGGAGGTGGTCGGCGCCCCCACTGTGGCCGGCAGCGGCAAAGTCACCCACAGGTCTCCCATGCTTTCGCTGGACAAGGCTTATTCGCTGGACGAGGTGGTAACCTGGGCGCTCAAATACATCCGCAACGATGACGAAGAGCTGCTGATCCAGCCGAAGTACGACGGTATTTCCGCCAACTTCGACGGTAAGGTGCTCTCCACCCGCGGCGACGGCGTGACCGGTGAAAATATCTCAGACAAGTTGCCGCTGATCGAGCTGGAAACGCTCGATTACCGGGGCCCCCTGAACCGTCCGGCGCGCGGCGAAATCGTGATCCGCGACGATGATTTCAAAAATCTTTATTCGCATATTACCAAAAAAGGCGGCGGCTTCTACAAGAATTCGCGCAACGCCGTGGCCGGTATCATGGGCCTGAAGGACGCCTCGGACATGATTCGCCAGGGCGCGCGGCTGACCATGGTCGACTACAACAAAATCAGTTATCAGCTGCCGTACCGCGACCTGAAGGCCAAGTGGCCCGGAATCGCCGCCGAAATCGAAGAATTGCCGTATCCGATGGACGGCATCGTAATCAAGCTGGCCGACGAGGAATACAGTTTGTCGCTGGGCTCCACCGCGCACCATCCGCGCGGCCAGGTCGCATTCAAATTCAGCGGCATCCGGCGCGAGAGCAAACTGCTGGAAGTCAAGTGGAGCTTCGGCAAAAACTGCCTGACGCCGGTGGCGGTGATCGAGCCGGTGGAGATCGGCGGCATCACCATTCGCCACGCCACACTGCATAACGCACAGAACATCGAGGACAAGGATATTCATATCGGCGATACGGTGGTGGTGGAGCGCGCGGGCGATGTGATCCCGTACATCGTGCAGGCCATCCCCGGCGCGGAGCGCAAGGACGTACTGATCAAGTGCTGTCCGTGCTGCGAGCACGAGTTGGAGCGGCGCGGGCCCGAGCTTTGTTGTGTGAACCCGGAGTGTTTCGAGACCAAGCTGCAGCAACTCTGCGCGGCGGTGCGCAACATCGGCATCGAGCGCCTCGGCGAGCCGAACATCCGGCGCATGATGACGAATCTGAACGTGCATTCGCTGAAAGATATTTTCGCCCTGAAAAAGATCGAAATCCTGCAGCTGGAAGGCTTCAAGGATAAGTCGGCCTCGAATTTGTTGAAAGAGATCGCCGCGGCGCGCGATGTGAATGATTATCAACTGCTTGCCGCGCTGAATATCCCCAATGTCGGGCCGAACGTGGCGAAGATGATTCTGAGCGAGTACACGCTGGCCGAATTGCGCGAACTCTCCACCGAGGAGTTGTCCAAGATCAACGGCATCGGGCCCGAGCGGGCGGCGGCGATTTACCGCGAGATCCGCAACCAGGCGACGCTGCTGGATGAATTGCTGGCGGCAGTGCGCCTCAAGACCACCAAGGGCAGCAAGGAAGGCGGTTTGCCGAAGATCTGTTTCACCGGCAAAATGCCCGAGAAGCGCTCCTTTTACCAGGACCTCGCCCGTCAGCGCGGTTATGACCCCGTGGACGACGTGACCGGCGAGCTGGCGCTGCTGGTGGCCGATGATCCGAACGGCGGCAGTTCCAAGCTGGAAAAGGCCCGCAAACACAATATCAAGATCGTCAGCCTCGACGAGTGGATGGGCGAAGAGCCCGTCGCGCCGAAGGAAGAGCCGGAAGAATCAACAGGGCAACTGGAGTTCGGATTTTGAAGTCGAAACACCAGGAATTGCCGCTGCAGCAGCAATGGAACCGCCTCGCACCGGGGACGGTTTGCAAGAGCGCGGACAACCTGGTGATCGAGATCATTTCCACCGGTTTATGGAACCATGAGGCCGGACCGGATTTTCGCGACGCCCGGCTCAAAATCGACAATCATGTTTTGACCGGCGACGTGGAGATCCACAGCCGCGCCTCGGATTGGTTCCGGCACAACCACGAGCCGAATCCGGCGTATTTCAACGTGATTCTGCATGTGGCGGAAATCGACGACCTGACCATGGAGCAGCGCAATCAGCTGCCCCCGCTGATGCTGTTGAAGCCCGAACCGGAAAGTGCGTCGCCCGGGACCGAGGTCCGGGCGGGCGAGTGTGCGGCGGTTTTCAGCCGCAAGGGCATGGACGAGCTGCGGACGTTTTTCGAAGACGCCGGCATGACCCGTTTCCACACCAAGGCCGACGATATTGCGCGTCAGGCGCTGCTGGAAGGAATCGAAAAATCGACGCTGCGGGCGATGTTCGAAGCGGTCGGCTACAAGAATAACCGCGATAATTTCATCGAACTTTTTGAGCGCTACCACGAGTACGCCCAGGATATCCGCGAACGCGATTACGAGGCGATCATCTGGGGCGAATCGGGGTTGCTGCCCGACCCGGCGGTCGATCCGCCCGCCGAACCGCTGCTGAAATTCGAGTCCGCATGCTGGGATCGCTGGTGGAGTCTGCGTTTGAAGGCGCGGCCGGAAATCCGCTGGCGGCGCGACGGCATCCGGCCATTTAACACGCCCGAGCGGCGGGTGGCGGCGGCGGTGCTGCTGGTGCGGCGCTTCGGGGAGCGGCCATTGCGCCATTTTGTCGATCTCTCGATGAAGTCGGGCTCCTACAAAGCGTTTATCGACGGGATGCTGTCGCAGCTCGAATTGAAGGACGGCATGTGGGATCACTGGATTAATTTTTACAAGCCGAAGAAGCCCGCGGCGTCGGTCATGGGCAAGAGCCGGGCGCTCGAGCTCGCGATCAATGTCATCCTGCCCGCCATGCACGCGCACGGCCGGCTCGATAAACACCCGGCCATCGCTGAATTCGCCGCCAAAGCGTGGCGCGAATTGCCGCCGATGCAGGAAAATACCATTATCCGCACGGTCAGCGCCAGATGGTTCGGAGAGGAAAAAACCGCCGCCGTGTTCAAGGAGTCCGCGGCAGCGGGGCAGGGCGCCATTCAGCTTTACCGCGAATTCTGCCAGAGCTGCAGCGGCGACTGCGCCGGATGCCGCCTGCGCGAATCACTGCATTGATTTCGGCTTGGGGATGGTCCATGCGAACACACTGTTTGCCACGGCCATAATCGCCGCGAAGATGAACAGCACGCCCACGCCCAGCGTATCCCACAGCACCCCGCCGAGCAGCGCCGCGAAGACGCTGATCAGGTGGTTGATCGAAATACCGGTACTTAGCGTGGACGACAATTCTTCTTTGGAATTCGAGATCGAGCGCACGTAAATGCTCGAGGCCATGGCGGCGGTGCTGATGATCGCATCGAGCACGTAATTGATCACCACGATCCACAGCGCCACTTCTTTCGGGAACCATTTGTCGGCGAAGCCGTAAATGATGCAGACGAAAAACAGCACCACCGTGTCATAAATCATGATGTTGCGGTAGCCGAAGCGGTCGATCAGTTTGCCGACCAGCGTGCCGCCGAAAATGTTGATGGCCGCGCAGACCCCGATCAGAATCCCCATATCCCGGGGTTCCAGTCCATAAATGATGACCAGCACGAACGGCGCGAAGGTGATGAAAATCTGCTTGCGGGCCCCGTAAAAGAGCTCAAGAATATAGAACTTGTTGTATTTGCGGTGAAAATAGAGCCGCGGCCTCTTGACGATTTCGTCGCCCACGCCGCCCTTCGGAAACGAGCAGAGGAAGCAGAGGAGCATCAGCCCCATCATGATGACCCAGATGGCATTGTAGGAAACGATTCGCGCAGCGTCCGGAAACAATGTTTTGATCAGGAAAAATACCGCCACGACCACCAGGCCGCCGAATACCTGCCCCGCATAGCCGATGCTGGAAAATATGCCCAGCGAAGAGCCCTGTTTATTGGGCTTGGCGATGTGCAGCGCGATGGAGTTTCGCACCGGCATCATCAGGTGTTCGCCTACGCTCCACAGGACCACCATGCAGATGACCATGAAACTGCTGGACCCGGAAAAAAGCAGCCCGATCGTACCGAGCATCGCGATCAGCGTGGCGATGCGGAGAATCCGCCATTCGGTGAAGCGGTGCATCAGCGCGAGCAGGAACACCAGCATCAGCCCCGGCATTTCGCGGAAAAACTCCAGCAGTCCGCGCTGGGAACCCGCATAATGATGGATTTCGACCAGGTAATTGTTGAAAACTCCGGTAAAGCACCCTACGGCGATACCGAACAGCAGCACCCCGGTGAAAAAGTTTCGCGCACCGCGGCCGGAGTGAAAAACATCGGATAAATCAGCGATTTTCATAATGTGTGATCCTATAAATATAAGCAAGTAATATACACCTTTTCGCCTTGAATTCAACCGGACGCGGATTGCTATCGCCGAAATCGGCATTATCTTATATAATACCGAATTGCAATCATAAAGCTTGTAACTGCCGATGGAATGCAACTCAGTATACGAAACAGTGGAGTCTGAAGATGAAAAAAATATTGGCGGGAATCGGCGGCGGCAGTGCCTCCGGGAAAAGTTACCTGAGCGAAAAACTGGCGGAAATGCTGGCCGGCTTCAAGTCGGAGATCATTCACACGGACCGTTTTTTCAAGCCGGTGAAGCCGCAGATGATTTCGCGTTTTTCCGGCAATAGTTTTGATGATTTCAACCAGCCGGAAAGCTGGGACTTCGCCGCCTACCATGAAGCGCTGGCCAGCGCCTTGGGCGGTGAGGCGCAGGTCGTTATCGTCGAAGGGGTGTTTGCCATTTTCGAGCCGGAGGTCCGGGAGAAGTGCGACCTGACGATTTTCGTCGATACCTCCTCGGATGAGCGCTTTTACCGCCGGATCAAGCGGCGGATGGCATTGGGGATCACCCTGGAAGAAGAGGCCGATTATTTCCTCGGAACACAGCGGTTCCGCCACGAAGAATTCTATGAACCCCTGAAAAGCCATGCCGACATCATCATCAACGGCAGCAATATCACTGAACGCAAAGTAGCCGTGATCGCCGCTTACCTTAAAAGCCTGATTTGATAAAGTGCTAGATTAATTGGGTATATTTTTGTGAATGCCCGCCTGTCGTCCGTGTAAAGCTTAATGGATGAGTCGGCATTGATGCAAATTTATATTAATCTTGAATAGTATGGATATAAAAAAATTGCTGAAAAATTCTTAAATTATTTGATTTGGATAACGTCTTAATATATATTGTCCATGATTATCGATCGCATTTCTATTTTATTGGCATGGTAAAATATTGCTGTTTAAAGTGAGAATTAAAGCATCGGAATCTGCCCCGTTTATCCGGGTATTCGCCAATGAATAAAACGTGAACAAAAAGGGACAATGATGGAACTTGTAATGGATGGCGTAAAGCTGGCTGCGGTCGGTTTGGGCGCTGTAGCCGGATTTCTGGTTGTGGTGATCGGAGCGATTTATCTGAACCGCGCGATTGCCAAACCTTTCGAGCATCTCCTGGAGCCGAAAAAAGAAGCGGCGTCAGCCACGAAAGGCGGCAATGACGAAAAGTTGCGCATGGCCGCCGCTGCTGCGATCGCCGCTCACCGGCACAAACACGGTTAAGTTGACTGCGGGCCGGTCATCCGGACGAACGGGTACTGGTTGAAATGACGCAGGAAACGGCACTTGGGACACATGAAGTTCTCGAGACCGTAAATGTGGGCGATTTGGTTCGACTGACGCAGGAGAACCTCGTCGCACTCTTTCATGATGATCCGCTCCGGATCGTTGTCGGCAATGATTACGCCGGGGCCGCGGATGATTTTGATGCGGACCTCGGATTCCTCACTGATCACCATGTGATTGACCAGCTCCATGCTGTTGCTGAAGGCCAGGCCGAGCCCCACCCGGAACACGCTGTGGGTAATGCTGCGGTAATACGCCGAGCTGCCGTGCACGGAAGAGAGGCCGACGGCGTCGCCGGCGATTTCCTCGGCATAAAGCTGATTGTCGATCCAGACCTGATAGCGCAGGGCGCTGGCGGGGTCGTGGTTGTGGATATAAATATCGTTCAGGGCCAGCAGGTGATGCGAGGTCACCCGGGCCTCCAGCTTTTTCAGCGTGCTGAGAGTGGTTTTGCCGTCGAGGAAAGTCTGCAGCTGTTTTTCGTGGACATGCTCTTCGCAGAGCCGGGCGCTGCGGGTGTCGCGCAACGGCAGTTTGGGGAGGCCGGGGTAGGTGCGCTCGGCTCCGAGCAGGCTGCCGTCGCCGCCGTAGGCCACGATGAGCTCCGGCGCGCCGTCGGTTTCCTCCAGTCCGTATGAATTCAACAGGGGACGGATGTCTTCGATATTTTTTCCGGTCAACTTGATTTTCATATATTATAACCCTCGGGTATATTTGGCGATAATGGCGTAGAGGACCGCGGCCGCGCAGTTGCCGACGTTGATGGAGGCTTTGATGCCGTACATGGGCAGGCTGACGGTGGCGTCGCAGGCGGCCAGCGTTTCGGGGGTCACCCCCAGTGCTTCGTTGCCCAGCACCAGCGCCAGCGGAAATTCATACTCGTAATCCCAGGCGAAAACACTGGTTTCGGTGGCCTCCACCGCGATCACCTGGCGGACACCCTCGGCGCGGAGCATGTTCACCGCGGTCAGGGAGTCCGGGCATTGACGGCACGGGACCATGGTGTCGGTGTCCATGGCGGTTTTGGCCAGCTTGGGATGTCCGGGGGCCGGCGTGTAGCCGCAGGCGATGATCTCGCGGGCGCCGATGGCCTCGGCGATCCGGAAAATATTGCCGGTATTGTGGGCGCTGCGCAGGCGGTCGAGTACCAGCGTTACCGCCGGCGGTCCGCTCGATCTGGAGCGCAATTTATTTTCGCTGTAAGGAGTTTCTTTCATAATTCTTTAACATACTATCAGTTGCCCGATTTTCAAAGTTGATTTTTATGAAGTTGGGTTTAAATTACACCCATGAAAACATTGATTATCATGCGACACGGGCATGCCGAAGGGTGGGCCAGAGCCGATTTCGACCGCAAGCTGACTCCGGACGGACTGGAGGAAGTCAATATGGCGGCGCTCCATCTGCGCGCCGAAAACCTGATTCCCGGGCTGATCCTGTGCAGCTCGGCCATGCGGACATCGCAGACCGCGGTGCGGATGGCGGCGGTGCTCGGGGTGCCGGATGCGGTGATTGTGGCCGAGCGGGCGCTGTACCATATCGACGATTACGAACTGCTGCGCCAGATCCAGCATACGGATGACGATATTTCCGTGGTGCTGGTGGTCGGGCACAACCCCACGGTCAGTTCGCTGGCCTCGGGGCTGAACGGCGAAATGCGCAGCCTGCGCCCGGCCGGTATGGCGATGATCCGCGATTCGGCGAAAAGCTGGAAAACGTTTGGCACTGACATAATTTCAGGCAGGTATTTCTGATGTACGAAGAATTTCATGAATCATTTGCACCGATTTATCCGGGCCGGTTGATTCCGCTGCACGCCATGCTGTTGAACTGCGGGCACCAGTTGACCACTGCCAGTTCTTATTGCTGGGACGGCACCAAGCGCGGCTCCAAGGAAATGCTGCTCTGGCAGTACACGATCGGCGGCTGCGGCAACCTGCGGTTCGGCAACAAGGAATACCTGGTCGAACCTGGAAGCGCCGTGCTGCTGAAGATTCCGGAGAAGCATTGCTATTACTTCAAGCAGTCCAATCAGTATTGGGAATTTTATTATGTGACGATGAATGGTTCGGAGATCGTCCGGATTCTGCTGGAACTGCGCAAGCGCATCGGCAGCCCGATCCTGACCCATCAGCCCGGCTCGGAGACGCTACGGCTGGCCAAGGAACTTTTCCGCTCGGGCAAAGACGACCGGCTCAATAATCCGTTCGATGCCTCGGCGGCGAGCTATCGCTTCACCATGGAACTGGTGCGCGAATTCCTGCCGTCGGGGTGGAGCGGCGAAACACCGGCGTTCATCGACAAAGTGCGGGATTACTGCCTGACGCGTGTGGACGAAGAGCTTACCGTGGATGAACTGGCCGAAGTGGCGGGTTACAGCCGTTTTCATTTTATCCGGCAGTTTCACAAATACTACGGCATGTCGCCGATGGACTTCGTGACCGAGCTGAAAATGCGGGTGGCCGTGAGGCTGCTGCAGACCGAAAAACTGACGGTTAAAGAAGTGGCCGACCGTTGCGGATTCGCCTCGACCAGTTATTTCTGCAAAGTATTTCTGAAGCACCACGGCAAAACCCCGGCGCAGTTCCGCGATTACCGGTGAATTTTTTTGTCCACAAAATACACAAAAACACACAAAAACTGGAAAATTGATTGATGACGAAACGGACGAAGAAAAAATCAGAGAAAAATGGGGAAATTTCTGGTTTTGCAATGTTTGCGTTCGGCCTGGTATTTTTGATTGCTATAGTGTTGTTTCCCTGCTGGGAGCTGTTCAACTCCCGGGATTGGGTGGAGACCGACGCTGTAGTTGAATCAAGCAGGAAAGGCGGTTATACATATCCACCGACAATCTCCTACAAATACCGGCACGAAAATCAGCATTATACCAGTACGAGCTACAACTTTGATTCTGGACACTCCAGCGGTTTGGGAACCGTTATTGAACAATACCCGCAAGGGAAGTATATTAAATGCTACGTGAATCCGAAGAATCCAGCCGCCGCTGTGATGGTTCGTGGATTGGGAAATATGTTCTGGTTGAGAGTATTGGTGCCGGGCGCTCTTATCGGTTTTGGATTGTGGGAAATTATCGCCACTCGGAGAAAGAAAACAGGCGTTAATAAATTAAGGAATGATTGATGGGAAAAGGAAAAAAGAAGAAAGCCGGGAAGGGTGTGGCGATTTTTGGTTTTGGGATTTTCATGCTGTTCGGACTGGGGTTTCTGGGGGTCATGGTGTTTTATCCCTGTTGGATGGTGCTTGCTTCGAGGAATTGGATCGAGACGGACGCCGTGGTCGAGTCGAGCCGGGTCAGCGAGCAGAGAGGCAGCAAGGGCGGTACTACTTATGCCGTCAAGATTACCTACAACTATCAATACGACCAGCAGCCTTATACCGGTACTCGTTATGATTTCGACTTCGGACACTCCAGCGGTTATGAAACCAAACGGGTGATTGTCGAGCGGTATCCGAAGGGGAAGCAGATCAAATGCTATGTCGACCCGGATAAACCATCCAGTGCGGTGATCGTCCGTAGTGTGGGTGAATTCATCTGGCTGAGGATATTGATGCCGGGGCTCTTTTTCTGCATTGGGCTGGGCGGGATTATATTCACGCTGAGAAGGACGCGTGCGAAAGCGATGGACGTCCAGGCTGTGGCTGTCAAGGCGGTCGGGCGCAGCGGTTATTACCGGCTCAAGGCGTGTTCGGGCAGTTTGGGACGGCTGGGCGGCGGTTTTTTTGCAGTGAGCATATTTGGCGGAGCGACGGTCGCTTTGGCGATTGCGTGTTGCAAGGTGCCCGAGACTGTACTTCGGTTGGCGCTTTTGGCAGGCGCGGTGATTGCGGGGGTGGCTACGTTGGCGATACTGTGGTCGTTTGTCCGGGCGCTGATGAATTTCACGCAGAACGTTTACGAACTGGATATCAGCCAGTCGGTCGCCCGGCCCGGCAAAGAGTTGACGCTGGAGTGGCGCCTGCCGCAGGCGGCGCAGTCCGGCAAAGTGATCATCCTGTTGTCCGGCATTGAGAAATATACCTATCAGGAGGGCAAACACTCGGAAACCATCGAGAGCCTGTTTTATTCGCAACTGCTGATGGAAAAAGACCACCCGGGCGAAGGGCAGGGCATGCTCAAATTCACCGTTCCGGTCGGCACCATGCATTCGGTCAAGCTGTCCAATGGCAACGAATATTACTGGACGCTCGGGCTGTATGCCTGGAGCGATGGCAAAAACTACATCGGCAGCGACTTCACCTTGCCGGTGGTCCCCGCGCAGAAGGAGATATAATCATGCTGGAAATAAAATTATCGCAGAAGTCCTTGGAATTCGGCGGCGAGTTGGATGCCGCGGTCCACTGGTCCAGTGACAAACCGGTACGGAAAATCACCGTCGCCCTGGGCTACACTGTCACGGCAAAAGACAAAGAAGAATTCTACACCACCGGCCTCAAGGAATTCGAACACCTGCCGCGCGAAGGCCGGGAACTTTTCTCACTGCCGGTTCCCAACGGCCCCTACGGCTGCGACGGCATTACCCTCAAGATCGACTGGCAGCTCGAAGTCACCATGAAGCCCGGCAAGGAGATCATCTACGTGCCCCTAACCATCAGCGGCGGCAACGTGAAGCTGGAGGCCGTCCTGCCCCCGGATATCGACTACCCGAAACGCCTGCGTGACCTGATCAAAGCCCCGAAGAAATAACTCCGGAAAATGAATGATAAACAGCGGAAAAAAGAAATTCGGTTTAAGCTTTTTACAGATATGCTGTCTGGCAGGTATTCTTTTAGGCGTGGTATTGGAAGGGCGGCTTCTATATTTGTTGTGGCTTGAGCGAGACTCACCAAACTGGGTCGAGACGGATGCGTGGGTTAAATCTTGTCAGGTGAAAAAGCACCATTTCAGCAGAAGCGACGCCAATTATTCCGTTCGGATAACCTATGAATATGTTTGGAAAGAACGAGAATATACCGGTTCCCGTTATGATTTTTCATCCAGGGAATATATTTGGTCCGAGGCTCAGGAAATTGCCAAGCGATATCCACCGGGCAAACAAGTTATATGCTATGTGAGTCCCGACAAGCCTTGGGCGTCTGTATTGGACCGGGAGGCGAAAAGCCTTCCGCTGTTGGGGACTGCATTTATTTGTGGTTGGATGTGTTTTTGTATGGTCGGATATTTTGTTCTTTCCAGAAGAAAGCGGGCTCCCAAGCTGAAAAACGTGGCATTGAAGCAGAATCGGGACTGGCGCTATCCACTTGCCAGTCCCAAAAATGCAGAAGTGCAGCGTAGTACCGCTATGACGGTGGTGCTCATGCTGATTGTTCCGTCAGCATTGTTTGGGTATTTTTTCCTGCTTTTCGACGAGCGGTCATGGCCGACCAGAATAATTGGCTTTGTCGGAATGGTAGCCGTGATCCTGGCGATTGTGATATTTATTCAATACTTGGCAAATTTCAAGAAAACTTCCTGCAGGGTGCAGATCAGCAAACCTGTGGCGCATTTAGGCGATGAGGTTACATTGGAGTGGAAGCTGCCGGGGGCATCGCAGAAAATGAAGCTGATTGTGCTTCTATACGGGCTTGAGGAATTTACGTTTAAGAGTGGTAAATATTCAACGTTGATTACCACTCTTTTTCATTCGCAACTGATTTTGAATCAGGAGTGCCCGAAATCGGATGGTGGTAGCCTCACGTTTACGATGCCGTCGAATACCATGCCGTCAACAGAATTGCCCGGTGGGCTCCGTATTTTGTGGAAGATCGGCGTGTTTGCGTGGGGTCTTGGCGGGGATTACATCGGTTCGGACTTTATTTTGCCGGTGGCTCCGGCGCATTTGAAGGAGCGCGGCGATTATGAAGTTTGAGATTGGTATTGATCCGGTGGGAAAGCTGTTTCTGTTTGAGGCCGACGGCGAGAATGCTTGGGAAGTTCAGGATGTTTTCCGGGAGGGCTCGGGGCAGGGGATATTGGCTCTGTTGAAACTGAGTGCCGGTGGCGCGCCGCCGCCGTTCCGGTATTTCATCGACTTCGGGCGTGAGCTGATCGGGGCGCTGTGCCATTGCCCGGAGGGGGAGGTGCTGGAATCGCTGCGTTGGAGTGCGGAGCGGTTGGGGTTTTATGCCATGTCGGCGCCGCCGATGCTGGGGGGCGAGTATCTCTCGGCGGAGGTGTTGGGCGCGATACAGTCGGATTTGATCGCGGCGGTCACGGCGGAGCTGGCGGCGTTCGGCGGCAGCCGGACGGAGTGGGTGCGGACGTTGAACCCGGTCTGGGGGCAGGTCGGCAAGGTCAGTTTCCATCTGGCGGAAAACAAACAGGACCAGAGCGGCGAGCGGCCGTTTGCGTTTCTGGCGACGTTTATCCATAAGCTCTCGGCCTCGGATAAACCGAAGCACCTGCCGCTGGGCGAGGCGCTGAAGGCTTACGCGAATGACCGTAATGCGCTGCTGTCGGTGCTGATGCCGATTCAGAAGGCGTCGGAATCGAGCGAATTCCTGCGTAATTTACTGGAAAGCAAGAAAGTTTATGCGCCGCAGGCGTGGAGTGCGCGCGAGGCATATAATTTCCTGCATGATACGCCGTTTTTCGAGGACGCCGGGATCATTGTGCGGCTTGCCAATGTGTGGAAAAATTCGAAGCCGAGCAAGGCCAAACTCTCGATCAAAATCGATGTGGGCGAGGGGCAGAAAGTCGGCATCGGCGCGATGATGCGCTGTTCGGCAGTGTTCATGGTCAACGGCCGGGCACTGAGCGACGAGGAGATTCAGGCGATTTTGAATTCGCATGACGGGCTGGTGCGTTTGAAGGGCGAATGGGTGGAGGCGGACGCGGAGAAGATTTCGCAGTTGATGAAGGTCTGGCAGGAGGCCGAGGATTCGCTGATGCTGGGGATTTCGTTCATGGACTCGCTGCGGATGCTCTCCGGCGTACAGAAAAAAGCGGAGTTCGAGCATACGCCGGAGCTTTATAAGAATTATTGCCAGATCGAGGCCGGCGACGCTTTGAAAAAGATGCTGGATGAGTTGGCGTCGCCGTCCGCCATCGCCCTGCCGCCGTTACCTGCGAAACTGGGCGGGATATTGCGTCCGTACCAGCTGGACGGCGTCAAATACTTGTGGCGGATCACTGAGCTCGGCATGGGCGGCTGCCTGGCGGATGACATGGGGCTGGGCAAAACGCTGCAGCTGCTCACGCTGGTGTCGCTGTGGAAGAATCGCGGCGATACGCGCCACGCGCCGGTCCTGCTGGTCCTGCCCGCGTCGCTGCTGCGGAACTGGCAGAACGAGGCGGCCAAATTCACCCCCGATTTGAAGTTCAAGATCCTGCACCCGATGGCGCTGACCCCGGAGGACAAGGAAATGCTGCAGGACGAGCCTGAAATTTTTCTTTCTTCGTTCGACCTGGTGGCGACGACTTACGGCATGCTGAAAAATATGCCGCAGCTGCGCAAAATCCAATGGAGCGCGGTGGTCGCCGACGAAGCGCAGGCGCTGAAGAATCCGACTTCGCAGCAGAGCCGCGCGGTCCGTGCGCTGAAGAGCCCGCGAAAGCTGGCGCTGACCGGCACGCCGATCGAGAACAATTTGACCGATCTGTGGAGCATTTTCGACTTCATTCAGCCGGGGCTGCTGGGGAATCTGACGCAATACAACGCGTTCGTCAAGGAGCTGAAAAAGCCCGACGAAGGGATGGACTACACGCCGCTGCGGCAGTTGACGAAGCCGTTCATCCTGAGGCGCTTGAAGTCCGACCGCCGGATTATTCAGGACCTGCCGGACAAAACGGAGTTGACCGCGTATTGCATGCTCGCCAAGTCGCAGGTGCTCTTGTATCAGCGGGCGGTGCAGAACCTGACGCGCGAGCTCAAGGAACTGGACGATATCCAGCGCAAGGGTATCGTGTTGAAATATTTGATGGTGTTCAAGCAGATCTGCAACCATCCGGCGCAGTTCAGCGGCAACGGCGACTACGACCCCGAGCACGGCGGCAAGTTCAAGCGCCTTGGCGAGATCGCCGGCGGTATCGCCGGGCGGCAGGACAAAATGCTGGTGTTCACACAGTTCCGCGAGATGACCGAACCGCTGCACGAGTATCTGGCGGGGTGTTTCGGGCGGCCGGGGCTGATTCTGCACGGCGGTACGCCGATCGGGCAGCGGCAGAAGCTGGTGGAGCAGTTTCAAGCGCCGGGCGGGCCGCCGTTTTTCGTGTTGTCGCTGAAGGCCGCCGGAATCGGGCTGAATTTGACCGCGGCGAATCACGTGGTGCACTTCGACCGCTGGTGGAACCCGGCGGTGGAAAATCAGGCCACCGACCGCGCCTACCGGATCGGCCAGCACCGCAACGTGCTGGTGCATAAATTCGTCTGCAAAGGCACGATTGAGGAGAAGATCGACGACTTGATCGGCAGCAAGCGCGCCATGGCCGAGAGCATCCTCAGCGAGGGGGCCGAAAAACTTTTGACCGATATGAATAACGATGAACTGTTGAATTTCGTCGCATTGGATGTAAATTCAGTTATCTGAGGAAAAATTGATGGAATATGATTACGACGATGATTTTCCGCGTTACATAAGTGCGGCCGAGCGCAAGAAGCAGGCGGAAAAGAAGATCAGGCAACTGCAGAAAAAGGGCGAGGCCCTCGAGCCGGTCACGGTCACCGCCAGGAGCATCGCGAAGACGTTCTGGGGGCAGGCGTGGAACCGCCATATCGAGTCGTTTCATGATTACGCCAGCCGTTTGCCGCGCGGGCGCAGCTACCTGAGGCAGGGCGCGGTGATCGATATGAAGATCGCCGAGGGGGAAATCACGGCTCAGGTGCTTGGTTCCGAGTTGTATCATATCACCATAAAAATCGACCGTCTTGACCCCGAAAAATGGCAGGAAATCCGGAAAGCGTGCGCCGGCAAAATATCGTCGCTGATCGACCTGATCCAGGGGAAACTCTCGCCGGAAATCATTGCCCTATTGTGCGATCCGGAGAGCGGACTTTTCCCGGCGCACGGGGAAATCAAGCTGATTTGCGACTGCCCGGACTGGGCGGATTTGTGCAAGCACCTGTCGGCGGTTCTGTACGGAGTAGGGGCTCGGCTGGATGAAAAGCCCGAGCTCTTTTTCCTGTTGCGCGGCGTGGACCAGAAGGAGCTGATGGAGTCCGATTGGACCGGCGAAATACAGGGCGACTCGACGTTGGAAACGGAGGACCTCGGCGGCATGTTCGGCATTGAACTCGATAATTTGTAAAAGGGGGCAACGATGAAAATTCAAAACCGGGGGCTGCGCTGGCTGTACTGGCTGGCGATGCTGTTGATGATGGCGCCGTGTCTGTACTATGGCTGGTTTATCGGCGTCGAAAAGCTCTCTCCGTGGCTCGGTTCCGATGGACTCGATTCGTTGATGCGAAACAACATGATCGACCCGCTGGCCGCCGGCAAATACATCGGGTTGGGATTGGGCGTTATTCTCTGGATGCAATTGATGATTCTGTGCGGGAAACTGATTAAGCTATTGAAGTTTCCGAAAATGCCGGAGCGCGATAAGTACGATTTTGTATCGCCCGCGGATGATGAGAATTTGCCGTTTCGCGAGCGCTGGCGGCCCTTCCGCTTTGCGATTTCGCTGGCGGCACTGTTTTTGGGGCTGATGACGGCTTATCTGGCGGTCGATTACGTGGTGTATCAGTTGATCGGACCGCAGGCGGCTCCGTATCTGCTGACTGCCGGTGATACCACGCTTACCGTGAAGGGCATCGAGGACGGACAGTATATATTCAGCGACGGTCAGCAGGTGCCGATGCGTGATTTTTACGGATTGGGCATACTGAGTTTGTTCCTGTTGCTGATCTCTCTGACCATGCTGGTGATACCGGTCATTCAGGCGATTTGCAATGCCGTATTCGGTGTCGACAAAGAGCCGGACGCCGTAGCGCCGGCGGAAGCTCCCGCGCCGGAAAAAGCACCGGAAATTGAAACGCCGCCGCCTTCACCGGAGCCGGAAAAAGTGCCGGTCGCGAAGAATGAGGTCGATTGGAGCGAGGTGAAAAAGGCTTGGGAACTGTTTGTGATGTATGTTTGCAAGGGGCAGTTTATTTCGTTCAGCATCCGCTGCAAAAAAGCTTTCTTTTATGATTATCTTCGCACGAACCGCCAGCATGAGATTGTGGCGTTCATCAGCAGTACCCGCAATACGACGTTGAGCTGCGGGTCGGAACTGCTGTTCTGGGAAATGAACTGCTGGGCGGTGACGGATAAACTGAATATTGAATTGCAGCTTCACCGGTGGCAGCGGCTGGCCTTTCCGGCGCTCCTGATCCTGTCGGCGCTGATCATGATGCTGATGCAGAGTTTCGTGCCGTTCCTGGCGGCGATCATCGGGCTGACGGTGTATTGGGGCTGTACTTACAAAAAAGTCGAGGCGACCCGCGAAAAATACAAGAAATTCTTCAAAATGATTGAAGATGAGTGCCGGAAAGGGCGCGCCGATTGAATTAATTCTCAAGTGGTGCTAAATTATAGAATTGCAACCCAAGGAGAAATTGAAGATGAAATTGCACTATGGCCTGTTATTGGCTTTTTGTATAATCGGCGGGGTGTCGGCGTTCGACAGCTTCGACGAGGCGTTCGCGGCCGGGATTCAGGCGCAGAAAGAGGGGCGGCTCGAGCAGGCTGTGATTTATTTCAAGCAGGCGGAAGACCGCGCGACAACCCCGGATGAGAAGTACAAGGTACTGATCACCCGCGCCAACCATTACCGCGCCGAAAAAGAGTGGGTCGAGGCCGAGCGGACGCTGGAGAAAATCATCAAAGCCGAAGGCATGGACCCCGTGCTGGTGGCGACTGCGCGGATTCATCAGGTCCACAACATCCGTTTTCAGGGGAAGCTACCCGAAGCGGCGGCGGCGTATATCGCGCTGGGCGAGCGGGCCGATTTGCCGCCCGGCATCCGGGCCAACGCGCTGCTCGACGCCGGAGTACTGCTGCGCAGCATGAACAAGCCGGACGAAGCACTGGCGCCTCTGCGGAAGGTCGAATCCATCCCCGGAGCTCCGGTGAACTTCGTGGCTGACGCCGGGGTGGCGGCTTCCGCCATCCTGATCGACCAGAAAAAATACGGCGAGGCCGAAAAAACGGTCGAAAAGGTCCTGAGCCTGAAAGGCGCGCCGGTCTACGCGGCGGCCGCGGCGATATTCAATCGCGGCCGGTTGTATTTCGAGCAGCAGCGCTACCCGGAATCGATCGCCGCCTACCGGCAGGTTTATGAATTGAAGGGAGCCTCGCAGCATCAGCTGCGGATGGCCGATCTTTATATCGCCGACAATTATTTCGCGCAGAAAGACTGGAAGCTGGCCGGTGAATATTACGAAAAAGCCGCCCGGAGTCCGTTTGACTGGTGTGTCCGCAAGGCGAAGGCCCAGCTCGAAAAAATCCAGGCCATGAAGGATGCCGAATAAGTTATGAAGAAATTTCCGGTTGTTCTGCTGGCGCTGTTTTCCGCGGTGTTGTTGTCGGCGGAGAGTGTCGAACTGAAGCTTTATTTCACTTCCGATACGCATGCGCATTTCGAGACGCGGGAAGGCGGCTGGCTCAAGCTCGCACCGCTGATCAAAAAGGAGTGCGCCGACCGTTCCGATACGCTGCTCATCGACTGCGGCGACACATTGCAGGGGACGATCGAGGGCGCGTATGACAAAGGTGCGGCGGTGATCCGGACGATGAATCACCTGAAATACGATGCCTGGGTGATCGGCAATCATGATATTGAATTTGAGTTTCCGGCCCTGCAGCAGCGCGCGAAGGAATTCGAAGGCGCGGTGCTCGGCGGCAATTTGATTTTTCCCGGCGGCAAAAAAGAACTCGCTTCATGGCGGCTGTTCGAAAAAGCCGGGGTGAAAATCGCGGTGATCGGCATGACGCTGCCGAATATGCACGACGATGTCCGCTTCGAGCCGGAAATCCGCGCCAGTTCGCAGAATATCACCGATGCCCTGTACGAAGTCATGCCTGAAATCCGCCGGTCGGAGCCCGACCTGATCGTGCTGGCCATGCATGTGCCGCAGCGCTCGGCCGGGTTTTCGGTATTCGACGTGATCCGGGATTTCCCGGAGATCAACCTGGTGCTCGGGGCCCATTCGCACAAATCAGTCCCCGGCGAAAAGATGGGCTCGGCCTGGTATGTCCAGACCGGCGCACACGCCCGGGAGCTGGGCAAGGTGACGATTTCCTATGACAGGGAGGCCAGGCGGCCGGTGCGGATTTTGTCGTCGCTGCTGAAGGTTTCGATCATGGCCGAGCCGGACGAGGAATTGAGCGTCATATTGGCCGATTATCTGGCGCAAACCGGTGAGTTCAAGCGTAAGGTTATCGGCCGGACCGAGGCTCCGATTGCCGGACCGGAAAAGCACAATGCCGTCAATGCTCCGGTGGGACAGCTGATGGCCCGGGCAATGTGCCGGAGTACCGGCGCGGACCTGGCACTGCTGAGCGTGAATACGCAGACCGGGCTGGAGCGGAACATCACCGAGAACGATCTTTTTAATATCATGCCTTATGAGAACACGGTGGCGGTCATTCCGGTGACGGCTGCCGAGTTGAAGGTTATTCTCAATGAACAGCTTGGCAACAACCGCGATTATTATGCGTCGATTTTTTACGGCCTCAAGGTTCCGTACGATGCGAAGAAAAAACAGGTCGTAAGCATTTGCGACGAAACCATGAAACCAGTGCCGGACGACAAGGTCTACAAACTTGCCGTAGCCAATTATCTCTTGATCTCCAACCGCTTCGGCAAGCTGCAGGAGATCGCCGGGAAAAACCGCGTGGGCAACCGTACCGCCGACCCGCTGCTGCGCGATTGCGTGCGTGATTATATCCGGACGAATTCGCCGCTCGAACTACCCCGCGAAGAATGGCTGATCAAGAAATGATCAGCGGATTGCTCCAGGCGTAATTGCCGTTTTTGTCCTTGATCTGTAAACGGATATAACTCCCCTTCGGCCAGCGCGAAATATCGGCTTCAAGCTCGGTGAATTCGCCTTCGATCCGGCCGCAGCCATTGCTTTTGTTGGTCATCAGAATCGCTTCGATGCAGGTGGAGAACTCCGCCTTGAAAATGCCGTTTTCAATGGCGAGGCGGGTGATTTCCGGGCCGGTCGAGGCGTAGTAGCGGCCCTCGTGCAGGGCTTTCATGATGGCATTGGCGGTACATTCCCCGGCGGCGATCATGGTCCAGCCTTTTTGGAAGTGTTCCGCGTGGTGGATATCGTCCACGGCAATGGCGTTGTAGAGTGCGCCGGAATCCAGGATTTCGTCCCAGATCTGCATGTTGAGTGCTTTGCCGATCCGGCGGGTGGAGGCGTTGTAAACCTCTAGTCCGGCGAAGCCTTTCAGGCTCATGACTTCCGTCGCGGTCAGGCCGCACCAGTACGGGTGGGCGGCGAAACAGATCGCGCCCGCGGCAATGGCCCGGTCGAGCATCACCTGCGGCGCTTCCTGTTCGTCGTAGCCGAAATCCTCGGGCACGCCGACGGCCAGCAGGTGCCACAGAATGCCGCGCGGTCCCGGCGGATGCATCTCGATGCCGGAGAGCAGCAGCATGCCGCGGCCGTCGAGTTCCGATACCGCGTTGGTTCGGCGGTGATCGGTCAGGGCCAGCACGTTGTAACCGGCATTGCGGTAGAGGTTAATGGTTTCTTCCGGAGTGAATTTGCTGTCGGAATTGGTGGTGTGGGTATGCAGGTTCGCCTTCCACACCGGCAACTTTTGTCCATAAAAATCAATCATGTTGTCCTCCATGAGTTAGCCGTGATTTTCGCGCAGGAAATAGCACGCCAGCAGCGTGACCGGCGATTTGTGCACATTGACCGGCGCATGCGGCAGCGCACCGTCAAAAAACAGCGTATCGCCGGCTTGCAGCTTGATCCGGTCCTCGCCGAGCCGGTACTCCATTTTGCCGCTCAGAATATAGAGCATTTCGTCGCCTTCGCCGCTGACCGGCTCACGCTTGACGCCGGGCTGGACCGTCACCAGCAGCACCTGCAGATTGACCGCGTTCAGCGCAGTCTCCAGGATGACGGAGTAGCTCATGCCGTCGCTTTCTTCACGTTCGACCGGTTTCTGGTCGCTATGACGAATCAGCAGCCATTTCGGTTTATGGGCGAAGCTCATGCCGGCGAAAAGTTCCGCCAGGTCAACTTGCAGTGCGGTGGCGATATTCATCAGGACCGGCAGCGACGGCACGGTGCGGAAGTTTTCGATCTTGGAAAGCAGCCCGGCGGTGAGCCCGGTCCGGTCCGCCAGTTCCTGCAGGGTGAATTTTTCCTGTTTGCGGATTTCCTTGACCCTGCCGCCCAGTGAAATGAGTTGTTCGCGCATTTTGGAATTTTTCTCCGATTTTTACTTTACATAATAAAATATTGACTTATATTAAAAAATCAAGAGATAATTTGACTAATATTCAAAAAAAGGTGTAATAATGGCGATATTTTTTGCTTTTTGTTGTCTGGCATTCGCGGCGGTGAATGATTTTGTGTTCAAACTGTTTGCCCGGAAAAGTCGTTCGCGGGGCGGGTTTGTGTCGCTGATCGGCGTCGTCTGGCTGTTTCTGCTCTGCTGGATGCCGTGGAGCGAAGAAAGCAGTGTGAGTGCGACGGTTTTGTGGGGGGCGGTGTCCGGATTTTTTTCGGTGACGGCCAACTTGCTGCTGATCGAGGCCATGGGGCACGAGAGCGCCGGGGTTTGCTCGACGATTTACCGGTTGAACCTGGTGCTGGTGGTGGCCGGGGCGGTACTGTTCCTCGGGGAAACGCTGGCGGTGATTCAGGTGATCGGGATACTCTTTGCAGTACTGGCGATCCTGGCGTTTTTTCCGATGGGTCAGAATGTCCATGTGCGGACAATCGGGTTCTATATGGTGGTGGCGGCAGCGGTACTCCGGGCTGGGATGGGGCTGACGTACCGGTACGGGTTCCTGCATGGCGCCGATCGCAACGGTGTGGTGATTATCAACAGTATTTTCTGGATTCTCGGCGGTATCGTGTACACGCTGTGGCGCGAAAAAGGATTCACGCGTCCCGATCGGAAAATGCTGATTTACGCGGCGCTTTCGGGGGTGTTCGTGACCGGGATCGTGATTTTCATGGCGCTGTCGCTGCAATACGGTGAGGCCAGCGTGGTACTGCCGATCGCGCAGATGAGCTTCCTCGGCACCTTCGGGTTGAGCATTTACTTCCTGAAAGAGAAGTTTACCCGCCGGAACCTGATCGCAGTAATCTGCGGCGTAATCGCAGTGATTCTGCTGACGGTCTGAGCAAACGAGAGGCTGACGTCGCCTCTCGCGCTCTCCGCGGCAGGCCGTGTGGCCTGCACCTCGGTACTTAAAAAGGAGATCCGCGAGTTTCCGACTCGCGCCAGAAGGCTGCCGCCTCTGGACACTGCCGGAGATATTTCGTTTGTCACAGGTTTTCGGGGGATTCTAAAGGCGGCGCGAGCCTCCTGTTTCTTGGAAAATATTTTCGCGAAATTTCGTTTGGGGGATATTGACAAACGGCGGGTAATCCATTATAATAGGAGTATGGTTAACGCGAGTTAGCAGAATAGGAATGCGATAATAGTGGTAACGATGAAAGACATTGCCCGCGCCAGCGGGGTGAGCCGGCCGATGGTGTCGCTGGTGCTCAATGGGCGGGCAGGCGAACTGAGGGTGGCGGAAGCGACCCGGCAGAGGGTGCTGGAAACAGCGGAGAAGTTGGGGTATTGCCGCAATCAGCTGGCGCTGTCGGTGGTTACCGGGCGGAGCCGGACCCTGGCGTTTGTCACGGCCGAGATGGGAGTTCATAACTATACCGGACGGATTCAGAAAGGGATGCTGGATGCCGCGGCCGAGCATGATTACGCGACCAAGCTTTATCATTTGAACGGGGATGATGCCAAACTGGTGCGGAGTCTGCGCGAGTGGCAGGTTTCCGGGGTGATCTTCCATGTGGCCGATTATCAACGGATTGCCGCGATTCACCGGGAGCTCGAGGAACAGGGGATTCCGATGGCGGTGGTCAACCTGCGGAATCGCGGCATGACCGGGTTCGGGATTACCACCGACGACGAGGATGGGGCATATCAGGCGACCGCTCACCTGATCGCCCAGGGAGCCGGAAAAATCGGTTGCGTTTTCACGGATACCGACTGCGAATACGTCGCCGCCCGCCGCAACGGTTACCGGAAGGCCATGGAGGAAAACAAGCTGAAACCGCTGTGGCTCAAGACCGAAAGCGACGGTTACCGGGAAATTTACGAAGGGTTGTCGTCGAAAGCCGGCAAGTCCATGGATGCTTTGTTCTGTATTGACGATTCTCAGGCTATGGCGGCGATGCGGGCCGCGTTCCGCCTCGGTATCGCGATCCCGGAGCGGTTGAAACTGGCCGGTTACGGTGATCTTGATATGGGCAGCCATGCCCCGATTTCCCTGACCAGTGTGCACCAGGAATACGAGACCATGGGGCAGGAAGCCGCGCTGGCGGTAATCCGGGCAGTGGAAAATGACGATGATGAAATTCGTAAGACCATAGTCAATAAAAAGTTGCCGATTGAATTAATCATACGTGAATCGAGTACCAAACTGAATTCATAAATAGAAGGAAATGCAGAATGAAGAGAACGATTTTTACACTTATCGAGCTTCTGGTGGTAATTGCTATCATAGCAATACTCGCTGCCATGCTGTTGCCGGCGCTGAATCAGGCCAGGGAAAAAGCCCATGCGATTAATTGTACATCCAACCTGAAAACAATGGGGTCCATGCAGTTGTTATATGCCAATGATTCCGGTGATCATTTGACCGGGGCCCGCTGGAACGGCAAGTTGCTGCAGGGATGGATGATTCCGTTGGCGCCTTATTACGGATACCCGCTGGTCGATAACTTTTTCCCGTCGGACCCGAATCCCCGGGTGAATGTGAAAGCCACGATTTGTCCGAAAAGAATCGATCCGATCGATCAGTATATGGCGGCATATTGGGGAGATCCCTATCCCAATTATGCATATAATAGATATTTGGACAACAATCATTATGACAGTAATCAACAGTACGGTACGAAGCTGAACATCATCAAAAAAGCCTCCGCCACGGTGGTGATGATGGAGGTGAGCAGTGACGTTCTTATCGATGCCGGAATGACGAACCGCCGGTTTTCGCACAGTGGTCAGAGCAGGATGAACGTCCTCTATGTTGACGGACACGTCGGCCCGATCAGCCGTCAGGAAGTGCCGCCGTATGATATGACTAATTTGGACAGTGTTGATTTCTGGGGGTTCCGTTGATGATGAAGAAACTGAGCTTATTGCTGCTGGCGGCACTGCCGGTGTGGAGTTTTGCCTGGACGGTTCAGGGGCCGGAGACGACCGCTACCGCCGAGCTGAAACAGTATCTGGCGAGAAGTGTCAAAGGCGAGGTGAAGATGAACGGCCAACCGGCGGTATTTGTTGTCGGTACGGCCAATTCCGAGCTGGGCGAAGATGAATGGATGATTCAGACCCGGGGCAATGACGTTATCCTGACTGGCGGCGGCAGCCGCGGTACGTTGTACGCGGTTTACCGCTTTTTGGAGGATTATGTCGGTATCCGCTGGTGGAGCCCGTGGGCGGAGAAGGTACCGGTGCATGAGAGTCTGGAACTGAGCAAAATCGACGCGAAAGGTAAACCGTTTTTCCTGATGCGCGATGTTTACCGCAGCACGCTGGCCATTGCCGATGACGATGGCCGCTGGAACATCCGCAACCGCCTGAACCGCAATGGCGACACGCCGATCGGAGCGAAGTGGGGCGGAGCCTATACGTTCGGGCGTCCGTATCATGTACACACGTTCGACAAATACGTTCAGCCGGGGCTCTATATGGAGAAGCATCCGGAATATTTTTCCGAGGTGGACGGCAAGCGTGTCGGCGGGCAGTTGACCGGTCAAATCTGCCTGACCAATCCCGACGTATTGGCGCTGGTCAAGGCGAATTTGCGCTTCTTCATCAATCTGGACCGGAGCGATGCCGTCAAAAATAACCTGCCGCCGCCGCAGGTCTATGATATTTCGATTAACGACAACGGTTGCTATTGCCGCTGCGTCAACTGCCTGGAAGCAGCAAAAGACGGCAACCAAACCGATATCCTGCTTGAATTCATCAACGCGGTGGCGGATTCGATCAAGGACCAGTACCCGGAAATTTTCATCAACACGCTGGCATATCTGTATACCGAGGAAACGCCGACGCGGGTTGTTCCGCGCGACAATGTGATCATCCGTTTCTGCGACACCGCCACCAATCCGGCACTGCCGTTCGATGCTCCGGAGAACCGGCATTTCGTGGAGAATTTGGCGAAATGGGGCAGGATTGCGAAGAACCTCAGCATTTGGGATTACTCCATCATTTATGTCCGTACCGGGATGCCGCTGCCGCACGAATTCATGATTGCGGAGGCTACCCGGGGGTATGCCGCGAACAATGTGAAAATGATGTTCTGGGAGCACGAGCACCCGGAGTGTGCGGACATGTGGGAGCTGACGACCTATCTGGAAGCGAAGCTGATGGAAAATCCCGAGGCGGACGCAACGGCGATCACGGCTGAATTCATGAATGATTTTTATGGCAAAGCGGCTCCGCAAATCAGCGAATACCGGCAGAAACTCCTGGCGGAAACGCTACGGATTCGCCCGAAGCTGCACTGGTTCTCGGCTCCTCAATGGTACGATCAGCTGAACCTGGCGAATGTACGGAATTTTGACGCAATTCTGCAGAAAGCCGCTGTGGCCGTGGCCGGAGACGAAATCATGACGCAGCGGGTCAACCGCGTCCGGATGAGCCTCGACCGCTCGGTCATATTTCGCTACGGAATTCTGATGCAGGAGCATTTGCAGCAGGGCGGGCGCATTGACAATTTCCCGGTGAACCGCGAGGCGATCAAAGCCCGGATTGAAGCGACCTGGCGCAAGGCGGTCACGATATTGAAACCTGAGGCGCAGGCCAAATCATTGGAAACGATGCAATTTGAGCTGGACGTTTACGGCAATATGCTCGCTGCCAAATGCCGTCCCACTGCGAAATTCGGGAATCAGATTTATGATTTCCCAAGTTATTATTTCTCGATCTTTCATAAGGACCTGAAGTTCGTGAGCGACCCGCAGGCGGAAAGCGGAGTCGCGGTGGTGACGGAAAACCCGAATTTGGCCAGGATGCCGGTGAGTTTGGGTATTCACGCGCCGCTGACCAATGAAGCCATTGCGAGCCGTGCCATTGAACCCGCCGAGGTCGCAGGAGCCGGTTACAACTGGTACAAGATCGCGACGGCGAAGCTGAAACATATTTCGGTGCTGTATGGAATGGGCTGGAACGCGCAGTTGCCGTTGGACCGGATTACATCCGAATTCGCTGGAAATCCGGCCGCGGCGAACACAGAATATGAAGTTTGGGCAAGGATAAAATTTACCGGTCCGGCGTTTCCGCATGGCCGGCAGCAGGATAGCAATGCAATATTTTTCGACCGGGTGGTAATCCTCCCGGCGGGAAGTAAATAACAGATAAAAAAGGTTTTATGATGAGCAAACGAATATTTCCGAAACGGGCCATACATTTTGATTTTCACACCATGCCGGGGATTTACGATATCGCCGGCGAATTCGATGGCGACGCATTCGGTGATACCCTGAAAGCGGCGGGGGTGGAGTATATCAATTTCTTCGCCAAATGCAATCTCGGATTCTGTTATTTCCCCACGCAGGTCGGCACGGTGTATCCCGGATTGAAGCGGGATTTGCTGGGGGAGGTGATCGAGGCGTGCCACAGCCGTGGAATCGGCGTTTCCGCGTATTTCAACGTGGGGCTGAGTCATGAGACGGCGCTGCGGCACCGCGAATGGTGCACCGTGGATCAGAGCGGGCGGGTTTATGATTTCGAGAAACGCGACCACTGGTTCCGCACCATGTGTTTCAACTCCGGGTATTATGAGTATATCCTGGCGCTGATCGACGAGGTGCTGACCCGCTATCCGGTCGATGGAATCATCTGCGATTCGATGAATACGCCGGTATGTTACGGCGTGGAGTGCCTGGATGAAATGCGGCGCAACGGGCTGGATATCAATGATCCGGAGTCCTTCAAGCGTCAGGCGTGGTTGAGCACCATGAAAATGCGCGACGCCATCGATGCGCTGGCCGTCCGCCGCAATCCGGACCTGTGGCGGTTCTATCTCGGGGTTCCGGCCCGTTATCAGCCCACACACAACGAAATGGAGATCCTGCCGCAGGGGGGCTGGGGTTATGATTATATGCCGTGGTATGTGCGCTATATGCGGACGCTGGAGCGGCCATTCAGTCTGATGACGGGGCGTTTTCAGCGGAGCTGGGGCGATTTGTCGGGGCTGCGGCCGCAGGCGGCACTGGCTTATGATTGCTATTATGCGCTGGCTTGCGGCGCCAATGTGTCGGTGGGGGATCATTTGCATCCGCGCGGGCAATTGAAAACAGCGGTTTACGAGTCCATCGGTTCGCTGTACCGGGAAATTACCGAGCTGGATGAGTGGACACAGAACTGCCGCTCCGTGGCCGAAGTGCTGGTGGTCGCGCCATGGCTGGCCGAGCCGTACAACGAAGAGCGCGGCAATATCATGCGCGGACTGGGACGGATGCTGTGCGAATTGAAATGTCAGTTCGACGTGTCCGACGGGGCCGTCGATTTCGGCAAATACCGGCTGCTGATCCTGCCGGACGCGGTGGAGCTGACGCTCGGACTGGCCGCCCGGATCGATGAGTTTATCGAAAACGGCGGCATGGTGATCAGTTCCGGGTTCAGCGGCGTCGACCGCCGGACCGGGCGCTTCCTGATCGGAGTGCTGGACGATGCGGTGGAAGTTCTCGGCGGCGAGACGGAGAATTACACGTTCATCCACTTCGAAGATTTGCGCGGGGATTTGCCGGATATGGAGCTACCGTGTTATACGGCCGGTGCCGCGATCCGGCTCAGGGAGTACGCACCGGGCGCGGAGGCGCACGGACGGCTCTTCAAGGGGTATTTCAAGTATCAGGATTTCGATTACCGCCATGAGTATCTGTATATCCCGGAGGACAGCGAATTGCCGCGCCCGCCGCTGGTGAGCGTGGCCGGGGGCAGGGTGTGGCATTTCGGCAACACGCTTGGCAAGGCGTATTATGATTATGCGTCGACGGCGCTGCGGGATTGGCTCGGCAACTTGTTGAAAAAGCTGATGCCGGAACCGGTGCTGAGCGTGAGCAGTTTGCCGTCATTCGGGATGGCTTCGCTCATGCGTCAGGAAAAACGGCTGATCGTGCATTTGCTCAACTATGTGCCGGAGAAGCGCGGCGGCAAAATGGAGATCATCGAAGACGCCCTGCCGGCGACCGGCGTGGAGCTCATCGTCAAGATCCCGGCGGACATGACGGTGACGCAGGTCTACAGCGCCCCGGATCGCGGGAATATCGAATTCACGAGAACCGGTGACCGGGTCCGGATCAAGGTGCCGGACTTCAAGGGACACACGCATATTGTCTTCGAATAACAGTTGAAAAATCCGCTCTTCCGTGATACTGTACGAGTATCAGATATGGAGAAAACGGAATGAGCGGATTTCAAAAACTGAAGATTATTTTGTCCTGCGCGATTATCGTGCTTCTGGGCATTTTGATGTGTTTTGTCCGGGTGTCTTACCAGATGACGGAGTTCGTGAGCGTGCCGGCGGAAAAGGTGGAGGAAGCGCTCGCTCAATGCGAGCAATTCATGGCCGCCAACGGGTTTGTACTGGTCGAAACATTTCCTGACGAACTGGAGGTCATCAATGTTCTTAAGCAAAGCAAACGGGCGGCCCGTTATTACTACAACGCCAAACGCCGCGCCTTGCTGGAGTTACGCATGGGCGACGACAGCAGCGAGCGACCCACCGTCGACGAGAGCCAGAAGTTGACCGGCGATATTTTCAAGTATCAGGTCGAGAAAAAGGCTCTCGGCATGTCGGGGGTCTATTACTGGCAGGCGAAGGGGACGCCCCTCAGGATGCATTCGCGGATTGAAGCCGAGAAAGAATTTTTTCAACAATTCGTCCAGAGCGTGCCGGACATGAAGCATTTCGTTCAGCCCAACCCGGCCAAGGAAATGTTCAAACAGGACCATCTCCAGAAAAAACCGGCCAGGCCGAAGGGATGACCGTATGGAAGAGATGGTGGTGGATTTGACGCAGCTGCCGCGGCGCAAAGTACTGTGGCTGCTGTTTTATAATTTTTTCAAGATTGCGCTGTTTGTGGTCGGGGGAGGGTACGCGATCATCCTGGCGGCCGAAAACATTTTCATCCGCAAGCTGCGCTGGTTGAAGGACGGCGAGCTGATGGATATGCTGGCGGTGATTCAGACGATCCCGGGGCTGCTGGCGGGCAATGCCGCGATTTATGTGGGGTACCGGGCGGCGGGGCGGATGGGGGCGTTTGTGGCGCTGCTCGGCGTGGCGCTGCCGTCGTTTATCATCATCACGCTGGTGGCGATGGGTTTTTCGCAGCTGCCGATGGACAACAGTTACGTGCAGGGGGCGTTTATCGGCGTCCGCAGCGCGCTGGCCGGGCTGACGCTGGCCGCGCTGTGCCGCACGTGGCGCAAAATCATGCTCAGTCCGTTTGCCTACGCCGTGGCGCTGGGGTGCTTCGGCGGAGTAGTGTTTTTCAACATAAATCCGGCCTGGCTGCTTTTGGGCGCGATGATGGCCGGAGTGGTCTATTTCAAAGCGGTCGGCGCGAAAATCTCCAAGGCAAACCTGACCGTGGAGGGCAAGCAACCATGAGCAATGCACTGCAGATTTTCGTGCTTTTCTGTTATTTCGGCTTGCTTTGCTTCGGCGGTGGCGGCGCGTTGACGCCGATTTATATCAACAAACTGGTCAAGGAAGAGCAGTGGATGACCATGCAGGAATTCGGCGACCTGACGGCAATTGCGCAGATGACGCCGGGGCCGATCGGGGTGAATGCCGCCACGTTTTTCGGTTACCGGCGGGCCGGGATTCCCGGGGCCATGGCGGCGACCGGCGGGTTGCTGCTGCCGTCGTATTTCCTGGTGATCCTGGCGCTGCGTTCGCTGCAGAAATGGGAAAAGAGCACCTTGGTGCAGGGGATCATGAGCGGAATCCGCCCGGCCACGGTGGGGATGATTGCCGCGGCGCTGTTGATCTTCATGCAGATGTCGGTATTCAGCAGCGAAATCCCGTGGGCGCGCTGGCTCGGGTTAAGCGATGCGCCCGGAGAGGCGTTTTTCATTCGTCCGGTGGCGCTGATTATCTTCGGCGTGTCGACGTATTTCTTCTACAAGGGCAAGATTTCGATCATGCTGATCATCTTCGCGGCGGCCGCGATCGGCGCGCTGGTCTGTTAGCGTCTGGAGATGACGAAAACGCAGGTCGGGGCGAACATGTTCGGCATTAAATTGGCCAGGAACTTGTTGTGCTGCGAGAGCGGTATTTCGCGGACGATGTTGACGCTGAGCTCGGAGCAGAGATTGCGGAAATCCTGAATGGTGCCGAGGTGGATATTGTCCGTGGAAAACCAGTGGTCGGGCAGGGTCTTGGTCTCCGGCATCCTGCCGTTGAAAACCAGCTGTGCCCGTACTCCGATATACCCGAAATTGATGAAGCTGATCACCCCGAGCGTGCCGATGCGCAGGATCTGCTGGATCAGCAAATCCGGGCGGCGCACGGTCTGGATGGTGCGGCTGAGCGCGACATAGTCAAAGGTGTCGTTTTCGATGTATTCAAGGTCATTGTCGAGGTCCATGTGCATGACGGGGACGCCGCGGGCGATGCAGTCGATGATCTTCTTCTGGGAGATTTCGACGCCGATGCCGTGAATGCCTTTTTCGTCATGCAGGAGTTTGAGCAGTGAGCCGCTGCCACAGCCGAGGTCGAGCACCCGCACCCCGTCTTCCTTGGGGATGATGTCGGCGATGACCAGCAAATCGGGGCGGCGTTCCGCCAGATCCTTGCGCAGAATATCAGACATGTTTCATCCTCCCGTGTTGAATTTTCAGGAAGTCGGACATCATTTTGCCGAGGGTTTCCACCTCGAGCAAGAATGCGTCGTGACCGTAGGATGATTCGATTTCGCAGGAACTTACCGGAACTTCATTGTTCAGCAGCGCCCGCACCAGCTCACGCGACTGCGAAGTCGGGAAAAGCCAGTCGCTGGTAAACGATACCACCAGAAACGGACACTTGACCGGGCCGAGCGCTTTGGTCAGATTGCCGCCCGCGTAGGCGGAAATATCGAAATAATCCATGGCGCGGGTGATGTACAGGTAACTGTTGGCGTCGAAACGCTCCACGAAGCGCTGACCCTGATAGTCCAGATAGCTCTCCACGGCGAAGTCGAATTTGAAGTCGAACGAATAGCTCTGCGATTTCTGCAGTACGCGGCCGAATTTCCGCTTCATGGATTCATCGCTCAGATACGTGATATGGGCGAGCATCCGGGCGGTGGAGAGGCCCTTTACCGGGACGTTTTCGTCATAATTGCCGTTGTTCCACTTCGGGTCGGTTTTGATGGCCTCGCGGCCGACCCAGTTAAAGGCGATACTCTGCGGCGAGAGCCGCGGGGTGGTGGCGATGGCAATGGCGCATTGCAGTTCATCCGGATACAGTCGCGCCCACTCCAGCACCTGCATGCCGCCCATGGAACCGCCGAGCACACCGAGCCATTTGGGAATCTTCAGGTGCTTCATCAGCCGGTGCTGCGCCTTGGCCATGTCGGCGATGGTGATGACCGGGAAATCCATGTTGTAAAGGTTGCCGGTTTCCGGGTTTACCGAACGCGGGCCGGTGGAGCCGCTGCAGCCGCCGATGACGTTGCTGCAGACAACGAAATATTTATTGGTGTCGACATACTTGTTGGGGCCGATCATGTCGTCCCACCAGCCGGGTTTCTCATCCGGATTGTCCTCGGTGAAATAACCGGCCACGTGGGCGTCGCCGGAAAGCGCATGGAGGACGAGGATGGCGTTGTCGGCATTTGCATTGAGTGTGCCGTAGGTTTCGTAACGGACGGTGACCGAGGTGAGTTTCTTGCCGCAATCCAACAGCAGAGCGTCGTCCCCGTTGTCTCCGAAGTGGAAATCCTGGGGCTTAACCACAAGCCTTCTACGATTGAATTCACGTTCGCTCATATGCCCTGACACCATGTAAAAAATTGCGATTGAAAATTTAACCTCATTTTGGTGAAATTTCAACCGGGAATTCACGAATAGATGAAATTTACTGCTAATCCGGTGTTTCGATGGGCCCCAAAATAAATAATTGAAAAAGAAAAACCCGTTCGCATTCGGTTTGATGCCGGGAGCGGACGGGTTGATTTTTTGGCGGAGATAATTATTATTTCTTGTAGCGGGCGTCCAGGGCTTTCTGGGCGGTTTCGCGGAGGAACTTGGCATCCTCTTCGTTGACTTCTTTGGGCACGAATTTGATATCGGAAGTCGGCTTGCCGAAGAAGAAACCGTACCAGACGCAGGACTGCAGGTATTCGCCGCGTTTGTTCAGGTGGGACGGGTCGGGTTGTATATGATACTCGCCGGTCTTTTTGTCTTTGCTCCACCACATACCTTTTACGAAGGAGCCCTCTTCGGACGGCAGCGGATCGGGGTGCTTCAAGGTTTTCAGCATGGCCGGATCGTAGGGGACGTACGGGGTTTTCTGGGTTTCGCGGGCCATCTGGACGGCGTCGCCGGCGGGGATCACCCGGATCTTCAGGTCGGCAGCGGCCTTGTCGTAGGCTTCGGTCAACTTCTTGTACATTTCCTGCTGATCGATTTTCCAGCTGGCCAGGCGCTTGTCATCAAAGCGGTATGCCCAGGTCTGTTGAATCACCACTTCGGCGGTGGGGGCGTATTTCTTCACATAATCATACAGGTTGCGGGCAAAGGGCTCATAGGTTTCCGCTTTCCAGCTGAAATGGCTGGCCTGCTGGATGGTGACGAAATCCCATTTGCGGGATTCCAATTTCTCGCGCAGGTTGAATTTCTTGTAATAGGGTTTGTACTCCGGATCGGCTTCGGATTTTTGCACTTCGTTCCAGTGTTGCTCCAGCGAGCGGCCGCCGAGGTTGGCGCGTTCCAGGATGATTTTGTCGCCGGCGGATTCAGTGATTTTCGGCAGGTATCCGAAGACGCTGTCGGCAAAGCTGTTACCGATGGTCAACACCGAGATTTCCTTGGCAAGGGCGCATACGGACAGCGCCGCGACGAGAGTTAAAGCGAGAAATGCTTTGATTTTCATGAGGCCTCCTTTTGATTTGACATATATGTAATATGCTCCCAGTTTTGTTTTTTTCAATAATTTTCGCATTTTTTTTAGATAGGGGGTTGACTTTTGCATGAGTTGGTGTCATAATAATGTTAAATAAATGTCATAAAACGGAAATCGTATAATGTTCAATATCGAATACCTAGTCAAGGAAACCGGAATCAGCAGGCGCACGATCCGGTATTATATCCAGCGGGGGCTGCTGCCGCCGCCGCTGGGGAACCGGCGCGGTTCGTATTATACGGAGGAGCATTTGACGCGGTTGAAGCTGATTCACGAGCTCTCGCAGCAGGGGACGCCGCTGATCCAGATCAAGAACCTGATCGAGGAGAAGCCGGATCAGCAGACGGCGCTGCCGGTGGCGGAAATGCGTCTGCCCAGGACACGGTTCGAGCGGGTGAATTTACCGCACGGGCTGGAGTTGAATGTGCCGCAGCATTTATTGAGCAACCAACAGATCAATGCCATCAGGGATTACATCATCGAAGTTATCAGAGGAGACCAGGACGATGACGAAAAACAATGATATTTCGTATCAGATACCGCATAAATACCCTGTGGCGCTGGAGAGCGTCGCCATTTCCGGTACGGTCAGGGATTTTATCGCGGAACTGGTCTTCGAATTGAGTTTCCGCAACCGGGAAGACAAGAACGTGGAAATTCTGTATTGTTTCCCGCTGCCGACCCGGGCGGTGGTGACCGCTTTCAGCGCGGCTGACGCCGCCGGCAAGGTCACCGGAACACACGATCACCACAATGATTACGACTTGATCATGGAAGACAACGGCGCCGCCTGCAAGCTCGAACTGAAAGAGAAAAACCTGCTGGAACTGGCCCTCGGCAATGTACCGCCGGACTCCGTGATGAAGGTGACGGTGAAAATGCTGATGCCGCTCGAATTGTCGGAGCGTAGCGCTGTTTTCCGGCTGCCTTTTGCGTTGGCGCCGCGCTATGTGCCGCAGACTTATAACTGGACCGAAAATCCGGTGCCGTCTCCGCTGTGGGACGAGGCGGTGAGCTATGCGTTTTCGCTGAACCTCGAGGTGGATATGACCGGTCTTCTCGGGATGCACTCGCCGACTCACTCGATTGTGAGCAAGACTCAGAATAACATCAGCCAGGTGTCGCTGGGATTTCCGGGGAGCATTCCCGACCGCGACCTGATCCTGGAACTGCGGCTGCGGCAATCCGTGACGCCGTATTGCCTGTCCGGGAGCCTCGGCAAAAACGGCCCGGCCTGCGGGCGGTTCATTTTCAACGCTGAATTCGACCTGCCGTCGCCGGCGGAGAAAAATCCGGAAATCATTTTCATGCTGGACTGCTCCGCCTCCATGACGTCGCGCCGTTTCGAGCAGGCGCTGGAGGCGCTGGAGTTGGCGCTGCGGGCGCTGGCACCGGGGGATTATTTCAATGTGGTGACGTTTGGCGGGGACTGCCGGGTGCTGTCGCCGACTCCGCTGCCGTATAACCGCAAAAATCTGAATGCGGCCCTCGAAATGCTGGGCGGCGCGCATCCGAACCTGGCGGGAACGGAACTGCTGCAGATTCTGAAAGTGGTGGCGAAGCTGCCGCGCCCCGGCAAATCCCGGCGCAATATCCTGTTGATTTCGGACGGCGAAGTATATAATGCCCATGAACTGCTTCATTATGTGCGCGGCAAAAAAATCAATGCGGCGATTTTTCCATTGATGGTCGGCAGTAGTTCCGGTCAGACCATTTTGCCGCAGCTCGGTGAAGCCAGCGGCGGTTATTGCGAAATGCTCGACGAGGAAAGTTCCATTTCGGAGATGGTTCTGCGCCAGCTCAGCCGCATCATCCAGCAGCCGGTGCGCAATGTGACGCTGCGGGCGGTGAACGCCGAAATCGAGGCCCCGGCTATGATTCCGGCGATTTTTGACGGCGATGTATATTCGCTGTTTTTCAAAATCAACAAACTGGGCGAGAAGCCGCAGGTGATTCTGGAGGGCAAAATCCGCAGCCGCCGGATCGAGTTCAAGGCTCCGATCGGGCAGGGGAGCGGGGCGCAACTGCCGGTTTTGTGGGCGGCCGCTCAGGTCGGCGCCCTGGAAGATAGCGACACGACGGCCCGGAATATGGCGGCCGGGCTGGCCGCGAAATTCAAGATGCTGACGCAGTCCTCGCCGTTGATGACGGTTCACGGGGCGGCGCCCGCCGACCTCGCCAATTACTATCCGGCTTTTCGGATGGTGCCGCTGGTGCTGGGTTCCGAGCATCGCCGGCACTTCGGCAACCGTCAGGAATTGATGGCCGGGGTGCACGAAGAGGCGGCGCAGTACGGCGAAAATTTCCTGCTGAAGCTCCTGGCCGCGCAGCAGGCCGACGGCACCTTTGCCGCCTGGAATTTACTGGCTGACCGGTTGGGGGTGACCCGGGATCAGTTGTACCGGCGGGTCAACCGGATTTTGCGACAGGTTTTCGGCAGCGCCCGGAGCCGCAGGCAGCGTGAATTGCTGCTGGCACTGCTGGCGCTGAAAGAGCTGCCGCGGAGCCGGGTTACGGCCCCGGCGCGCCGGAAGGTGATGGCGGTGGTCAACGCGCTGCCGGAGCGGGCGAAACTTTTGAAAGCGGCAGAATATAAATAAGGAGCGTGGTACCGGATCCGTTCGTCGTCGATGGAGGTTGCGCAAGAATGTAATTGCGTTAAGTGACAGTGGGGGCGGCCCCGGGAGAGGCCGGCAGCCAGGCTGGGAGGAGAAACGGCGGCGGACGGATCCGGTATCACGATTTTTGGCGCGGCTCTGTTGACAAATGGGAAATCCGGGTTATTTTATGAGAAGTAACCCCCAACTGAAGGAGTTGAAGAATGAAGCATCTGATTATGACGTTGTCCGTGTCGCTGTTTGTCATGGTTGTGGCTGCGGGCTGCTGCTGCGCCAAGGATGAAAAAAAGTGTGACAATGGAAAATGCGCCGCCGTGAAGTGCGAAGCCTGCAAAGACGGCAAGAAATGCGACAAATGCACCGCTACCGCCAAATGCGAAAAGTGCAAAGACAACTGCACCTGTGTAAAATGTGAATGCCCCACGAAATGCGCCAAGTGCACTGCCGCCGCCAAATGCGACAAATGCACCGCCACCGCCAAGTGTGACAAATGCAAAGCTGCTGCCGCCAAATGCGAAAAATGCAAAGACAATTGCACCTGCGAAAAGTGCGAATGCCCCAAGAAATAACGCATTGAAGGCTGACAGGTTCATCACATGGACGGGAAGCGGAAAACAGTTGTCCTGACTTTTGATGACGCCTGCAAAAGCCATCTTGAAATCGTCGCGCCGATCCTGAGTAAATACGGGTTCGGCGCTACTTTTTTTATCTGCCGCTTCAACGATGACTGGCGGGCAAAAAACGAATTGCACCTGCTGACCGCCGCCGAAATACGTGAGCTTCATGACATGGGGTTCGAGATCGGGAACCACACCTGGAACCATCCCAACATGCAGGCGCTATCTGATGTTGAATGCGGTGCGGAGATCGATCAGCTGAATGACTTTCTGGATGCCGCCGGAGTGGCGCGTCCGCTCAGCTTTGCCTATCCCGGCGGTCCGTACGCGGCAAATGCCGCTCCGGTGATTGCCGGCCGCGGCTTTCTCGGCGCGCGAACCACCGAAAAACGCGCGTGGAATCCCGTCACGGACGAGCCGATGCGCATTCCGGCGATTCCGATTCAGGGGGAGGAGCGCTCGCTGTTTTACGGAGCGCTCGAGCTGGCCGGGAAGGATAACGCCGTAGTGCTGGTTTTTCACGGCGTGCCGGACCCGGTGCATCCCTGGGTGGACACCTCTCCGGAGATTTTCGCCGAATACATGGACCATCTGTACCGCAATGACTTCGCGGTCCTCGCCATGCGGGACCTCTACCGCTTCTGAAATAACTGCTAAGATTTTATTTTGCCTTGTCGTCATGCTTGCTGCCTTGACAACATTTCGCGGGCCATTATATTAGGCTGGGGCCGGCTGCGGCGAGACGACCAAGGCCGTTTTCGTGGTGATTCGCAACGGGCGGATGATGCAGTTTGTATTGGATTATTATAACGATTATGAAGCGGATAAGGAGCAATGCATGAAAATCAAATCAATTCTGATGGCGGCAACGGTGCTGCTGACGGTGGCGGCGAGGGGAGCCGAGGCGGAGAGCAAGGCGATGTCGTTCGCCGAGATGCGCGCATTGAATTTGAAACTGACCCGGGCCATGGCGGATTCCCTGGTCGAGGTCGAGTACTTTTTCGCCCCGGATGACAAGGGGGAGCGCAACGAAATATCGTTCGGCTATCTCTGTCCGAATTGCCGCAGCATGCATTATAATACGGCGACTTCGCTGATCGAAAATCAGGAGTCGATGCGGATACCGGGGTTTGCTTTGTCGGAAAGTGAATTTGTTTTTGAGGATTCGGGGATTCTGCCGGAATTTCTGGATCGCGCCGAAATCAGCTTCAAGGGCAAGCTTTATCCGGCGGAAATCGTCATGTATTACCCGCAGCAGAATAGCGTCAAACTCCGCACGAAACAGCCGGTGCCGGGAATCCGGCCGCTGGTCTTCAAGCCGGACGCGGCGGGGCGCAAATACCAGTTTTTCAACGCGGAGGACCGGGGCATTAAAATCGCCCGGACGGTGCCTTTTAATGAAGGCGCGATCATGCACGACCTGACCACCGGGCAGGATTATCTGGAAATACTGCCGAATGTATTGCTGACCAACGCGGAGGCCGAGGTGATCGCACTTTCGCTGAGCCCCCGGCTGGCAATCGGCGAAAATCCGTACCTGCCGCCGGCGCAGTGGCAGGGCATTGCCGCGGCCGATTTCGTCAGGCAGATCCGGGATTTCGAGCAACGTTTGAATGACGGACTTTACGCGGCCCGGATTCTGCTGGAGTCCAAGCCTCAGAACGGGCGCGATTTCCACCGCGGCATGGAGGAGGAACAGAATGAATTCGAGGGTATCGCGGTCCGGTTGGACAAGGATCAGGTGCTGCTCAATATCAGTTTGAGCAATACGAATACCGCCCGGTTGAAACGCATCACGCTGTGGATCGACGGCAAGGAGGTCAACGCCTCATTCGTCGGGTCGCTGCGTTATTTCGGCGGCCTGGTCGCGAAGCTGGAGCCGAATACGCCCGGAAAGCCGGTCGCGCTGTATCCTCAGGATCTGCGGCACATGGCCCACGCGCCCGTGTATCTGGCGATGGTCAAGAATATCGGCCGGAAACTGGATATCCGCGTCACCCAGGGGCAGCTTGAGGCCCTGCAGGACGGCTTTCGCGGCGAGCAGGTGCCGGAGCTGATGGAGAACCAGATGATGTTTACCCGCGACGGCGTGCTGCTCGGCCTGCAGCTGGGCAAGCGCCAGTACGGCGAAGAGAGCAGCTACGAATCCAAACGGAGCGTGGCGGCGATGCAGCTGAACGACGCACTCAAGGATTATGATTCGGCCAATATTCCCCGCGACGGCAAGGCGGAGTATGCCTGGCTGGGCGTGGAACTGCAGCCGTTGACGCAGGAGCTGGCCAAGGCCAAGGGCATCATGGCCTTTGTTTCCGACAAGGAATCCGGGATGCTGGTGACGCTGATTTATCCCGGTTCCCCGGCGGAAAAAATCGGCCTGAAGGTCGGCGACGTGCTGCTGACCCTGACCCCGGCCAGTATCGCGATTCCGATCAAGCTGCAGTCGCACCGGATGGACATGTATGACCACATGCGCGATTTCCCGTGGGAACATTATGACGAAGTGCCGGCGGAGTATTTTGACCAGATTCCGCAGCCGTGGGGCTCGACCCAGTCGGGGATCAATAAGTTGCTGACCCAGATCGGCGTCGGCGGCAAGGCTTCGTTGCAGGTGATATCGGACGGCAAGTTGAGGAGCTGCGAATTCGAGGTCGCCGCCGAGCCGGAAAGCTTCGACAACGCCAAACGTTTCCAGGCTGCCGCTCTCGGGATCAGCGTCTGCAATATGACGTATGAAGTCCGTAATTACTTCAAGCTGGCAGCGGATGCGCCCGGAGTGATTGTGGCCACGGTCCGCGCCGGCGGCAAAGCGGCGGTGGCGGGCGTAAAACCCTACGAAATCATCGTCAGCGTCAATGGCGCCGACGTCAAGAATATCGATGAATTCCAGGCCGCGGTCAAGGATCAGAAAGAGTTGAAGCTGAGCGTCCGGCGCATGGCGGTAACCCGGGTCGTGACGATCAACAATTAAATGGATTTGATCGAGTTTCGCTCGATCAGGCGGCAGGGAAGCACACGGCTGCGGGGCGTTTTGCCGTTGAGGTACCACTCTTCGATCAGTTCCACGGCGGCCCGGCCGATATCGTTCACCGGCTGTTCGATGGTGGTCAGTCCAGCGACCTTGGCTCCCGGCCAGGTGATGTCGTCGTAACCGATGACCGAGAGGTCATCCGGGATACTCAGGTTCAGTTCGCCGCAGATCCGGTATACGAACTCGGCGCGGTTGTCGCGCATGGCGAAAATCGCCGTCGGACGGTCGGGTGAACTCAGTATGGCGCTCAACTTGCCGCAAGCCGGGTCCGGCTCGCTTCTGTCCGCTTCCACGATCCACTTCGGATTGACGGATATTTCCTCTTCGGCGAGAGCGCCACGGAACCCGGCCAGGATTTCCTTGAAGATATAACGGTCGGCGGGGCCGGTGACTACGCCGATTTTGCGGTGCCCGGCCTCGAGCAGCCGTTTGCCGGCAGTACGCCCGATGAGCCGGAAATCCATGCAGCTGTGAATTAATTCGGTGCCGGTTTCGTCGTTGGCGATGACGCACGGCAGCCCGGCGCGAACCAGCTCGCTGATGAAGCTGTCGTCAGCCAGATGTTCGATGAACAGCGCCCCCTGAATGTCGCCGCTGCGGTAGCGCGCGATCAGGTTCTCGGCCAGGTGATCCTGACGCGAGAACGATACGATCGCCTCGGCGTAAATATCCGAGGCCGCCATGCAGATGCCGGTGAGCAGGCCGATAAATTCGTAAGCATAACTGGAGAGGTGAGCATGATCCTGCAGGCAGACGATGAAGCGTTCGAGGCGTGGTTTCAGCTCATTGTGGCAAATGGTAGCGCCGCGCCCGGGGACCAGTTGAATCAGCCCCTCCTGCTGCAGCGCCTTCATCGCATTGCGGATAATGCCTCGGCCGGTATTCAGCTGTTCGGTCAGGACCCGTTCCGAAGGCAGGAACGGCAGATCGTCGAATTCCCCGGAGAGAATCCGCTTCCGCAGCAGATTGATGATTTCAATGTTCAATGGCCGTGCCATGGTAATCCTTTTTCAGTTGACAGTGGACAGTTGATAGTGGATAGTTAAGAGGATTCCCTAACTGTCAACTTTCAACTGTCAACTATCCACTAAATATAGCTTGCGTTTTACTCAAGTTCCAGTAGCCGGACGGCATTTTTGCGGGCAATTTTCTCGAAAACGGTTTCGGTGATTTTGCCTTCACTGCGCAGGCCGGAGAGGAAGCCGACCAGCGGCTGGGTGTTCTCGTCGGGCGCGCGGCAGATGTCCAGTCCGAACATCAGCTTGTCCTGGAATTCGTTCAGGAACTTCACGGCGTACTCGGGGTCGCGCGACAAAGCGTTGCAGCCGCTGCCGGCGGAGAGATCACCGTAGAGGTTCGGGAACTCACGCAGCATTTGCGGTACCGCGCCCTCTCCGGTGACCTTGCCCTTCGGGTAACCGGCGCGCTCGTCGGGGGAGCCCAATTTGCTTATTTCGGCCCAGAAACACTGCGAATGGGCGAAGATTTTCAGCTTCGGAAAGGTTTGCAGGAGCTTGCGGAGCCCCGGCATGCCCGGTTGATCGTACAGGCCGTAAGTTCCTCCGATCTGGTGCGCCATGTGGATGGTGACCGGGAGGTTGCAATCCTCGGCGTGACGGAAAAAATTCTGGATATACGGGTCATTGATATCCATATTGGAGATGACTTCGCCGAGGCCCTTGGCGCCGAGATCCTGGTATTTATGCATCATTTCGCCAAGCGGGGCGTCGGGCGAATTATTTACCGCGCGCGGATGGATGTTGACGAATGGAATGAAGCGGGCGGGGTAGTTTTGCGCCGCTTCGAGGACATCTTCGTTGCTCTGCTGCATGTAGAATTCGGGACCGATCAACGGCAGCAGCACCGCTTTTTCCACGCCGATACGGTCATAATGTTCGACCAGCTGGCGAATCGAGGGGAATGGGACATGTCCCCCCGGCAGGGCAGGGGGGACGATGCGGCAGGCGTGAGCATGAATGTCGATAAACATTTGCGGCCTCTTATTTTTTCAATTCATTGATATTCTCAGCGACTTTACGGTATGCTGCAACATAGAGCTCGATCGCGCTTTTGTCAAACGCGGTGAAGCGCGGGAGCATGAAAACTTTGCTGGCGAGTGCTTCCGATACCGGCAGTGAGCCGGGACCCTGACGGACGTCGCGCTGGCCAAAGCTGATCATGGTCGGCTTGCCCATATGGAAAATGTCGGCTTCATGGAAAATCGCATGGGTGTGCAACGGGAAGTTCGCGCCGGGATTGGCGGCGATGACGCCCTCGGCCTGGAGCGCTTTGCAGAAATCCGCCACCGGAACGCCGTTCATTTTCGTCGAATCATAGTGGCACAGCGGGAAATACCAGCCGCCTTTGGTGAGGCCGGAATCCTTGGGCGGGCGATGCGATTTCAGCCCGTCGATGCCGTCGAGCAGGTCGCTGAAGTAGTTCATTGCCCTGTCGATTTCGGCGATGCGCTCCGGATAGTATTTCAACTGTACGCGACCCATGGCCGAGCACCACTGATTCATGCGGTCCTTGCGGCCGCCCAGCGGGATACCGGCAAATTTGATGAGTTCCGGATCGGTCAACTGGTTGTCGGCACGATTGGCGCGGCTGGCGACGCCGGTCCGCTCGTAGTGGCCGTAGGAAATGCAGCGCTCGTAGAGTTCGCGGGTATTGGTCGTCATCATCCCGGCCTCGCCGATGGCGAATGCCTTGGTCGCCATCATGCTGGCCCCGGCGATATCGCCGAGCGTACCGGTCTGGCGACCCTTGTACAGCGAACCGTGCGAATGCGAGGCGTCTTCGATGACCTTGACGTTGTGTTTCCTGGCGATGGCCATGATCTTGTCCATATCGGCGGGGTAGGCGGCATAATGCACCACCACGATCGCCTTGGTACGCGGTCCGATGCGGTGCTCGATATCATTCGGGTCGATGCACAGCGTTACCGGGTCGATGTCCGCGAAATTGACCGCCGCGCCGAGGCTCAGGGCCGCCGTGCAGCTGGCCCAGTAGGTGATGCTCGGACAAATGATTTCATCGCCGGCGCCTACGCCGCAGGCCCACATGGCCGCATGCAGCGAAGCGGTGCCGTTGCAGTAGCCCAGGGCGAATTCAGCACCCAGCCAGGCGGCGTATTCACGCTCAAAAAGCTTGGTGATTTCGGTGCCGCTCATCTGATTGGCATCCAGGACATCCAGCAGGGCCTGGCGGTCCTCGTCGGTATGGATCGGCCATTTGAAAGCTGCGTTCGATACCTGTTCCGGCGCGATCACCGGCGCGCCGCCGTTTACTGCAAGTTTTCCGCTCATTTAAATTCTCCGGTTTATATCTTTAATTAACCATTGGTTATTAATTAACCATATGATTATTATACAGTCGTTTGTGGTTTTGTCAACCCTGCCGCAAAAGATTTCCCGGAAATATCGGGTGCCCGGGGGCGAATGGGATTCAGATATGCGCGGATATATACGGACGTGTACTGAATGCAGGAAAAATCAGTTGATTTTCAAGACTGTATGGCTATATTACGGAATGAATATTCGGAGATTTCGGTATGGTACAGAAAAATGCGATAAAGATTTTTGAAGATAAAAAAATCCGTACACTTTGGGATGACGCGGCGGAAGAATGGTATTTTTCCATCGTCGATGTGATTGCGGTTTTGACTGATAGCATTGATCCCCTTGCATACTGGCGCAAACTCAAACAAAGGCTAAAAGCGGAGGGAAATGAAACCGTGACAGGTTGTCACGCTTTCAAAATGCTTGCCGCAGATGGGAAAATGAGATTGACTGATTGTGCGAGCACGGAACAACTTTTTCGTCTGATCCAGTCTATTCCTTCACCTAAAGCAGAACCGATAAAGTTGTGGATTGCGCAAGTTGCCGCCGAACGCTTGGAGCAACTACAGGACCCGGAGCTTTCTATCGAACAGGCGATGACTGATTATAAGCGGCTTGGGTATTCTGATAACTGGATCAATCAACGCCTGAAAAGCATCGAAATTCGCAAAGAGTTAACCGACGAATGGAAAAAGCATGGTTTGGAAGAGGGGGGTCACTTTGCTGCGTTGACAGATATTATCTATCAGGCTTGGGCGGACAAGACTGCCAGGGAATATAAAAAATTCAAAGGACTGAAGAAAGAGAACCTGCGGGACAATATGACCAATAAAGAGTTGGTTTTGAGTATGCTCGCCGAGCTTTCAACCAAGGAAATTTCCGACGCAACCGATCCCGATTCCTTTGATGAGCATAAGAGCGTCGCCCGGCAAGGCGGCGAGGTCGCCCGCAATGCCCGATTGGAGCTGGAAGCCAAGACCGGTAAAAAAGTGATCTCCTCCTTGAATGCCCGTTCACTTGCCATTCCGGCTGAAACAAAACCCGAACGTGATAAAAAGTAAATTGCTATTTCAAATTTGCCGATGCGGATGAATTTGCCGGCGGTTTCCTGTTGCATTTTTCCACGCTGTTTTTATTTTCATGAGATTTCTTACTTTTTCTTATTGATGGGGGATTGACAAATCTTATTTTCGTTGTATAATTTAAATGTAAATAGATTATTTACTGGATTTATTTACAGTAAATAATAAAATAAGGAGATGCGGAATGAAAAGGGATTGTCAGGGTTTGGCGAAGGCAAATGGTGCGGGGATGAATGGCGGAAGGAGATCCGGTGGCCGTATCTGCGGTAATTTTACACTCATTGAACTCCTGGTTGTGGTCGCGATCATCGCGATTCTGGCGGCAATGCTCCTGCCGGCTTTGAATAAAGCCAGGGAAACGGCAAAAAGCATAAGCTGTACTTCGTATCTTAAACAGTTCGGCCTGGCGTGGGCTCAGTATTCCAATGATTATGAAGACTGGCTCGTGGTGAATTCCGAAGCCAAGAAGAAGGGTTCCGATAGAACCTGGTATCACTGGGGCGGCCCTATTAATAAGTATGTCACTACGGACAAAGATGATTGGGAGGATAAATTGAGGTATTGCGTGCTGAAGGTCAATATCCCGAAGGCGTATTATACCATGCCGGATAATGTAAATTTGAAGCGCGGTAAATTGAAATCGCCCTCGACTGCGCTTCATATGATGGATAAAGACGGCACGCTTCCTCTGGCTTCAAATTTTTATTACCTGCAGTCGGACTGCATTCCCGTCTGGCACAAGGGCGGCGCAAATATGCTCTTTGTTGACGGGCATACGAGGTGGGATTCGCGCGCCAATATTTATCGCGACCTGGGTAAGGAAACCGCGCCCAATATTCTGACTGAGCAGTATTGATGCGAATTGTTGTAAATAAGTATTGACTATTGTCGCTTTTCAGTGTAATATATCAGTATTTACATCATGAATCAGGAGTTTCTGTATGGCTATCACAATCGTAGATATCGCGAATATGGCCGGTGTTTCGGTTGCCACGGTTTCCCGCGCCCTCAATAACAGCGGCGGGGTGAGCCAGGGTACGCTGGAGCAGATCAACTCCATTATCGAACAGCATAATTTTAAGCCGTTGAGGGTCCATAAAAAGAAGGACAAAGAGCTCAAAAAGGTCCGTCAGTCCAAGGATTATAACTTCGCCATGGTCTGGTCCGGCGGGGTCGGGGCCTCGATGGGGATTACGGCGCAGGAAATCATGCATGGTCTGTCCGAGGCGGCAAGCCAGTTCAATGCCGCGATCAATATTGAATTTATTCCGAAATCCGGCGATGCGTCGGATATTCTGAGCAGAAAACAGATCGACGGTTTCTTCCTTAGCGGGAGCGGTTTTTCGGATGCGTTTGTTGATAAGATCGGGCAATATCCCATCATCTGGCTTCTTCAGTCCGGCTTGCATGAGGAGGGGGACCGCGTTCAGCCCGATCATGCCCAGGTGGGATTGCTCTCTTATAAGCATCTGGTGAAAAAAGGTTGCCGGAATCTTTGCTGCGTCAGTTGTCAGGATTATGATTTTTTCTATCGTTACTGGAAGGCACGCGAGCAGGCTTTTCAGAATGCGGCGCATATCGGAAAAGCGCCGTGCAATATGATCTATCTGGATTTCAATGACCGCGTTTCCGCGCCGGTGGACGTCCGGAAAAAAGCCGCTCAGGAAGCGGTGAAAAAGATCAAGGAGCTGAAGAAGATGCCCGACGGAATCTTTGTGGCGAATTCGCTTGGATTGCCCTTGTATGCGGAGCTTGCCGCGAACGGGATTATCCCGGGGCGGGATGTCGAATTGATTGCCGGTGACAGGGAAATCTGTGATGATTACAGCACTCCGGAAGCGGTGAAAATCGACATCGGTGCGCAGGGAATCGGGCAGATGGCGGTCGAGGCCATGATCTGGCGTCTCCGTCACCCGAAAATGCAGCAAGTCACTTATATGCTGAAGCCTTCGCTGGTTATTCCGGAAAACAGCAGCTCCGAAGAATAATTTCGCTCTCCATATTTCTTTCCCGGTAAATTGCTTTCTTTGTTGTATTTTATTTTCTTGAAAATAACTTGCTATTTACATTTATTTACTGTTGATATTTTCTGTAAATAGTGTATAATATTTATAACGAAACAGAGGAATTCCAGATACATGAAAAAAATATCGGTAGCATTAGTCGGGGTGAGCGGATACGGGAGAATCCATTACAAATACCTGAAAGCTCTCGCCGAAGCCGGAATGATCGAATTCGCAGCCGCGGTTATCCTGCCGGAATGCATGGAGCTGGAGCCGGTGAGGGAAAAGACGGCGGAATTGCGTGCGATGGGGACGGCGATTTATCCGTCGGTCGATGCCTTGCTGGCGGAGCGCAGCAGTTCCCTGGATCTGGTCTGCCTGCCGGTCGGTATTGCGATTCACCGGGCATTGACCTGCAAATTCCTGGAGGCCGGTATCAATGTGCTGCTGGAAAAACCGGCCGCGGGTTGTGTGGAAGATGTCGAGATTATGATTGAGGCGGAAAGGAGATCGGGTAAATTTGTGGCGGTGGGCTTCAATGATATGTACGGACGGGATATTCACGCGATCAAACAGGAAATTCTTTCCGGTAAATATGGCGAACTGCGAAATATTTCCTTCCGGGGGGCCTGGGGGCGTCACGACCGGTATTATGCCAGAAACAGCTGGGCCGGCAAAATGTATACGGAAGATGGTTCGGCCATTCTGGATTCGCCGATCAACAATGCTTTCGCGCACTTCCTGAATATCGCTCTTTTCTGTGCGGGCCCGGACTTCCGGACAACCGCTCACGTCCATGCGATGCAGGCCGAACTGGTCCGTGCGCGCGATACGATTGAAACCTTCGATACGTGCGGCGTGCGCATGCTGGCCGGCAGTGATATCCCGATTCAGATGCTGATGACGCATACATGTTCCGAGGACCGCGAACCGTATCTGCGCTTTGAGCTGGAATACGGTCAAATTCATTGGGATAGCAGCGTCAATAAATGGTACATCCTGAATGCGAGGGGAGTGAAAATCCGGGAAGAGGATGTTCCGGATTGCCGCGAATCGATGTTCAATGATGTGATCGCGCGCCTGAGCGCTCCGGATACGTTCGTGTACACGCTGGAGAACGCCATGGAACATACGTTCTGCATCGAAAATCTGCACAGGCTGTTTCCGGTGAAGAACCTGGCGGCCAATGAATACCGGATCATCTCCGACAGGTATAATCAGCGGGAAATTCCGGGAATTCTGGCGCTGTTCGATAAAGCATTCGAAAAAAATCTTCTTCCGTCCGAAGCCGGGGCTCTTTGGAGCCCGTCCGCCGATATGAAATACCTGAACAAAATTTTACTCACCGCAGCAAGTCAATAGGAGATCGAAAATGGAAAAGACGCCAGATGTTGGAATCACAGCGCCGCCGCAGAAAAAACTGTGGCATGCCGGAACGTTGACCTATACCACCGGTGGTTTGATTATGTTGGGCTTTTGGTTGTTATGGGGAGATTTTCCATGGACGCTGAAGGACCGCGCGGTGGCTCCGTCTGCGACACTGCTGATCAAGCAGATCGGCGTTTCCGAGTTCGTCTACGGGCTGATCATCGTCGGTTTTCCGAATTTCACCAATACCTTTCTGGCGCCGATTATCAGCTACATTTCGGACCGTCACCGCGGACGCTGGGGGCGCCGTATTCCGTTTCTGCTGTTCACTACTCCGTTTATCGTGCTGGGGCTCTACGGGCTGGGGCTGACCCGGATTCTGGGAACTGCCCTGCATGAAGCCATGCCGTCGATTCCGTTGAATATCGCCATGCTGGTCTTTTTCTGCATTTCCTGGGTACTGCTCGATTTCGGCACGACATTGTCGTCCTCTCTGTTCAACGCGCTGGCCAACGACGTGGTGCCGCCGGAGCTTCTCGGGCGGTTTTTCGGGCTGTTCCGGATGGTCAGCCTCGGCGCAGGCATGATCTTCAATGCCTGGTTGATTGACAAGGTGGAGAAGCATACGCTGGAGATTTTCCTGGGGGTCGGCACGCTGTATGGGCTTGGGCTGTTGTGTCTTTGCTTCAAGGTGAAGGAAGGGAAATACCCGCCGCCGCCGGAAGATATCCCCGCGCAGGATGAGTTCAGCGGCAAGGTGGTGATGAAAGTATTCCGCTCCATCGTCACGTATTTTCGCCAGAGTTTTTCATTGCCGTATTACCGCTGGTACATGCTGGCGGTGGCGCTGGCGGCCCTGGCGTTTACCCCGGTCAACTTCTTCTCGATTCAGTATGCGCAGAAGCTGAATATCGGTATGGATAAATACGGATTTTATCTGGTCATCACCTATACATTCTCGTTGATTATGAGTTATTTTTTCGGTGCGGTGGCGGATAAATTTCATCCGTTGCGCTGCGGCATAACCGCTTTGATCGCATATACGCTGGTCATGGTCATGGGATGGTTTTTCATGGGGGAGGCCGGGTATTTCGGGTTGATCTTCGTCCTGCACGGGATTGTTTCGGGCAGTTATTTCACGTTGTCCGCGTCGCTGGGGGCGCGGTTGCTGCCGCGGGCGCTGTTTGCGCAGTTCGGCTCGGCGGTGACCATCATCAATTCGGCGTGCGCCATGCTGGCCGGGCCCATCATGGGCAAGTCCCTCGACATGCTGGATCACAATTATCGTTATTTGTTCGTGTTCGGCGGTATTATCACGTTGACAGCCGCGCTTCTGCTGTATAAAGTATACCGTAATTTCCTGCGACAAGGCGGCGATGCCGCTTATGAAGCGCCTGTTCCCAGATAAATCATACAATGAGGTAATAATAAAATGATCAATTTTTATCCACAGTTTCCAAATCGTAAAATCGTCAATCTGGATGGTCTCTGGGATTTTTCGTTCACGGATGGCTGCAGCGATCCCGCCGCACCCGATTTGAGCTCCATTCGCTACCATGACCGCCAGGCGGTGCCGGGGGTATTCGATGCGCTGCCGGATTATGCGGGGCGGCGAGGCACGGCTTTTTACCGGACGCGGGTAAATACCGCTCCGAATGCCCGCTTGCTGCTGAAGTCCGGCGGCCTCGGCATGTGGGGCGCGGCCTTCTGGGACGGCAGGCGCATTGCGATTATCGACCTGCCGTATTCGGGCATGGAGTTTGAGTTCGACGCAGGCGAGGGGACCGCGCACGAACTCGTGATGGTCATCGATAACCGCTTCGATTATAAACGCCAGCCGTTGCTGTCGCAATTCTATGACTATTATTGCCATGGCGGTATTTTTCGCAGCATCGAAATTCACGAATTACCGGCGCTGGCTTTGGACCGTGCGCAGGTACGCACGCTTGATCTTAAGGGTCAGGTAAAAGTCAAGGCGCGACTGACCGGTGAACTGCCGTCAAACGTGGAGGTCAGCTACAGTTTTGACCGCGAACCCGCAAAAAATCTGACCCTGCCGGTTCTGGACGGTGCTATTGAGTTCGAGGCGAAGCTTGCCGACCCCGCTTTGTGGAGTGATTTGACCCCGAATCTGCATACGTTGGAGCTGGCCTTGCCGAATGGCGACCGGATCATCGAGCGCTTCGGCCTGCGGATCATTGAAGCGAAGGCAGGAAAATTATTCCTGAACGGCGAAGTGCTGAAACTGCATGGCTACTGCCGCCATGAATCCCACCCGGAATTCGGCCCGGCTTTGCCGTTGCAGATTGTGATCGAGGACTTGCAGCTGCTCAAGAAAACCGGCTGTAATTTCGTGCGGGGCTCGCACTATCCGCAGGACCAGCGCTTCCTCGACCTCTGCGACGAAAACGGTATCCTGGTCTGGGAGGAAACCATCGGCTGGGGCGACCGCGAAAACCACCTGACCGATTCGAATTTCTGCGCCGCCCAGCTCCGCCAGTTGCCGTGGATGGTGAAAAACAGCTTCAACCATCCCTCGGTGATCATGTGGGGGTACCTGAACGAATCGGATTCCAGCTTGCCCGCCGCCCGGCCGCTTTATGCGGAAATGGCCCGGACGCTGCGCCAATTGGACAGCAGCCGTCCGGTCACTTATGCCTCGATGTTTTTCGAAAAGGACATCAATTTCGACCTGGTCGATATCATCAGCCTGAATGCCTACCCGGGCTGGTACGCCAATGATCCCGAGGCGATGCGGCCGCTGGGCGAGATTCGCCAGCGGATCGATGCTTTCCTGGCATTTCTGCATGAGTCCGGTTTTGACGACAAACCTTTTATCCTGAGCGAAATCGGTGCGGGGGCGATCTACGGCTGGCGGGACCGTTTTCATGCTCATTGGAGTGAGGAATACCAGGCGGACTATCTGGATGAGGTATGCTCGTATGTTAACGAAAACGACCGTATTGCCGGGGTGGCGCTGTGGCAGTTCATCGACTGCCGGACGTTCTCCACGTCCTATGCGCTGGGGCGTCCGCGCGCGTTCAACAACAAGGGACTTTTTGACGAGTACCGCCGTCCGAAATTGGCCTTCGACGCTGTACGGAAACACTTTGCAAAGGATGTGGGGAAATGACGAATTTTTACGGAACCCCGTTTGAAATGGCGGAAATCTGCCCTCCGGTATTTCCGGCGCAGATTGTTAATGCGAAAGATTACCCGAGTATACAAAATGCGGTTGATGCATGTGCGGAAAATGGCGGCGGCACGGTGATCGTTACGCCCGGTCAGTGGGCGTCCGGTCCCATTCATCTGCGGAGCAATATCCAGTTGCGGCTCGAAAAGGACGCGGTCATTGTGTTCAGCGATCAATATGCCGATTACCTGCCGGTGGTTTTCACCAGATGGGAGGGCATGGAGTGCTATAATTATTCGCCGTTGATTTATGCCAACGGCTGCGAGAATGTCGCCGTTACCGGCGCCGGAACTCTGGCCGGTAACGGAAAGGCCTGGTGGCACTGGAAGCAACTCCAGCAGGAGGCCGCCAATGAGTTGTGCTATGCGGAGGCCGACGGCATCCCGGTCGAGGAGCGGGTTTACGGTACGGAAAAGGCTGCGCTGCGTCCCTCTTTTATTCAGTTCATCAACTGCAGAAATGTCCGGATTCAAGGCGTCCGGGTGGAAAACGGTCCGCAATGGATGCTGCATCCGGTTTATTGCGAGAACGTTTTGATCCAGGGCGTGGAAGTTGTGAGCGACGGGCACAATACCGATGGGCTGAACCCGGATTCGTGCCGGAACGTCCTGATCGAGGATTGCTGTTTTGCTACCGGCGACGACTGTATTGCGATCAATTCTGGGATGAACGAAGACGGCTGGCGCGTCGGCAAACCGTGCGAAAACATCGTCATCCGGAACTGCGTGATGACGCAGGGACATGGCGGCGTGGTCATCGGCAGCGGCATGTCCGGCGGCGTGCGCAATGTGTATGCGCATGACTGCAGAATCTCCGGTACTTTTCAGGGTATCCGCCTCAAATCCATGCGCGGCCGCGGCGGGTTCATCGAAAACGCCTGGTTCCGCGGCATTACCATCGACGACGTCAGCCACGAGGCCATTCAGGTCACCATGTTTTATCCGTTCAGCACGGTCGATCCGCGCTCACAGGCGCCGTCCGATTTCCGGAACATCAACATTTCCGATGTCTCCGGCAAGGGGGCGAAAATCGCCGTGGAAATCCGTGGTTTACCCGAGCACCCTCTCGCCGAAATCAATCTGAAAAACATCCGCTTGTCGGCGGAAAACGCCATACATTGCACCGACGTCAAAACGATCACCATGCAGGATGTTGAAATAAATAGCAAGTGTTAATCCCGCTGCCGCATCCTGCCTCACTGCCTTAATTGTATTCCAGGCAACGTTTCCGGAAATGGAGGTAATCGCGCCAGTTTACCTCGGGAGGCACCCCGTGATCGCAGGTCGGAATATAGCCGCCGCGCGCATGCATGACCGGAAATATCCGCTCCACTTCGCGGTCAATGGCGTCCTGGCCGCGGGCCAGGATGCGTTTGTCGAATCCGCCTTGTATCACCAGATCCGGATAACGCCGTCCGATTTCGATGACATCGCAGCCGGACGCTACTTCGAAAGGCGACATGACGTCCACTCCCGCATGATCGCGGTACAGATCGATCACCGGGCGGCAGTCTCCGTCCGTGTCGAGCTGGATGTACAGGTGACGGTTCGGATCGAGCTGCCGGCTCCGGATGTTGGCAAAAAGCTGCTGGTAATATGGAAACAGAAATTCCTGCATCATGTCCGGTCCGATCAGCGGTCCGTTGTTGTAGCAGATATCCTCGGCGAAAAAGACCTCGTCGATCGTCAACTCCTGTTGATAACGTGCGGAGATTCTGTCCGCCAGTTCCAGCCAGGTTTTCATGCAGTCATGGATCAGTTCCGGCTGGTCGTAGAGCATATAAAACAATTCTTCCGGGCCGATCAGGCTCCTCAGGTACATGTAGCCGCCGATCATGCGCAGGGTCATCATCTGCCCTTCGGCGGCGGCCTGACGACCCTCGCGGAGCATTTCGGCGAAGGGCGCATCGCGTCCGGGAGTGTCGGCGTTGAGGCGCCATTTGACATTTTCCTCCCACGTCTTGAAGTCTTTGACGGGGTGCTCGAGGAACTCCGGCATGAAGCCGTGTCGTTTGCCCTTGAAACATAACACGCTGCGCCCGGCCTTGTCGCGCACGACTTCGGTATCGCCGCGATCCTCCAGGATTTCGATTTTGAATTCAGGAAAAAAGTGCGGATCTGTCCAACCCAGATATCCCAGAATGAACTGGCCGGGCGGGTCAAAATGAAAAAATTCTTCGACCGGAACCTCGCGCGGCAAACCGTCTTCATACCAGGTGTCCAGGCACATCCAGAGCCCGAACGTCTTCTGGACAAACGGACTGCATGGTCTGCACGCGTAGATATCGCGGTATTTGCGGGCAACCGGCGATTGCAGTTCGCGGGGCAGCAGTTGGTGAATTCCGTCGTTACTCATCACGATCTCCATCGGTTTCCGCCTTGCGGGCATTGGTGAAGGTATGGGAAAGCGAAAACTTCAGCCGCTTCCGGTAATCGGAGGGCGTTTCGCCGGTCATCCGTTTGAATTCAGTGGCGAAATAGAGCTGGTTGGAGTACCCGACCCGGGCGGCGATTTCCTTGATCGGATAATCGGTGGTCTGCAGCAGGTTTTCGGCAGCCTGGAGCCGCCGGGAAATGATGTAATCGCCCACCGATTTCTTCAGATGCGCAATGAAAAGCCGGTACAGCGAGGTACGGCCGATGCCGAACATATGGCTCAGGTCGACCAGTGACAACGGCTGGTGGAGATTGCGGTTGATATAATTGATGATTTCATTCAACGGTTCGGGAAACGACTGCTGATAGGCGGCTCCGAGCTGCAGCAGTAATTCATAGGCCAGGATGGAGCACTGGAGCTGATAATTGTTGCCGCGCTTGGATAGAAGCGAATGAGCCTTGTTGAAAAGCCGGATGAAAAGTTCCGGCTCCTTAAGCGTCAGAAACGGACAGCGGGTAAGTCCGTTCTGTTCCAATAACGGCTGCAGCATCATGCCGTCGATCCCGAGCGCCTGCTTGGCCGCGTAATCCGAAACCGTACTCATTTCCGTATTGCTCTGCTTATGCACGATGAACATGCTGCCTGGGCGGGCCTCATAACTCTGGCCGTTATTAGTGAAGTGAAAAGTGCCTTCCCTTACGAATTCCAATGCAAATATATTGGAACTTTTTCGAACTCTGTAACATCCCTTTACCCATTCGTCATAACCCGCAAAACAGAGGAACAGCGGCAGCGTCCGGGTGGTTTCCTCATCGAATTCATGCGCAAAGTGATGCAGGGGGTATTTGCCTACATTTACCGCTCCGATCCGGGAGACGCCATCATCCTCGGTGATTTTCACATTTGGGAATTGTGTTGATTCGGGCATGTTTGTCCGCCGTCATTTGGTTTTGTTTTATAATCTAATCAGAAGTTGGCGAATTGCAATAGGGGGAGAAGAATTTTTAAATAGTTTTGGAACGATTTCGAATATCATGTAATGAAAAAACGATTGCGAATCGAGACCGTCCGCTGTATAATCTAAGTAAACCTGATAAACTGCAAGGAGCGGATATGGCAAATTCAATGTTGATGAAATCGCCGTCAATGCAGGAACGGCCCGCAAAAAAGCGAAGTTTTCCCCGTAAGCCCGAATTATTGTCCATCTGGGGCAAAGGACAGTTGCTGGCGTTTTCCGGCATTGACGGCGCGACCGACAGCCAGAATGCGTTATACCTCAGAACCTGCGGCGATATGGCGGCGTTGGAGATCAGACTTCCCGCGGACGCCGGAACGCTGGTGTTTGATGAGCAGTGCCCGGAACAGGTTTATCTGGCTTCCGACCACTTCACGCTGCGGCTGGCGGACGGGTCCGTGGTTCGCGGGGCTTTCGCCGACTGCCACCACATCCTGATCGAAGGCGCCGGAAATCTGGTCGGCAATTCGGACGACCTGCAAATATTGAGCGAAGGCAAACGGATGCTGCTCGGAGTCCGGGCATTTTTCGAGCCAGCGCTGCTGAAGTGCGATTTCAACCGTCTTTACCGCGAGCGCGCCGAATTTTTAAACAACTGTACCTATCCGTACGACATTTCCCGGCAGAGCCGCAAGACGCTGGCGCGGGCGTATTCAATGGTCAAAAATCAGATTTATTCGCCGGAGGGTCAGATCAAGCACCGCTGGAGCAGCCCGGACCGCTGGCCCCACCGCTGGATGTGGCTCTGGGATTCCGCGTTCCACGCCATCGGCATACGCCACATCGACCCGAAACTCTCCCGCGACTGTCTTTCCGCAGTATTTGACTGTCAGCATGAAGATGGTTTCATTCCGCATTGTATGACGCCGCAGGGCGGTTCGGAAATCACCCAGCCGCCGGTCCTGGGGCTTGGCATAAAGCTGGTTATGGAAACGGATGCGGATTTGAACTGGCTCCGCGACATTTACCCCCGGCAGGCCGCATTCCTGAAATGGGTCATCGCCAACCGCGACGCGGACGGGGCCGGACTGGTGGAGTGGAAACTTGAGGACGATGTCAACTGCCGCAGCGGTGAGAGCGGTATGGACAATTCACCGCGTTTCGACGGCGCGCCGTTGCTCGACGCCACCGATTTCAATGCTTATCTGGCCGCAGACTGCGAATACACCGCCGAACTTGCGGAAATGCTGGGTTACAAAGAGGATGCGTCTTTCTGGCGGAAGGAATACAAGCGGATCAATGCGCTGATCAACAAGCGGCTCTGGAGCGACCAGCATGAGTTTTATGTCGACTATGACATCGAATCCGGCAAGCAGAGCGATATTTTGAGCTCGGCCGGTTTCCTGCCGCTGATCTCGGGCGCTCCGAATAAAAAGCAGGCGCAGAAACTGGTCAAGCACCTCTCCAATCCGGAAACGTTCGGCACGCCGTTCGGAGTGCCTTCGATCGCCCGGAACTGCAAGTTGTACAGCAAAGACATGTGGCGCGGTCCGGTCTGGATCAGCGTCAACTACCTGATCACCCTCGGGCTCGAGCGCTATGGCTACATGGAGGAGGCGACAAATCTCCGGGAAGCGACGCTCCGCGAAATCGAGCGCTTTTATCTGGAATACGGGACGATCTTCGAATATTATGACGACCGCCGGACCGTGGCGCCGCCCGATCTGCTGCGCAAAGGGAAAAACCTGAAAAGCGGCAATCCTTACCATCAGGTGCTCCACGATTTCGGCTGGAGCGCCACGTTGTACATTGAAATGCTGTTCCACAAAAAAATATTCACCGGAAATACAACCATCAAATCGGAGGACTGAGGTATGAAGAAGAAGAATTTCACACTCATTGAATTGCTCGTTGTGGTCGCGATCATCGCCATCCTGGCCGCGATGTTGCTGCCGGCACTGCAAAAAGCCCGGGAACACGCCCGCAATATCGCATGCATTAATAACTTGAAACAATTCGGCATGGCGCTGATGTTTTATGCCGACGAAAATGAGACCCATTTGCCCCCTTGGCAGCTCAGCCTTCAGACTTACCCCCATACTGCGACCGACTGGCTCGGCCTGAATAAGTATAACGGCGCACCGCTCAGCCAGTTCCGCACGCAATATATGAGTAAAGAGGGCAAGAATGTCTATTTCTGTCCTACCGGGTTATCCAAAGGACTCCGGTTGAACCATTATCAGGCATTTCTTGACGGGACGCTGACCTCCCTCGAACTGAATTATGCTTATTATGCCGGAAACAGCCTCGATACCGGTAGCGGCAAGTGGAGCTCGATTGCGTCTAACGGTTTGAACTCCAGAAAGGGACCGGTGGCTCTGAAGCTGATCAATAAGCCCTCAGAACGTACCCTTATGGCCGACTTCGACCGCTTCATGGATACCGCCGGTCTCACCATTGATATCGGCTCCTGGAACCACACGTCGATTTCGCGAAACGGCGCTTCCGTGGCGGTGGCGACTCCCGCAGACGTCCGTACCAATATGACTTTTGCCGACGGCCATGTCGGCTCGGCGATCGGACGGGAGTTCAACCGCAAGGCATTGATCGACTTCGGGCGGATTTACGCGGCATATCAGGCGGAACAGAATCCATGGCAATAAGATTTCATCATATATATCTGGCACTGTTGCTGGTATCATGCAGTACCGCGTTTGGGCAGAGCCTGAAAGTCCTGCGGCATGAGCCGGGGAATCTGTTCAGCCCGGGCGAAAAGCTCACATGGCGGATTCAGGTCAACATGCCCGCCGCCGGAGATGCCGTACTGAAAGTGAATGTACGCGATGGCAACGGCAATTCCGTAGCCGCCCGGGAGCTGAAACTGACGCTGAAGGAAGGAGCCAACCAGGCGGAGTTTTCACTGCCGGCATTGCCGAACGGTTATTACGAAGCCGATTGTGAACTGGCGGCGGGGAAAGCCCGGATCACTTTCGGCATTGCCCCCGAAGTGAAGCGCACGGCGGACGAAGCCCGCGAAAACGGCTATCGCTTCGGCGTGAAAATGTATCGTCTGCGCAATTTGTGGAACAGCGCGGATGCCGTCGAAACCTGCCGCCGTCTCGGTCTCCAGTGGACGCGCGATCTCCTGCAGGAACGAAATGCGCCGGATACCGTTGAATTGACCACGAAATACCAGATGAATGTGGTTTACAAGGTTGAGCGCTTCCCGAAAGAATTGTTTGACGAAACCAAATATGGCCCGCTCGATGAATGGGTTAAGCAGAACGGCCAGACCTGGATGCTGCGCACATTGCCGAAAAAAGTGCCTTATCAGAAGTGGCTGCAGGAAGAATTGAAACAGCTCCCGGCCGGACAGAATGTCTTTGAAATCTGGAACGAAGCCTGGGACAAGATGTCGGCGGAGGATTTCGCCACGATTTCACAATGGATCGCCGAGGCGATTCTGGAAGTGCGCCCGAACGCGGTCATCGGCCCGAACCTGACTGGAATCGTCGGTCAATATACTTACGATGCCAACTACATTCGCGCCGGCGGTACGAAACATATGAAAATGGTCGCGCTGCATCCGTACGGCAACGCCGAAAGGCGCGGCGGTATCGACGCTTACCGCAAGTGGCTGAAGGAACAGACCGGTAACGACATCGATATTTATATCACGGAATTCGGTACCCATTCGACTCCGGAGGGTCCTTCGCAGCAGTCCGAACTGGAGCAGGCGCGCCGGGTCGTCTGTCAGGCGATCAATCTGTATGCAGAGGACGCCAAAGCACTGGTTCCGCACTGGATGGGGCAGCGCGAGGAGAACCGGCGTTATCACGAGCACTGGTTCGGTTTTTTCCGGCGCAACAATGAGTTGAAACCAGTTCTGATCGCCTATGCGACCGCCGCGCGGATGATCGACGGCAGCCGTTATGCCGGCGATCTCTGGTTCGGCCCCGGCCACGAAGCGATGTTGTTCGAAAAGAACGGCGAATATACGCTGGCGCTTTTCACCCGTGACAAGGAGTTGGAAGTGATCGTGGAACCGAAAGTCAAAGAGCTTACATTGGTCGATTTCTGGGGCGCGGAAAAGAAAATCACGGTTCCCGTCGACGGCAAGCTCAAGCTGACCGTCAGCCCGAATACCCAGTATCTGAAAGGCGTTTCGCCTGAGTTGGCCAAAGCGGCAAGCAAAGAGCTGAACCCGCAGCGCTGGCCGGAAGATCATCGGAAGACCTTCGTCCGTAATAGCCGGACCTTAAAACAAATGAAAAAAGCCCCCGCATTCACCGGCAATATGAAAGACTGGGAAGGCCTGACGGAACTCTCGATGTCGGATGAGAAAGTCAATGGCGATGACGCCAGCGGCATCGCTTATCTGGGTTATGACGCCAACTATCTGTATATCGGGCTCGACATGCGTGACAATGAAGTGATGAACACCCAGCCGGACAACCGCCTGTACCGCGAGGACAGCATGGAGATTTTCATCAGCACCGAGCCCCGCGACAACGATCCGGGTTATGGTCCGCACGACCGGCAGTTTTTCGCCACACCGACCTCGCGTTCCGGCAAGCCGATCCTCTGCCGGGTGGCGAACCGCCAGAACGGCACGATTGCGAAAGTGCCGGGCGCCAGGTACAACGTCGTGGTGCACGGGCACGGCTGGCGGGCGGAAATCGCTCTGCCGTGGAAGGAACTTTCGGACTTCAACGCGAAACCGGGCGCAACATTGGCGCTGGAACTGCGTGTGAACGACGCCGACAAGTCGCATCCGCGCTGGACAATCGATTCCACGGATATCAAACAAGTCAATACCGAAGACCCATCAAAATGGTCGCTTCTCAAGTTGCAATAAAGAGGTTTTGCCGCAATGAAAAGAATAATCATAATACTGGTCCTTTGTCTCAGTCTTTGCCGCGCCGCGGATATTCAGGTCGGTCATGCCGTGCCGTGCAATATTTTCCGGACCGGCAGCAGTGTTGAATTACCGGTCGCCATCCAGCGGAAATCGGACTCCGCAGCCAAGGTTCAGTTCAAAACCACGAATTACTGGGGCGAGATTATTCAGGAACGGGAAGAATCCCTGAACTCCGGCAAACAAGATTTTCAGTTGAAATTCGGCGCGCTCGACCGTGGCTATTATGAACTTCATATCACCGTACTTGCGGCGGACGGAAGCGTGGTGAAGACGCAGATGAATTCGTTTGCCGTGGCCGATTTCTCCAATCGTTCCGCGCAGGAAGTCCGCGATGGCGGGTACCGCTTCGGCATGAAACTCTGGCTGATCAGTGAAATCTGGTGGAACCGGCGGCTGACCTGGGACCCGGATAAAATCATGGACATGTGCTGCAAACTCGGGCTCCAGTGGACCCGCGCGCAACTCGGCCAGAAAGAATACATGGATACGGTGGAACTGATCAAAAATCACCCGGTCAACGTGATACTGAAAGTCGAGATGTATCCCGAGTCGATGATCGACAAATCGCGTTATCCGGACATCACCGATTTCAGCAAAGTCAAAGGGCACGTAAAAGCGCTCCTGCCGAAGAAGGACGAATATCAGGCTTACCTCAAGAATCAGGTCCGGCAGATTCCGCCGGAACAGCAGGTTTTCGAGATCTGGAACGAACCGTGGCAATGGAACAAAACCATGTCGGCGGAGGATTTCGCGCTGCTTGCCGATTGGGCGTCCGAAGCGATCATCGAACTGCGCCCCGGTGCGATCATCGGTTCCAACATCTACGGCACCGTCAGCGACTACGACAAACGGGTCATCGCGGCGCAGAAACTCCGCAATCAGAAGATGGTCGCCATCCATCCGTATTGCACCCGGACCACGGAATATCGCGGGTTTCGCCAGATTCTGTGGAACTACCGCGACTATATCGAGGAAATCACCGGCAGGAAGATTGATTTTTACGCCACGGAGTTCGGCTGGTCGACCGCCCCGGAAGGCAGCAAAGTCGTGACCGAGGCCGGACAAGCTAAAAACACCGTTCGTGAAGCCTTTGAACTCTACGCCGCGGACGTCAAAGCCCTGATTCCGCACACCATGGCGACCCGTGAGCAGGACCCCAAGGAACGCGAAGACTTTTTCGGCTTTTTCCGCTTGAACAGCGAGCCCAAGCCGGCTTTGATCGCCTTTTCCAATGCCGCACGGATGATTGACGGCAGTGAATTCCTCGGCGAGGAATATTTCGGGCCGGGTATCGGCGCCATGCGTTTCAAAAAGGACAATACGGAAACATTGGTTTTGTGGACCGAGGACAAGGAGATTCCGTTCACGTATGAATCCGGTTTGCGGGAAGTGACCGTGGTCGATATCATGGGACGGGGCCGCAAGCAGAAAACCGATAACGGTAAATTATCATTGGCTTTGAGCGGCGATCCGGTCTATCTGGTCGGCGTGAAACCGGCTGCCAAACTCATTACCCCGAACGATGAACCGGCACTCGACCGCTGGCGGCCCCGAACGGTCACCCATACCCTGAAGCGCGGCGCCGAGCTGCGGCTCGACCTCAGCGGCAAGAATTGCGCATCCTCGCTGCAGAGCTACTGGAGTTGGACGCCGAATGAAATCGCGATTCGTTTCGACGTCAAAGACAAGGCGATTGTCCTGACCGGCCCGGACGGCAAGGGCATTGGCGACCGGATTGTTTTCGACTTGTGCCTGCGTCCCGGCAGACAGTTCGACCAGGTCGGGATTTATGACTACCGTTTCACCATTATTCCCGGTCCTTCGCCGAAATTGTTGATCGAAAATCCACGGTTCGACCGGGAGATGGATGGCCAGTCGGTTCCGGGGATCAAGTGGAATTTTGAAACGACCCCGCAGGGCTACCGGGCGGAATTGCGCATGCAGACTACAGCTTTGGGTATGGAGCAAATCAGCAGCAAAAATCCGGTTTCGTACCGCATCGTCCTCTACAATCGCGACCGTACCGATGTGGATGAATGGACCAAGTACCACACCCGGATCTTCACCCAGTCCGACAAGTTGAATTTCAATGAACTGAATCTGATCGGACTTGCCGATTGATCAGATACGGATATATTAAACCAACGCAGGATTAATTTATGATCAAACAATATCTCGATGAATTGGAAAACCGGATCGACTTACAAGTCGAAAACGATTTATTTAACCAGTGGCGGATGTTTCTGGGCAAGAAATGCCCGACCCCGATTTTTCGTCCCGAGCGTCAGCGCGCAGCGGCCCCGCAGATTGAATGGCCGAAGATTCTGGTCAATGACGCCGTCAAAAACCTGGAACTGATGCTGCTGCGCGAGATGGCCCAGAACTCGGCGGTCATCGCGGATGGACATGGACAATTGCTCAACGCCCGCTGCAACTATGGTACCGGCATCATGCCGTCACTCTTTGGCGCCGAGCTGTTTTTCCTGGACGATCAACACGATACGCTGCCGACCACCCATCCGCTGGCGGACGGCACCGACGGTATACGGCGGCTGCTCGATGCCGGGGTACCGGACCTGAACAATGGCTGGGGCGCAAAGGTTTTCGAGACCGCCGCCTATTATCAGGATGCCCTGAAGGATTACCCGAAATTGAGTTCCGCGGTCTATATTTACCACCCGGACCTGCAGGGGCCCGCCGATATCGCGGAAATGATCTGGGGATGCGATATTTTCATGGAATACTACGACAACCCGGAGCTGGTCAAGTCGTTCCTGGAGTTGATCACGGAAACCTATATTCAGTTCATGAACCGCTGGGAAAAAGAGGTGCCGTCGCACCGCGATTTCCGTGCTCACTGGAACTGGGGACACCTCGGCAAAGTGGTCGTCCGCGACGACTCCGCCATGAACCTGTCGCCGGAGCTGTATCAGGAATTCGCGCTGCCGTTTGACCGGAAAATACTGGAAACGTTCGGCGGCGGGGTGGTGCACTTCTGCGGGCGGGGCGATCACTACATCGAGTACCTGTGCGAAATACCGGGCCTGAACGGCATTCAGATGTCGCAGCCGGAAATGAACGACATGGCGAAGATTTATCACCATACGATCGATCGCGGCATTCCGCTGCTCTCGTTCCGGCGGCAAGCGGCGGAGGAAGCGCTGAAAAACGGCGTCGATCTGAAGGGACTTGTTCACTGCAATTAACCGAAGAGGATTTTTATGAATAAACTGGCATCTGCATCCTGGAGTACCGTATCCCGCCTTTCGAGTGCGGTTTCCCGTTCGATCAGCCCCGAAAACTTCACCGGTGAGCCGGGCGGCGGCGGCAGGTCCGTGGATGGCCCGACCGCGCTGCGCAGCGCCCGTGAGCTCGGCATGGGCTGGAAAATATCGCCGTATGTCAAGGTCCCCGCCGGAACGACCTTTACGCTCGCCGATATCGAGGGCGAAGGCGTGATTCAGCAGATCTGGATGACGCTTACCGGCAACTGGCGCTTCCAGATCCTGCGTTTTTACTGGGAGGGCGAGGATACCCCGGCCATCGAATGCCCCGCCGGCGATTTCTTCTGCAACGGCTGGTGTACGCCGGCTTATATCAGCAGCCTGCCGGTATGCGTGAACCCCGGTTGCGGCTTCAACTGCTATTGGGAAATGCCGTTTCACAAGCGCGCGAAAATCACCATTGAAAACATTTCCGCCGAAGAAGTCACGGTATTTTACCAGATCAATTATTCGCTGGGCGAAGTGCCTGCGGATTCCGGTTATTTTCACGCGCAGTTCCGCCGGGTAAACCCCTTGCCCTACAAGGAAGTATACACGATTCTGGACGATATCGATGGATTCGGCCACTATGTCGGTACCTACATGGCCTGGGGCGTGAACAACACCGGCTGGTGGGGCGAAGGCGAAATCAAGTTTTACCTCGATGACGACACCGATTTTCCGACCATTTGCGGCACCGGCACCGAGGATTATTTCTGCGGCTCCTACAATTTCGAAGATCAGAAAACCAAGCAGTATTACGAATACTGTACGCCCTATGCCGGACTGCCGCAAGTCATTCGTCCGGACGGTGTTTACCAGTCGCAGCAGCGTTTCGGCATGTACCGCTGGCACCTGACCGATCCGGTACGTTTCCAGAAGAAAATCCGCATCACCATTCAGGCTCTCGGCTGGCGCTCCGGCGGGCGCTTCATGCCGCTGATGGACGATATCGCCTCGGTGGCTTACTGGTATCAGGACAAGCCGACCCACAAAATGCTGCCGCTGCCGGACAAAGATTCCCTGGAAGTCGTATAAAATGAATCTCACTTTTAAATCCGATTTTGACCGCGTCGCCCGGAAATGGCAGAACTGGTGGGACAGCAATGCCAGGACGGCTCCCATGATCATATCCGCCCTGCCGTTGCCGGGCGCGGTGCCGGCCCCCGACCCGATGCAGCTGGTGGAGGGCGATATCGACGAATTCGGCGACCGGCTCGAAAAGTGGGCGGAAACCCATACGTTTCCCGAGGACACGGTGCCGGGCTGCGTGCTGAGTTTCGGGGCCGATCATTTCGCGGCCATGCTCGGAGCGGAAATGACGGTCGATTATGCCAACCGGACCACCTGGATTACGCCATGCGTCGACGACTGGCAACAATACAAAATCAAAGTCGACTGGAGCAGCCGGATCGCCGCCCGGACGCTGGAATGCGCCCGGAAACTGCGCCGTCGTTTCGACGGCAAACTGCTGATCAGCCCGACCCATCTGCAGGGCAACCTCGATTGCCTGGCGGCCCTGCGCGGCGTTCAACCGCTTCTCTTTGATTTGATTGATTCGCCGGATCAGGTCAAGCACGCATTGGATCAGGTGAATGAGGCGTTTGCCGAAGTGATAAAAGTTTTCCGGAATGAATTCGATACGGATTCTCTTGGCAGCATCAATCGCCACGGGCTTTACTGCAAGGGCATCAATGGGTTGCTGCAGTGCGATTTCTCCTGCATGATCAATCCTGAAATGCTTGCTGAATTCGTTTTGCCGTCGCTGGAATTCGAGGCCGGTACCGTCGATTACGCGGAGTACCACCTGGATGGCCCCGGCGCAATCGTCCACGTGGAAGCATTGAGCCAGATCAAGGCCATAAAAGTGATCCAGTATCAGCCGGGCGCCGCCAAGCTCAATGACGACTGGCGCGAGCTCTACCGCAAGATCGATGATTTGGGCTTCGGCCAATTTTTCTGGCGTCCGTCAAAAGAACTGGTCGATTGGATTTGCTCAAACCTGAGTAACCGCCGGACCGTGCTCGACCTTCTGCAGCTGGAAACTTCTTCGGAACTTGAAGAATACAAAAAGATAACGGGATGAGAAATCATGGTACTTCCGGCACGGCGATGTCCGGTACGAAGTGCCGAATTCACTCCAGGCGGTGCAACTGCCAGTTGAAGAGACGCTTGAAAATATAAGCCAGGACGATCGCGCACACGCCGAATATGCCTGCGGAGAGGTATTCGCCGATGTAGATTTCCGAAAGCGCCATGACAAAGCAGTTGATCCACACCGCGCCGACAATTGCGGTGAATACTCCGCCCAGGATCAGGTGTTTCGGTTCCTGTCGCAGCTCACCGCGTTCGCTCAGCATTTTCTGTACCGGACGCCAGTAACCCATTGGACGGGCGCGCTTATAAAAGTTCATCAGGACCTCAGGCTTTTCCGGCCTGGTCAGGAACGTAATCAGCAACACGAAGCCGGTCGTCAGAAACATGCTTGCCAGGGCCCAGTAGACGTCCATCATCTGCGAATGAGTGGCGCTCTGTGCTTTCTGTTCGGCCCAGAAAGTCCACTGGCTGAGCAGTGTTTTGCCGGTGAAGTAGATGCAGGGGCCGCCGAGCGTGGATGCCAGCCAGGAGTAGAAATTGATCCGCCAGTACCACCAGTATCCCCAGCCAATCAATGCCGATGAGCCGAATAACCCGAGCAGGGTAATGGCGATTCCGAGCAGGCTGTGGGACATGTAAACCACGAGGATGGCCAGCAGCATCATGAATACCATGACCAGGCGGCCGGCCCAGACCTTCCGGCCGTCGCCGATCTTGAAGATCGGCTGCAGCACGTCGTTGACAATGGTTTGGGCGCCGTAACTCAAATGGCTGCTGACGGTCGACATCACGGCTGCCGCCAGCGCCGCCAGCGTCAGTCCCTTGATGCCCACCGGCAGATAATTATTGATCAGCAAACTGTACGCGCCCTCCCGCTCCTGCGGCGAGGCCCGATGCAGTTCCGGGAAGTCGGCCAGCAATCCCAGGGCGGGCAGCGTCAGCAGCATCAGCATGACGAAGAGTCCGGTCTGGGTCCAGATGCTGACTTTGATCGCTTCTCCGGTATTTTTGCAGGAAATTACCCGTTGGCCCTCGATTCCGACTGAGCCGCCCGCTCCGCAGCTGCACAGGAAAAACCAGATCAGGACCAGCGCCGGGCTGACTACCGGGTTGCCCTCCTGCGGCCATATCGACAAAATCCGGTCGCTTTGCTCCGCAGGAAATGAGTTCGAGATGGCGGTGGCCAGTCCGGTCGGGCCGCCGAAGTGATATAGAACCATCCCGCAGATGATGATACTGGAAATCACAATGACCAGTGTCTGGATGAAATCGGTGACCAGCACCCCGGCGAACCCGGAAACCCAGACATAAACCAGCAGCAAAGGCAGGATGATGATCAGCGTCGTGAATTTGTCGGTATAACCGAAGAAGTTGGAAAAAATCATATGAATGCCCAGCAACCCCGCGCCCGTCCAGGGAATAATCCCCAGCAATACGCTGGAAATCGAAGAGTAGCTCCGCACGAAAGAACCGGAATTGCCGCCGAAACGCAAGCTGAAAAACTCCGGGCCGGTGGACACGCCCAGTTGCCGCCAGCGGGCGAAAAACAACAAGCCGGCCAGCAGTACCCCCAGCGAAAAACGCGAGAAGTAAAACCAGCACACCGGCAAACCCACTGCCAGGGTCACGCCCACATAAGCCGGAGCCACATCGGCATTCATCGCGGTTACGGCATTGGAGATACCGGTGAGCCAACCGGGCATGCTCCGGCCCGCCAGGAAGAAGCCGTCGGCATTTTTGGTCGAGCTTTTCAGGATTTTGTTGGCGCAGATACCGGCCACAAATGAAATAACCAGATACACCGTCAGCACCAGGAAATCAATTACCGGGAAATTCATTTTATGTTCCTATTGCTTTATTTGGCGGGAACGGGAGCCGTGGAGTTGCGGACAATCAGGGCGGGCTCCATGACGAAACTCTGAGCGGGTTTGCCTTTCATCAGTTCAAGCAGCATGTGCATGGCCACTTCCCCTTGTTCCAGCTGCGGCTGCTGTATTGTGGTCAGGGCCGGGTTCAGGAGTTTGCTCCAGACCAGGTTGTCGAACCCGACCAGCGAAGCCTCGCGCGGCACCTGGATATTGGCCCGGTTCAGGGCCTGCAGTACACCGCTGGCGATAAAATCGCTGCAGCAGGCAACCGCCGTGAAGCGGTTTCCCATCTCCAGAAAGTTGGAAAAACCGAAAAATGCTTTCTCGATATTGATTTCATCCTCGATCGCGCAGGAAATCAGTTTGAGCCCTTTCGATTTTGCGATTTGTTCACTGCATTTCAGGCGGTCCTGGCTGTAGCTGGAAAAGGCATGGCAGTAAACGATCTTCTTGTGCCCGAGCTCCGCCAGATGGTCCAGCACAAGTTCGCAAGCCTTCCAGGTATCCACATAAACCGAGGCGAGGTCGACGTCCGGCTCTTTGCCCAGGCATACAACGGGAATATTCTTCGAAAGGAATTTCTCATAGTGCTCCTGGCGAATCCAGCCGGAGACAATGATCATGCCGTCCACCTTTTCGGCCAGACGGTTTACGACCTGTTCGCATTTGAAGTGACGCCGCTCGACCGCATGCACGATTACATCGTAGTCGTGTTCGGCGGCCGCGCTTTCGATCCCGGCCACGATCTCGCTGAAAAACGAATCCGAGAGCCGGGGCGTAATGACGCCGATCTGGTTATTTTTCCGGGAGCCGGGGTATGTTTTATAATTCATGTCGAAAGCGCATTTCATGACCATTTCGCGGGTAGCCTGACTGACGCCGGGCTTGCCGTTCAGGGCCAGTGAAACCGCGCTCCGTGATATGCCCAGCTGTTCCGCCAGCTGATCCAGTGTCACATTGCTATTTCTTTTTCTGGTTATAGTTTCCATATTGATCATATTTCCTGTTTCTTCATCAAAATCCGTAATACCCTTCGCCTGCCTGATTGAGTGCGTCGATCACAATATTGTCCTTCCAGTTCAGCGAACCTTTGGTGTTCAGCGCGGCATGCCCGTCGCCGAAAAGACCGCTGTTCTTGGCGCCGTGCCGGTAGCGGACCGACCGCGCCCCCTCCCAGCCGCCGGAAGTTCCCTCCGGCAAATCCCGGTCAAGGTCAAACGAATAGGAGAGGTTGCTTCCCTGATAAGTAACTGTATCACTGGTCCAGCGTGCGCGCCAGGTCATAAAGTCATTATATCCCCAATTTTTATCATAATTGGTTCCTTTTTCGCTGACGATCATCTTGGCGGAGGGTTGTCCCAGGATACTGGATTTGCGTGCTTTGCGCGGCCACACGCTATCGGGAAACCAGCTCGGGGCCAGAGCCTGGTGAATGCCGTAGATTTTGGCATACCCGGAGGCTTTCGGGCAATCAAATATTCCGGTCCGTCCGTAATATAATTGCGATGAAGTGGTCAGGTCGTCCGCATTTTTGGCCGCAATCAGCTGATACCAGGTCACGCCCTGGTCGTTGTCGCCCACCGGGAAGAAATCGTCATAATCGTTCATGTACAGTACCATATTCTGGCCGATCTGCTTCATGTTGCTGAGGCACTTCGCCCCCTGTGCCGTTTCGCGGGCCTTGTTCAGGGCCGGCAGCAGCATGGCCGCCAGTATGGCGATGATCGCGATCACAACCAGGAGTTCAATGAGCGTAAAATTTATTTTCGTCTGTTTCATCGGTAATCCCTTTTTATTGTTATTTTACTTCTATTTCACTTAACATGGTCCATGCCCAGTTTTCACTTAATCCGGTAACGCGTACCTTGACATAGCGAGCCTTGGCGCCGCTGGCGTTCAGCCGGAAGGGGTATGGCCCGAACGAAGCCTCCTGCGCTTCCAGTACCGCCTGCTTCATTTCGCTCCAGGAGCGCTTGTCCGGCGAAAATGCCACCTCCACGCTTTTCGGCGGCACCAGCCCGTACGCCTGATCCTTGACGCCCCAGGCCGTTACCCCGGAAATCGTCCGGCTCTCGCCCAGGTCGATCACGATGTCGACCGGCTTGCCGCCCTGCCAGCCGTAATATTGTCCGAACCAGGCGCGCTTGGCGATCATGCCGTCGGTGAGCCAGGTGCCGTTCGGTTCGTTACTGTCATTGCGCTGCACGGTGGGGGCAGGGGAGAAGGTGTAACGGCAATCCGCCAGCGGCAGCGGCTTGCCATCCCGGCACAGTTCAAGCTCCGAGATCATGATCCACCCGGCGGATTCACCGTTGAAGGAGACGTATTTCGGAGACATTTCCCGGGGCAGCGCAAAGTCAAGGTAACCATCCTGTACGTAGTCATTCTGCTTTTCCGTCAGCACCAGTTTCCGGTAATCCAGAATCAACGGCCTGGAGTCGGGAATGCGCCCCAACCCGGATATTCCTTTGAACGGTGCTTCATTGGAGAGAACCAGGCACGGATTCAAGGGGAAATTCACCCCGTCGTGACTGCCGCCACGGCAATGAATCCGTACTTCATCGAACTTCACTTTACGATCGGTAGCCAATACGATATTCATATGGCCCGGTTCATTTCCCCAGCCGATATAGGCGGAATAATCCTTGCTGAACGTTTTGCCGTCGGTCAACTTATTGCCGGCCTGGTTATCGGGGTAACGTGACTTCAGGGGTTCCAAAGTCGTTTCATAGCTGCGGCCCCAGGCCAGATTCTCATAGCCGGTATAATTCGGCCCGTAAAAGTCACAGGACAGCTCGAACTCCGGAATCATCCGCTCCTGGCCGACGAGCACGACTTTCAGTGCCGTAATGGCTTTGCCGCCGACCGGCACCGTGATGTTTCTGAATCCGCGCTCGTAACCGCCGCGCTTCCCTGCATAGGAGTCCTGGCTACCGCCGACGGCCCAGCCGGCCGGAATCCACTCATCCGACGCGGCATGCTTCACATAAACCTCGGCATGTCCGAGCCAGCCATTTGCCGGCACTTCATCCTTGAAAAAGATATCCAGCTGCGACACTGTATCCGGCTTCGGTAGAACCGCCTCCGACGTCACGGTTTTCTGAGCCTCCGCGCGGACCGTCTGCCATTGCCGCGGCTGGCGGGAATTGTCCAGCACGACCTTTTTGTTGTTCAAATAATCGATAAGCATGGTATACAGCGCCTGCTCTTCGGGGTTGCTTGAGCGGGCAAGGCGCTCGACGACATTGTAGCCGATGAAGTAGGCCTGCGTGGCATGTTGATAACCTTCCTTGTCCGGGCTGCCATAGGCCAGGATTTCCCGGAACATCTGCCGCTCCTCCGGTGTGCCCAGCGAGCGGCCTTCCACCTCGATTCCCATGCCGACACTGCGCGCGGCATCCGCCACCGCCTGCAGCCGGTTGCGCCGGACCACTCCGCGATCGATCCAGGAGCGGAAGGGATAACTGCTTTGCATCAATGCCAGATCCATGCCGAGTTCTTTCCATTTATCCCAGCCGGGCGCGTAATAGTAGGGAATCCACATGACCTTGTAGTTATTTTTGTGGATGATGCCGGTAATCTGCCGGGCATTCTGCTGGTCCCGGACCAGGTCTTCGCGCATCCAGTAAAATCCCCACAATTCAATATTGTTGTAATTTTGAGCAGTGAATTTTTTACGCACCAGATCGATATACCACTGGGCCACTTTGGCACGGTCTGCCTCGAGCGAGAGATTCTCGGATACGCCGTCATTGTCGACATCGCCGAAGTCCGTAACCTCGTTACTCATCCATGGAATCGTAATGATGACCTTGCGCTTGGTCGGGGGCTTCTCTCCGACTGATTCAATCGCCTGGTTCAAGGCATCGATGTTCATGCCGGGACGGAAGTAATTCTCCAGCCATTTCTCCCAGAGCACTTTGTTGCTTTTCATATAGCTGGTTTCCTGCCCTTCGTGATACAGCGTCAGAAAGAGAAACGCGTCAAAACCCCAACGTACCGCCTGTCCCGTCTTTTTGGGCTCGGCCACATAGAACCGCAGGTCATCCACCGTGCGCGTGTCCTGTTCATAAATCAGAATGCAGTTATGGAAACCGGTTTTCTGCGGCTGCGGATACTCCATCGCAGCAGATGAAACCGCCAGGCAACACAATATGCAAAGAATTCCGGCACGAACAATTCTATACCTTTTAACCATCAATATTTTCCTCTCAAATTAGGCCGCACAATCCGATTTGAGTGACCTTTGCTATTAATTATAACTGAAATGTTGTAAAAAACAATCCCCTTATATAAATTATTCTGAAAAATAATAAACATATATAAATATTTAGTAAAATTTAGTAAGCGTTTAGTTGTGCAATGAAACAGATCACATCGGCAATGGGCAGAAGACTGAAACTGTAGTGACTTTTTCGAGAATATCTTTTGACGAGGGGATTGACTTTTGAACCGGAGTGATTATAATATTATAAAAGTCCTAATATGACTATAGTGGATTCTGGAAAATATGATAAATCAATTATTGAATAAAAGTCAACAGCTGGAACAGTTATTGAGGCGCAATTTCAGTTCAAATGAATGGATGCCCGGCGCTAAGCTGCCCAGCGAAGACTCGTTGATGAAGGCCTTCGGAGTCAGCCGGCCCTCGATGCGGGAAGCGCTGAATACGCTGGTGGCCGAGGGGATCGTCACCCGCCGTCATGGTTCGGGGACCTATCTGGTGCGGAAACCGGTGAACCGGGTCGAGGTTTTTATCCGGCTGGAAAATGTCGCGGCTGTATCCGGTTACTGGTACCGGGATATGCTGCACATGTTTCAAGCATTGGGGAGAGAGCAGAATATTCAAATCGAACCGATATTGGGAATCGGGGAGAATTTCGAGGATGTGATGGCGTCTCTGGCCCGTAATCTGAGCCGTCCCTCCGGGCCAGATCTTTCGGGTACGATATCTCTGATGACGTCCAGTGATATCGACAGTGAGTTGTTGAAAACGATTCAGGGGCCATTTACGGTACTATCTCTTTTCCCGCGGAAATTTCCCGGCGAAGTGATTTTGAATTATAAGTCAATGGCGCAGAAATTCCGGGAAACAATGCTGGCGTATGGTTATGAGGATTATGCCCTGATTTATATCAATGATCTTCCGGACAAAATCGGACAGGAAAATTACCGGCAGCTACAGTTGATTTACGATATCGTGACCGGTGGCGACAAGAGCAAGCAGATCGGATTGACGATTGATCATTTCAACGAAACCGATTTCCAGGAAAAACTCGAAAAGGGGTTCATGGAGTGGTTCCGGAGTTCGAGACGGACACGCGCCGCGGTCTTTTTCGATGACGGGGTGTTCAGCAACTGCTGCCGGGTCATGTACCGGCACGGGATTCGTATCCCCGAGGATCTGGCGGTGCTGACCCATGCCAATGTCGGCCGTTTCTTTGATTTCCCTTTTATACCGTACCGGGTGGGATTCGATGCAAAGCAGACTGCCCGGGTGATGTGGAATTCGGTTTTCAGTGAAAATAAGAGTACTGAACTTATTGAACCGGTGATAATGCCGGGTGACTCACTGCCGGTTATTGATAAGAAAATTTCCAGAAAATAACACAAAAGGAGATCCCGAAAAATGAGACGGAAAAGAAATTTCACACTTATTGAGCTCCTGGTTGTAATTGCTATCATTGCGATTCTTGCAGCGATGCTATTGCCGGCCTTGAACAAAGCCCGGGCAAAGGCCCAGCGCGTCAAATGCCTGAGCAATTATAAGCAGATCGGGTTGGCGATCGCACAGTATGCGCAAGATTATGATAGTTGGATTCCACATATCAATAACGGTTACTCGACGCTGGATAAAGGCAGGGATCCGTACAAGACTTCTTCATACAGCGGAAATCTTTGTTACTGGTCCACCTACAAAGTCCGGCAATATTGGACCTATCCGGGGTCCATCAAAGGATTGGGATTTCTTCTGGCCGGAAACTACCTGCCGGTTCATGAAGATGAAAGTGGAACATTGAAACCTACCGTGATCTACTGTCCATCCATGACGACATGGCCGGATATGAATTCAGGAGTTTCGACTGGTTATTACTATATCGGCGGTTTGCAGTATACACCGGAGTACTGCCGTTCTCCTGACAATGTAACTCGTTCGCGCCGCCTGATAACAGATAGCCCGTCCTGTGTGATTGCATTTGATTATGAGGCCGTGCATGAAAATCATGTAAATGCGCTGTACCTCGGCGGTCACGCGCAAAGCCGAAAACTGGCCAATGGAGCATGGCCGGATGGTTACAAAGCAAAATGGCTGGAGGATTGACCGTGAAACATTTGTATGTATTATTAATTGGTTTGTTGCCGCTGTTCGGTATGGCTTGGGATAATGCTTTGAAGCCTGCCGGGGAGGGCGCTGAGTTGGAACTGGTCCGGGACGGTAAAGCGTGTTTCAGTGTTGGGGATAATACGGTTTTGAAACAGGGGCTGAAAATGGCCACCGGAGTGGAGTTTTCTTCCGGCGGGATGCCTCGAATCCAACTGAAGCCAGGCAAGGAGCCAACTGACGATTACAGTATCGCATTTGAGGGTGACAACCTGATCTTGTCAGGAAATATTGCCAATGCGGTGGCGGCACTGCTGGAAGAGGACCTGGGCGTGCGGTTTTATTCAGCAAAGACCGGTATGGAATTTCCTGCTGGCAAGCAGATAACCAGTGCAAAAATTGTGCCGCGCAGCGGCTCGACGCCGTTCCGGCAGCGCAATCCCTATTTTGCCAGAAAAATCGATCCGGCCTGGGCGCAGTTCAACCGGGTGCGGCCCGGTAAATTCTGCGGCAACTGGGGCACTCATACGTTTCAGTGGCTGATGCCGAACGAACCGTGGTTCAGGACGCATCCGGAGTTTTTCGCCCTGCACAACGGCAAGCGGATTCCCGGCGGCAATTTCAGCGATAAAGGGCAACTTTGCATGACCAACCCGGAGATGATCCGGCAGTTGACGGTGAACGCATTGGAAAAATTGTCGGCGGACCCGCATTGCGAGTACCTGGCGGTATCGCAGAACGATTATTCGCTCTGGTGTACCTGTCCGGAATGCACGAAAATTTTTCAGGCGGAGGGTTCGCAGGCCGGGCCGTTGTTGTACGCGGTCAACCGGGTGGCCGGCGAGATCCGTCAGAAATATCCCAATGTCAAAATCATAACCGAGGGGTATGTTCAGACACGGAAGATGCCGAAAAGTATTCGTCCGGCGGAGAATGTTCTTTTCAGGATGTGCCTTTCCGGCAGGGTCAAAAAATCCCCTTTTCTTCCTGCTGCGTTGACCGAGGATGGAAAGTACCTGGCGCAATGGGGGAAAAATGTCAAAGAATTATTCGTCTGGGATTATTGTGCGGATTTTGCGGATTACCTGCCGCCACGCCCGGATTACCCGGTGCTGAATGCCGACATCGATTTTTACCGGCAGAACCGGGTGACAGGGATTTTAATTCTGGGAAATTATAATCCGGACAGCGATACCGCACAACAGCGGATGCGGGCGTGGGTATTGGCTAAGAAAATATGGAATCCGGACTGGAAAATGACCGATCTGGTGAAAGATTTCAATTACGGTTATTTCGGGCCGGGTGCCGGGCCGTTCATGCAGCAATATAGCGAATTGCTGGATACCGAATGGCACAACTGGTACAGCAAACGGACCTCGGACCGCTTTGTCTGGTCGAACGATTTTCTGCCGCAGGCATCGGGCATATTCAAACAGGCGCTTGCCGCCGCGGATAATGATGAATACCGTGCCAGGGTCGAGCGCGAATTTATTTCGCCGGAATATCTGCGGCTTTTGATGGTCGGCGGCGAAAAGGAAGAAGTGGACCACTGGGCGGAATTGTGCAAGCGTCATAATATCACCATGGTCAGTGAGGCCACCTTGACGGTAACCCAGATGCTACCCCGGCTCTACAACAAAAAGCGCGAAACCGCGCTGATGAAAGTTGCGCCGCGCAATACGCAGTATCTGTTGCCCGCGACCCGGGCGTTTATCGAGCATGGTTCCGTGATGAAAGATGATCCGGCGGCAATTCTTGGCATGGCGGCTTCCAGCGCCGGGGACTCGTCCAAATGGGGCATTCACTTCCAGCTCGACGATTTCCCGGAAATCGATTTGCGGAAAGATTACCGGGTCATGCTGCTGGTCCGGGCCGATATGAAGTCGGGGCAGGGCGAGGCCGTGAAAACCGCCTGGTGGAATCATCTCAACAATAAATTACCGGGAAAATCGCGTAATATCGATGCTTCCGAATTGTCGCCCACGGAATACCGCTGGATCGATTGCGGCACGATCAAGCCGGAAGCTCCCGGCGTGTACATGCTTTTCTCATCATTGGCAAACGGTGCTATCGACCGCCTGTACGTACAGGCCGTGGCGCTGACGAGACCGTGAAGTTATCGGGCGGAGGCCGGCTTGATCGGGAAAACGGGGGAAGCCGGCTTCTGCTCTTTGTACAGAAGAAAACAGGCGCGGCGGATGATGTCCGGCAATTGCGGCTCATCAGGCGTGGGCCAGCTTTTGTAGAATGGCTTGAGGTAATCCTCATAGGCGTCATAGCATTGCCGCAGTTCTTCCGGCGAAAGATTCGACAGGTAGTTCCTGTATTCCTGATCGGTCATCGCCAGATGCGACGCCAGCAGTGGTAAGCGTTGCGACCACTGGCTTTCGTTGTCCAACATGGGTTTCCAGTCCGGATAAATCTTCAGCCATCGGTTGTACAGGATGTCGAATTCTTTCATCTCATCCCGGAAGCAATTCCGGGTAGTCGGCAGTACATCCTCCCGGGAGTTTCCAATATAGAACTCTTTTATGCCGCCATTCCAGAGTATTTCGACGCCCAGGTTTCGGAGTTTGTTTCGCATTGCGGGAAACTTGTGCATTCTGTAGCGGAAAGCCGAGTCATGGAAGGCTACATCGAACAGGTGTCTGAACCGCTGTGTGCCTTTCAAATAAATTATTCCATCGTTCGACTTGGCGAAATCAACAAGTTCGGCCTGGATGTAATTATAAAAAATCACGATCAACCGGTCTTGCTTTTTTTCATTGTCTTCGATGAATTTATTGTAGCGCTGCCGGTCAGCCGGGTCCAGGGCAATCTGGAGCAGGCATATTTCTTTGCTTTCGTTTCTGGGGAGTACTTCTGCGAAACGAAGAATCGGCAAACTGTTTTCCTCAAACAACTCGGATTTCTTTGAGTCATCGCGGTAGTATTGGGATGGTTTGTATTTTTTTGCTTCGTCCAGTTTATCCGGTTTGGCGATGCAGAACTCCAGCAGTGGAATTTCCTCGCGGAGCTCGCATTCCAGGCAGCCCCAGTAAGCCGACACCGGACCGGTCACACAGCCGCCCAGGATAACTCCTTGCTCTTTGGGGTTTTCCATGATAAGCAATCCGTAAGAGATTGGGCGAATCGTATTTCTGCCGCACCGGGGACATTTTTCCGGCATGTTTTCTTCAAAGGCATTCAGGACCAGCGCAACGACTGCCCAAATGATAAAAAACAGTTTTTTCATAAAAACCGATCCCGCGTTTTATCAATCTGACGGTATTATATATCGGCAAAACGCCGGATGCAAGTAATTTCTCGTGAAAAAATCAATACCGTGGTCAAGGAGTGTTCGGGGTGGGAGGCTGCGGCTGGAAGTCGCCGAATTTTTTTGCGTCTTCGGCGCGGTATTTCGAGAGGTCCGGTTCGGCGTAGGCGAGAAGATCGTTCCGGCGGGCGTTTTCCAGCAGGCGAGCGGAGGTGTCTTCGGGGAGGGCGTGCAGGTGATAAATGCGGAGCTCCAGCAGCATGTACTCGCAGGTGTGCCATGGCTTGAGGGGGACGTTTTTGACCGTGCCGTCCGAGTACAGGATGTTGACGGCGTGGCGGTGGCTCCCCGATTTGTCCATGGCCAGCGGAACCGGCTCCGCTGAATCGAGCTTCTCAAAGAACCAGTAGGATTGTTCCGTTTTTGACGCGATGCAGGAAATACTGCCGGAATAATCGGCGGCGGCATACATCTGTTCCAGGTTCAAACGGCATTTTTCCTGCGCAAAACGGTATTCTTCGTGACTGATGCCGGGGATGATTACGGCCAGGCTCATCATGGCTATTCCCCAGATGGCGATGACGGCGAAGAAATCGGACGATTTATTTGTTGATTTGATCCACAAAAACAGCGTTCCGAAAAACAGCCATATCGCAGAGAGCAGAATCAGGTTTATGGTCCAATGAGTATAGAACTTCAGGTCAGCCAGCGAGAAATACGGTTTATCGATGAAATAATAATTGAGCAAGGCGAACAGCACCAACGGCAGGAAAAACAATCCGGTGACGGGGGTAATGGCACACAGAAATGCCTTGAGGGTAAAGAATCCGGCAAGTCGTTTCCTGATTTTTTCGCGATTCATACCTTGCACCTCACATTGCCAATAACCGTCCCTGTGTAAAGATACCATATAATGTACTTTTGTCAACCGGGAAATTCGAAATGGACACGATGGACCTGATGGGCACAATGGACAATTTGAAAACAGTCCATAATGTCCATAAAATTCTCGGATTGGTTGCGTTTCGAAAAATTTCCCGGTTTAAATATCCGCGGGTATTGACAAACCAAAAATTGGCGTTATAATATAATTTAAATCGATTGAAATATTTATGTGATTTGCTTAGATTTGAATTTCAATCGATTTAAAAAAAGGAAAATTAAATAAAGATGACGATTTACGATATCGCACAAGAATTGCAAGTATCACCGGCGACGGTGTCGCTGGCCCTGAATGGCGACAGCAGGGTGGCGCTGAAAACCCGTCACCGCATCAATGAGTTTGCCATCAAGCGCGGGTTCAAGCTGAACGAGCAAGCCCGCAATTTCCGGCTGAAAAGAACCAACAACGTGGCGATTGTCGTGCATAACATCGACAACGACTTCTGGCACGGGATCGTCCGGGCGGTGGAGAGCGGGCTCGGCGAGGCTTACAATGTGATTCTCTGCAACACCGAAGGCGACCTTGAAAAAGAGCGCAAGATTTTCAAGAACCTGATGTTGCGCAAGGTAGACGGCATCATCGTGCAGCCCGCTTCGCACAATGAGGACCACTTCATGGAAAGCATCAACAGCGGAATCCCGGTGATCTCGCTGGAAGAAACGGACAATGAATTGATTTCGTTCATCAAGGGCCATGACTACCAGACTGCTTACAATCTGACGCGCGAGTGCATTCGGCAGGGGCACCGCAAGATCGCATTCCTGACCTTTAAACTCGACAGTATTGGGCTCGACGAGCGGGCGCGGGGATTCCGCGAGGCGGTGGATAAATTCGGTATCGGCAAAGATTGCGAAGTCTTTATGGCCGAAGATATTACGTTTGATGCAACGGCGCGGGTGTTCGAGGGCAGGGCGAGCGATTTTACGCTGATCCTGGGAGCGGACGACCGCATTGCCTGTCAGATGCTGCAGGTCCTCAACAAGTGGAAAATCCAGGTGCCGGAGCAGGTGTCGATCATCGGCTGGAACAACAGCCGTTTCCTGGAATATCTGAACCCGCCGCTGGCCTCGGTGTCGATCTCGATGGAAAAAATTGGACAAAAGGCGGCGTCGATCATCCTGGACAACCTGAACAACGGGCCGACGGTGACGAAGAGTTTTATCAACGAGGAAATCGTTATGCGCGAGTCGTTCATGCCGTTAAATAAGAAGTCGAAAGCAAATCATGTTTTGAATATCAATCAGCAACCAAATCTTGAATAGGGAGCAGAAAAATGAAGAAAAATTTTACACTAATAGAGTTGTTGGTAGTGATAGCAATCATTGCCATATTGGCGGCGATGTTGCTGCCGGCCTTGAACAAGGCGCGAGGCAAGGCTCACGCCACCAGCTGCATGAACAATGAAAAAACACTTGGACTGGGGTTGGCGCTTTATTCGGATGACAATGACGGCTGGCTGGTGAACGGTCAGCATAACTGGCAATTCAACGGACAGTATTATTATTACTGGTACCATGATTTGTCGCGTTATTTCACTTCCGGAAAAACCTTTCTTTGCCCGACTGGCGGAATGACCATGGCAAGGCAGACGGAGGACAATGCGATACGTTATTTCCACCCTGACCGCGGCGCCTATATCAGTTATGCGGTCAACATCAAGGTTTCCGGAGCCCCCGGGCTGGGGAGCAGCTACAACAAATGGTTTAAAATCAGCAAAATAGAGCGCCCCTCGGTCACCGTGTACCTGATGGACGGGCATAAGGATATCATGTTCCTGGGCGGGCAAAACGAGGTCACCAATCAGCCGGCCCGCGTTCCCCTGAATTTCCGGCATGACCTGAGAACCAATGCTTTGATGGTGGACGGACGTTCCGTCAATATCAAGTTCGATACCTGGAACATTCTCGACAGTGAATATGTGTGGTATCTGTATTAATGATGAGAAAGGATTTATTTAGTATGAAAAAAACATTGTTGTTATTGATCGTCTGCGCGATTTGTTCATTGTGGGGGGAATCGCCGGAATGGATCTGGTGCCCGGAGAAGCCGCAGGATCAGTCGATCCGGTATTTCCGGAAGAGTTTTCAGGTGAATGATGCGGTGAAGTCCGCACAGTTACTGGTACTCGCGGACGATGGCGCCGAGATCCAGATCAACGGCATGCCGGAGAAACCGATTCCCGGCTGGCTGAAGTTCAACCGTTATGACGTGGGGCAGTACATCAGGAGCGGCAATAATGTCATCACGGTCAAGGCCAGGAATGCGATTGGCGAGGCGGGACTGATTTGCCGCTTTGAAATTTTCACGGCCAAAGGGATGGTGCCGGTAAATACGGATACCACCTGGAAGTGTTCGGACCAGGCCGCAGATGGCTGGGACAAGGTCGATTTTGACGATTCGAGCTGGAAGAGCGCGAAGCGGATCGGCAATGCCGATATCAGGCCGTGGAACCGGCTGGTGGATATGGCGCCATTTCTCATCGCCGGGCCGGCGGAAATGAAGCGTGTGCCGCCGGAGAAGCAGGGGCGCCTGATGCTGGATGATTTTTCCGATTATTCGAGCTGGATGGGCTGGCCGCTAAAGGGAGTGCGCCCGGGGCATAATATATTGCCTTATCAGCTTGGGTTCGGGGCGGGGCCGGATGCTTCGCGCAATGACGGCGGCAGCGGCATGATCGATTATGAGTTTGTGCAGCCCGACGGGTTGATGGTATTTGAGAAAAACGCGGTTTACAAAAATCCGTTTGCGGCCGAAGCAATCGAATTCGACGCCAACCCGCAGGGGTATGAATGCGAAGTTTATTTTGAGCTTATGGACCGCTCGGACAAGGCGATGTTCAAGACGCAGCCGGTTAAGCTCTCCGGCAATGAATGGAAGCGTTACCGGCTGGAACTGAACGAAAAGACGGTGGCGAATTTCGATTCGCTGGCGTTTCCGGTGGCGATCCGGAGGCTTTGTTTTGCCGGGGGCAAACCGGGCAAAGGCAGGGTGCTGCTGGACGATCTCTGCTTCATCGCCGATCTCTCCGGCGGAACGGGATTGATCACCGTTCATTCCGAGTATGACGGATTGGCGCATGGTTTGAACAAGCCGGTCCGGCAGGAATACCGCATTCGCAATAACTGGAACCGCCCGGTCAACAATACCGTGTCGATTGAGGTGTTCGATATTGCCGACCGGAAGATTTTTACCGAAAAGAAAACGCTGACGGTCGGGGCATTTGACCTCGGGCGCGTCTCTTTTGATGTCGGCAGTTTTAAGAACAAGGGGGCCTACCGGACCGAGGTGACGGTATCGAATGCGTTATCCAGGCAGAATTTCACTGGCTGGTTCGGGGTTTTTGAACCCAATAACCGGCGAATTAATAACAAGCCGATGTGGTTCGGCGTCGAAGATCAGGGGTTGCGCAATTTCCGTTATGAGGAAGAACTTCATGTCGGCTGGATGAAGATGCTCGGGATCGATATTATCCGTGGCAATGCGATCGGCGTACAGTTGGAAATGGTCCCTTTCACAAACTTTGGTTACGAGCAGTATCAGCGGATGTATCAGCCGCATTTCGACGCGGGAATCGACCTGGTATTTTCCTATGCGGGGGACGTGCCGGGGTGGACCGGAAAACCGGTGTTTGCTTCCAATGAAGAGGTATTCGGCAAGCACATGCTCAAAGTTGCCGAGTTCATGGGGCGCAATCCCCGAATTCGCTATTTTGAGTGGCTCAATGAGCCCAATCTCGGTTATTTCCGCGAACGTAGCACGGATGAATATCTGGCGTCACAACGTCTCTTTTATCCGATTTTCAAGAAACATGCGCCGAATGTGAAAGTGGCCACCGGCGGGGTGGTGATCAACCATGCCCGCGCCAACAAAGAGTTCGCCGAGCGGATGTTCAAGGAAAATCAGGACTTCTATGACGTGGTCTGTTATCATGGGCACGAGGGGTACAACGCCCACGTGAAAAGCCTGGAAACGCTCGACCGCTGGCTGGCCGAGGGCAAGGTGAAAAAGCCTTTCGGCAATTCCGAGGCCGGGGCCCGGTCGTACTACAGCCACCCCGACATGTTCCGGCTCCAGGCCGCCGAACTGATCAAAAAAATCACTTATACCAAGAGCCGCAATTCGGAGTTTTATATCTGGTTCATGCTCCACGATTATGGCGACAAATACATCAATGCCGACGATTCATTCGGCCTGGTCACGGTGGACAATCAGCCGAAGCCCTCTTTTCTTGCTTATAACGAACTGATCCGGCAGCTTGCCGACACCGACCCGGCGGCTTCGGCTGTGCTGGATAAGCGGGTGACAAACTATCGTTTCGTGCGTGAAAACGAGGAGATTTTCGTCTGCTGGACCTCTGCCGGGGAATTTTCCTTCGCGGTTCGCTGCGACCAGCCGGTTGTCCGGACCGATATGTTCGGCAATGAAACGGTAATCCGTCCCTCCGGCGGCATCGCTTTCGTCAACAGTTCTTCTTTGCCTTTTTACCTGAAAGCGCCGAAAGGAGCGCTCAGTGCGGTGGATTCGCCGCTGCGCGCGGTCGGCGCTCCCGTTTTTGTACCCGGCGAAAAAGGAACGGTGGAGCTGGAACTGGTCAATCCTTATAAGGAGGCGTTCTCATATGTATTGTCGGCGGAAGGCGTGGAGCATAAGGGCAACCTGCGCAGCGGCAGCGTGTTCCGTATCAAGTTGCCAGTGGTGATTCCGGCCGATGCGCCGTTCGGCAACCACCCGTTGCGCTGCCGGTTGAAGTTGACCGGAAACAACGGTACGGAGTTTCTGAATGGCGATATTTCGCTCGACTGTTTCGTGGCGCTTCCGGTGGACGAGCGTCGGGGGGCGACAATCATACTTGACCGCGCTGATCAGGTACGGGAAATGATGTTCGACCCCAACTCGCCGCGCTGGAGCGGCCCGGAGGATCTCAGTGCCGAAATCCGTCTTGGCCGCCGCGGCACAACGCTGATCTTCGACGCGGTGATTACCGATGACGACTACAGTATTCCCCGCGAGGGACCCCATGTTTGGATAAATGACTGTATCCAGGTCGGCATCGCCAATCAGGCGGGCGAACATTATGAGTTCACTGCGTCCGACAGCAAAAACGGCGCGATCATCTGGAGTCATATTCATCCGGGCGAAAGCGGCGGCATGATCGGCGCGGAGTGGGATGTGCCGGTGACCATAAAGCGGGAAGGACACAAAACGCTCTATCACTTCGAGATTCCGGCGGCCCGGCTCGGCATGAAGGGCGTCCCCGGCGAAACCTTCCGGATTGCGTATCTGGTTAACGATAATGACAAGGGCAGGCACATGCGCTTCATGGAATGGAACAGCGGCATCCAGCCTTCGAAAAACACCAGTCTTTTCGGCTGGGCGAAAATCACCAAATAAAAGAAGAACCAGCCGCCCGCCGGAAACTCCCCCGGCGGGCGATTGTTTTTTGTAATTTGTCTGCGTTATTTTTACTTTTTCCATTGACTTTTGTTGATTCAATGCTAAATTTATAGCTTCATATAGATAATTTTATATCCATTTCATAA
>JBEBRW010000001.1:0-384682 GCA_040394635.1 Victivallis vadensis | reverse complement strand
TTGCCCGGATGGCGTCCCGGAGCCAGGCGCCGCAGGCGCGTTCGGTGGTAAGCTCGAGCTGCGGCGGCACGGTCAGATCCGCGTCCCGGCTGACAATTTCGCAGCCGATATTCTTCAATATGGCGGCGTTCAGCCCGCCGGGAGTGGCGGCGACGCGCGGCGACGGGGTTTGCGCGTAGAACTTTTCCAGCATGTCGGGTGCGGCGAAGCAGACTTCCGGCCGCAGGTAAATGCCATGGCACTCGGCCACTTTGCGGCGCACCCGGGTCATCAGTTCGAGCATATCCTGCTCCGTGGCCCGGCCGCGGTTCACGATGAAATTGGCGTGGAGGTCGCTGACGACCGCATCGCCCGCCGCCAGGTTTTTGCAACCGGCCTCGTCGATGAGCCGTCCGGCCGATTCGCTGCCGGGGTTGCGAAAAAAGCAACCGGCGTTCAGCCCGCCGGGATTGGTGGCGGCGCGGTTTTTCAGTTCATTGGTGATGAGTTCGTTTTCATTGTCGGCGGCCTTCGGGAGGAGGAAGATCGCGGCGGTGATGACGGCGCCGGGCGGAATCGAGGCGTGGCGGTAGCTCCACTGGATTTCGTCCTTGAGCATGGCCCACGATTCGCCGTTTGCGTTGAAGCCGCAGATTTCCCAGAGGTAATCGCTGATGCTGACGCCATGGGCGCCGGCATTCATCCGCAGCAGTCCGCCGATGCGCCCGGGGATACCCGCCAGCGGCGCGAGGCCGCCGAAGTTGTGTTCGGCGCATGCTTTGGCGAAATCTTTCAACCGCACTCCGGCCCCTGCAATGATCCGTTCCTGGGCGAAACAGATCCGCCCGAAATTTCCATGGGTGAGGCGAATGACCAGCAAATCCGGACGGTCGTCCGCCCCGATCAGGTTGGTGCCGTTGCCGAGGATGACGAACGGGATCTGATGCTGCGTGCAATAGCGGAGCAGCCCGGCCAGCACGATATCGTCTTTGGGCTCGGCCATGACGGAGATGACGCCGCCGGCCTTGAGCGAGGTGACCTCACGCCACGGGGTATTCTCCTTGACCGTCAGGCCGGGGAATTCCGATTTCAGGGCGTGCAGGGGACCTGGGCTCATACGTTTATCCCTTTTTGTATACCTCGTCCGGGTCGAAAACCGGAGTGGAAATGACTTCCAGTTCGCCATTCGGCAGAACCTTGCGGAAGAAACAGGAGGGGTGGCCGGTGTGGCAGGCGGCGCCGCCGATCTGGTCCACCTTGAACACCACGGTATCGTTGTCGCAGTCGATCAGGATTTCCTTGATCAGCTGGACATTGCCGGAGCTTTCGCCCTTGTGCCAGATTTTCTGGCGCGAACGGGTCCAGTACACGGCGTGCCCGGTGCGGAGGGTTTCGTTCCAGGCTTCTTCATTGATATAAGCGAGCATCAATACCTCGCCGCTTTTCCAGTCCTGTGCGATGGCCGGGATCAGGCCGCCGCTTTTTGCAAAATCAAGTTCAATCATCGTAACGCTCCTGTAATTTCATCTGTTGAGGGAAAGATACATCCCGCGCTGGCGTTTTTCAACTCAAAATGACGGAAAAATAATCTTTTATAGGACACATGGGACGGAGTGGCGAACATTTTTCGGGGGTTCATTGTCTAACATTTGTTGATTTTCCGTCAAAATGGAATAGATTATGAGGATAAATACTTTAAGGATATGTGCATGATGAAATTTCTGTTTGTTCTTCTGACGATGCTTTGTGTCTGGACGCTGCCCGCGGCGAATCTGCCGCTGGACGAAATCCGGAAATTCGCCGCCGAGGCCACGGTCGAGAAATACCCCGATGCCGACCGCATCCTGATCAGCAATTACGAGGTCGCCGAGTACGACAAAGAGGGCCTCGGGATCACCACCGATGACTTTTATGAGAAAATCCTGACCGAAAAAGGGCGTCGCGAATACCGCAGCATTCCCTTTCATTTCAATACCAATTATTCGAAAATGGAAGTCCTGAAGCTGGAATTGATCAGGCCGGACGGCACGGTCATGGCGGTGGATGTGGCCGCCAATTCCAAGGAAATGACCGAGCCGGGACAGATGAGCTCCAACATTTACGACCCCAGCCAGAAAGTGCTGCAGGTGTCGATCCCCGACCTGCAGATCGGCGACGTGGTCCACACCGTTTACCGCGAAACCACGCTCAAGTCGCGAATCAAGGGCGTATGGACCGAGTTCACCACGCTGCAGTCGGACGTGCCGATTCATTATTACGAGTTCGTGGTGAATGCGCCCAAGGAGCTGCCGCTGCTGAACAAAATCGTCAAGGACGAGGTGAAGGGGAGCATCACGTTCAAGGAAGAAGCGAAGGGCAACCGGATCATTTACAGCTGGACGGCGCGCAACGTGCCGCAGATTTTCGACGAACCCTCCATGCCGCCGATGTACATGGTAGCGCAGCGGGTATTGCTGAGCACGGCCAAAGACTGGCAGGAAATTTCGCGCTGGTACTGGAACATTTCTGCGCCGCACCTGGACAAAATCACCCCGGAAATGCGGAGCAAGGTCGCAGAACTGACCAAAGGCAAAACGACCGATCTGGAAAAAATCAACGCGATTTTCCAGTTCGTTTCGAAAGAGGTCCGTTACTCGGGGCTGACGCTTGAATCGGAGTCGCCGGGATATGAACCGCACGACGTGAATCTGACCTTCGCCAACCGTTACGGCGTCTGCCGCGACAAGGCCGCACTGCTGGTGACCATGCTCAAACTGGCCGGGCTCGACGCCTATCCGGTGCTCTTCTACAGCGGCCAGAAAAAGGACGTGGAAGTGCCCAACAATTACTTCAACCACGCGATTACCGCCGTCAAGATGAAGGACGGTTCTTACATGCTGATGGATTCGACCAACGAGACCACGCCGGAGATTTTCCCCTCGTACCTCTCGGACATGAGTTATCTGGTGGCGACGCCGAAGGGCGAGACGCTGATGACCTCGCCGGTGATTCCGCCGGAGCAGAACAAACTGCGCATCGAAACGGTCGGCTCGCTGGACGTGGACGGACTGCTGGAGGCCACGACCACGCTGACTTTCGGCGGCATCAACGATGATATCTACCGCGGGGCGTTTTCGAGCTGGAAACCGGAGCAGGTCCGGCAGTTTGTCACGCGCCAGCTGCGCTCATCGATCGCCGGGGCGTCGATCAAAGAACTGAAAGTACTGCCGGAGGAGCTCCACGACATGAGCAAGCCGTTGCAGTTGGTCCTGAAATATTCGGCCCGGGATTTTCTGGTCGAGAGCTCGAACCAGGCGTTGTTTGTGCCGCCGTGGCTCGGTTCCGACTTCGGCGCGGTCAATTTCGTGCTGGACTCCACCGGCCTCAAGGAGCGCAAATATCCGATGAAACTTTTTTCCACCTGTTCCTCGGATGAAACCTTCACGCTGGAAATGCCGGTGGACCTGAAGCTGAACGTTATGCCGAAATACGACAAAATCAACTCGGATATCCTGGACTGGAACCAGCAGATCGAGCTGAAAGAGAAGGTCATCACGGGCAAGAGCCATATCGCGTTTAAGCACACGGACATTACCCCGGCGCAGTACACCGGTTTGAAAAAATCGCTCGCCCGGATTGAGTACGAGGAGAAGAAAACGCCGATTTTCCAGACCCGGATTCCCGAGGAAGAGCTCTTCGCCGAAGCGAACGCCGCTTATCTCGACTGGACCGTGGAGTACCGGATCGAGAATCCGCTGGAATGGACGAAAATCGAAAAAGTCAAGAAGAAAGTCCTGAAGTTCGGCGGCATCCGCAGCAATTCCGAGCTGAAATTCGGTTATAATCCGGTTTGTACGAATTTGAAGCTGGTCCATGCCTCGGTCACGCAGATGGACGGCAGCAAACAGGCGGTCACGGACAAGGAAATCAACATCATGGACGAAGCCTGGGTAGGCGCCGCGCCGCGTTACCCGGCGGCCAAAACCATGGTGGTCAGCCTGCCCGGTGTACGGGAGGGTAGCGTCATCGAATACACGGTCGAGTCCACCACGAAAAACCGGATTCCGTTCTCGCTGATCGAGCTTTTTCAGGATTTTGACCCGATCGTCAATAAAAAATTGATCATTTCCCGCCCGCGCTCGGCGGAGGGCAAATGGGACTGGACCGGCAAGCGCCCCAGCAATGAACTGATCACTTCCAGCAAAACGGAAGACGACCGCGCCACCTTTACGTGGGAGCTTGGCAATGTGCCGGGCATCAAACCGGAAACTGCCTTGCCGTACCTGTGGGAGATCGTCCCGGCCAAGCAACTGAAGGCTGGCGGCGATCGCGACCAGTATGCGGCGGACGTCAAGGCGGCATTGGAAGCGAAGGTCGAGGAGGTCGATATTTCCTGGTTGAAAGCGACGGCGGTACAGGACAAGGTCCGGGAAATCCGCGATTTCGTGGCGAAAAATATCCGCAACGCGGGCCCGGCTTTCACCGAACTGCCGTTAAGCTGCCTGACCCCCGCCGGCCGGACGCTGAGCGACGGCTACGGCAACTCGGCCGACCGGGCGATCCTGCTGGTGTCGCTGCTGAAGGCGGCCGGGATTCACGGTGAATTCATCCTGGCTTCGGAGCTGCCGAATCTCGAGTATTACAAGCAGGATTGGAACCTGCTTTTCATGCCGGAGATGTACAGTCAGGTGCTGGTCAGGGCGGGCGGGGATATCCTGAACGACACGGACCAGTACGCGGCGCTCGGCACCACGGCGCATCAGGACAAACTGGCGCTGCACCTCGCTTCGGGCAGAATCGATGGCGTGAAGGGGGCCGCGGATTCGGTTACCACCCGCTATGTGATCGACCTGGATACGGACGGACATGCGGTGATCGCGCTCTCGCGCAAATGTACCGGCATGGCGTTCGCCGCGCGCAACCGCATGTACAGCGAAATGACGCCGGAGCTGCGGAAGCGCCACGAACAGAACATGGCCGTGGCTATTTCGGAGAGCGCGGAAGTGGTCGAACCGCTGAGCGTGGAGATCCTGAAAAACGGATGCACCGAGAAATTGAAAGTCAAAGTGCCGCACTTCGCCGTCCGGATCGAGCAATACCTGCAGTTCAACCTGCCCGGCAATATCGCCGGTTCGCTGATTCGCCCGCTGCCCGAGAAACGCGAGTATCCGTATTTCATCGGCGTCAGCATGAAGCAGGATCTGAGCTATGAGATCAACCTGCCGAAGGACACGAAAAGCGTGGCCAAAATGCTGCCGCCGGACCTGAAATACGAATACGTGAATGTTCGGAGCGTCGACCGCAGCAGTTATATTACCGTCAGCATCAAGGCGGATTTCTCCCCGGTGCTGCTCACTTCGATGGATTACCTGACGCTGCAGGCCGTGCAGACCCGGCTCGTCCATCCCTCCATGAACACCGTATTGCTTGAACTCAGGAAGAAATGACCAGAAAGGACATTTGGCGAATCCGGCTCGGGCTGCTGATTCTGCTGGCTGCGGTAATCGGCGTGGCGGTGTGGTTGTTCGTGGCCCGGAAAAACTACCGCCCGTGGGACGATATCCAGGCGTCCGGCATGCTGCGCGTGGTGACAGCGCTGCCGGTCGAGCAGCTCAGTTTGCAGCAGGAGCTCCTGACTTCGCAGAAAGAGCTGGCGATGCTGGAGCGTTTCGCGCTCGACAATCACCTCGAGCTCATGGTGTCGCGCGTGAAAAGGGACCGTCTCGAGCACGCGGTGCGGCACAACTGGGCCGATCTCGCGGTGTCGGAAATCGAGCTCGGCGGCAAGGCTCCCGGCCTGACGGAGGTTGCCTCTGGCCTCGGCACCGCCTGGCTGCTGCCCCGCTCAGCGATCAACCTGAAAAAACAGCTGGAAGATTTTTCCGTGCGCAAGGCGAAGCTTTTCCGCGACGATACGCCCACCGGCGACCTGCCGTTGATCGTCGAAAAGCGGATTCTCCGCGTCCTGACGCAGAACGCGCCGTCGCTGCACGATAATGATCAGGGCAAATACCGCGGTTTCGAGTACGCGCTGGCGCTGGATTTCGCCGAATCGCTGGATTTGAAGCTGGTGGTCATCACGGTGCCGGACCGCGACTCGCTCACGGAGTGGCTGCGCGAGGGGCGCGGCGACCTGGCCGTGGCCGCGCTGCCTTTCATCACGGAAATCGAGCCGCCGCCGGTTTTCATCCCGAAGGCGAGGGATATCCTGTTTCCTATCCGATTCGAGCTCCCGCAGCCTCCGAAAAATGAAGAACCGTGGGACGACGGCATCCGTTATTCGCTGATTACCGGCACGCCGAAGGAGTACGCGTGGTTTTTCCGCGCTTCGAATCCCGAGCTGAAGGCCGCGGCCGACGCTTATCTCGCCAAACACCTGAAATCCGGCTTTTACGCCGGGGTTTTCGCTCGTTATTTCGGCTCGAAAGCCAGTTTGGCGTCTCAATATAAATATGAAATCACCCGCAGCGGTATCCGGCTTTCGCCATTCGATCACTGGATCAAGACTCATGCCGGAAAACACGATTTCGACTGGCTGCTGATCGCCGCGCTGATTTATCAGGAAAGCCGCTTCATCCCGGAAGTGATCGCCGTCGACGGCGGCCTCGGGCTGATGCAGCTGATGCCCTTCACCGCCAAAGAAATGAATTGCCTCCGCCCCCTCGAGCCGGAACAGAACATCCGCGCCGGAACCGGTTACCTGGCCAAGCTTTACGACCGCATCGGCCACGGCGTCGAACCGCGCGAGCGGCTGTGCTTCGCACTGGCCGCCTACAATGGCGGCTACGGCCACCTCGAAGACGCACGCATTTTAGCCAAGGAACAGGGCCTGAACCCCAACCGCTGGAAGGGCAACGTAGAAAAAGCCTACGATTTGCTGACGCAGGAAAAATATTATTCCAAAGCCAGATACGGCACCTGCCGCTCCGAGATCATCATCCGCTACGTCAACGAGATCATGACCCGTCACCAGGACTTCGCCCAGCTGCACCGGGAAGCGCAAAGGAACAATAACCGATGAATGTAAAAAGTATTTTTGCCGTAATAAAGGGATTTTACACGGAGCCTTTTACTGCCTTCAGAACGAAACCGAAAACTTTGAGAGAACTCCGGGCATTGCAAATATCCACTTTAAAATGGATTGTATATGGGTATGCTATCGGCTTCCTTTATTCGCCTTTTGTCTTTTTTTTGATGTTTTCAGGGAATGAGCGGCTTCTGTTCATATTGCAGATTCCGATGATGATACTGGTTATGCCGGCATATCTCGGTACGTTGATTTATGCGAAAGCTCTATTCTGGGATTTTTCCCGGATGGTAACATGCTGCCACTGCAAGCGGGTTATGGCTCAGCTCAATGGTCCACTGCCCGTGCCGGAAAGACTAAAGATTGTAACGTGCCCCTATTGCAACATGCCGATCATGGACATTCAATGACGCTCAGCTCTCGATGATGACGGTGGCGGTGGCGTATTCGCGCTCGTGGGAAATCGAGACGTGGATGTGTTTGTAATTAAAGGTGTTGGCAGTTTTTAGGGCGGTGCCGGTCAGCTTCAGCGCGGGGGCGCCGGAGGCGTCGTTGAGCACGGCGATGTCCAGCCAGGAGCATTGTTCGCCGATGCCGCATTTGAGCGCTTTGGAGAGCGCCTCCTTGGCGCACCAGCGCCCGGCGTAATATTCGGCGGGGTCGCGGCGGGCGGCGGCCTCGGCCTGTTCGGCCGGAGTGTAAACCCGTTCGAGGATATTTTCGCCGTGGCGTTCGAGCATTTTGCGGATGCGTTCGATGGATACTACGTCGGTTCCTAGCCCTGAAATCATATTTTCCTGCTTGAATTTTCGTTAAACTTGACTATAGTTGTCTCTATATATAATATTACAGGAAACACGAAATGTCAAAGTCCAGAGCGCGAATTGTCATTACCGGCATCGGTTTGACGGCCCCCAACGGTAACAATCTCTCCGAGTTCCGTCACAATCTTTTGAACGGTATTTCCGGTATCACCACCATGGAACACCGCTACATCGGCAAGGTTCCCGCCGGGTTGTGCACCTTCGACCCGAAGAAGTACCAGAACAAACGCGATATCCGCAACGGTACCCGCGCCGGGTCCATCGCCATTTACTGCGCCAACGAAGCCGTGCGCGACGCCAGTCTGGAAGTCGGCGACGGCAACCGTTCGCGCATCGGCATCTACGTGGGTACCACCGAACACGGCAACGTCGAGACGGAAAACGAAGTCTACAATCTGAGCCTTTTCGACTATAATGTCGATTATTGGAGTCACCACCACAACCCGCGCTCGGTGGCGAACAATCCGGCGGGCGAAATAACGCTGAATATGAAAATCACCGGGCCGCATCTCTGCGTGGGGGCCGCATGCGCGGCGGGCAACTGCGGGGTGATTTACGGGGCGCAGCAGTTGATGCTGGGCGAGGTGGATTTCGCCATTGCCGGGGGCGTGTCGGAGAGTCCGCACACGTTCGGCATTTTCGCCAGCTTCCGCAGTCAGGGGGCACTGGCGCATCACGACGACCCGACCAAAGCCAGCCGTCCGTACGACCGCAATCGCAACGGCATCGTGATTTCCGAGGGCGGTTGCCTGTATATCCTCGAGCGCCTCGAAGACGCCCTGAAGCGCGGGGCGAAAATCTACGGCGAGATCGCCGGTTACTGCATGAATTCGGACGCTACGGACGTGGTGCTGCCGCTCGCCGAGCGTCAGGCGGAGTGCTTCCGCATCGGCATTGAGCGTGCCGGGATCACGCCGGAGGATATCGACCTGGTGAACAGCCACGCCACCGGCACGGCCGCCGGGGATGTGCAGGAAACCGTGGCGATGCGCTCGGTGTACGCAGGCGGCGGCAAATCGCCGTTTGTCAACAATACCAAGGGGTTCATCGGTCACGCCATGGGCGCGGCCGGAGCGTTGGAACTCGCCGGGAACCTTCCGGCGTTCAATGACGGCATCGTGCATCCGTGTATGAATATCGATGATCTCGACCCCGAGTGCGCGATTCCGAACCTGGTCTGCCGCGAAGCGATCAATGCCGGAAGCATCCGCTACATCGCCAATAATTCGTTCGGCATGTTGGGCAACAATTCGGTATTGATCGTAAAAAAATACGAATAATTTTTTAAACACGGGAATTTTTTTAACCACAAAAGTACACAAAAGTACACAAAAAAAGAAGATTTGTCTTTTTAAATTCCGTGATTTCCGTGATTTCCGTGGTTAAAATAAAATAGTAAAGGCCTTATCTATGAATCTGCTGTTGCTGCAGGATGCTGATTTTATCGCTTCGGACCGGGCGCGGGTGAGCGATCGCCGCGCCGAGCACATCCGCAAAATCCTGAAGTCGCAAATCGGCGACATCGTCAAAACCGGCCGCGCCAATGGTTTGATGGGCGAGGGGATCATTGAATCTGACGACGCCGACGGCGTTATCTTGAAAGTGAACCTGACCGAACCGCCGCCTGCGCCGCTGTCGGTGACGCTGCTGCTGGCCATGCCGCGCCCGATCGCGTTTCGCCGCATGTTGCCGTGGATCACGACGTTCGGCGTCAAGAAACTTCATCTTTTCAACGCGTACAAGGTCGAGAAAAGTTACTGGACTAGCTCGGTTTTCGACGAATTTCATGAGTTGATGACACTGGGGCTGGAACAGGCGCGCGATACGGTTTACCCGGAAATAACGCTGCATCAGCGTTTCAAAATATTCGCCGAGGACGAGGTGCCGCAAATCATCGCGGGTACGCTGCCGTTGGTGGCGCATCCGGGGTCGGGCGGGATCTGCCCGGCGGCGGTGGCAGGGGCGGTCACGGTGTGCATCGGGCCCGAGGGCGGATTTACCGATTATGAGGTTGAATTATTAATCAAACAGGGATTCCGGGCGGTCGGGCTGGGCGAGCGTATTTTACGCTCCGAAACGGCCGTGCCGGCGATTCTGGGGAGGTTATTGGCATGAATGCGAAATTGAATGAAGTGAAAAAAATAGCGATTGAAATCCGTGACCTGAATCATTGCATGGCCTTGATGGAATGGGACCAGCAGGTGAATATGCCCGATGCCGCCAGCGAGGCCCGCGCGGCGCAGATGTCGCTGCTCAGCCGCATGGCGCATGAGCTCAGCATATCGGAGCGACTCGGCGAACTGCTGGAGGATTTGAAGCCGCTTTACGCTCAGTTGCCGCCCGATTCCGACGATTACTGCCTGTTACGCAGAATCTACCGCGATTATGAACAGGAGAAGAAAATTCCGGTCGAGTACGTGAGCGAATTCAGCATGACCGTGGGCGAGGCGTTCAATACCTGGGAACAGGCCAAGGCGAACAATGATTTCGCCTCGTTCAAGCCGTGCCTGGAAAAGATTTTCGCGCTGCGCCGTCAGTACGCCGGATTTTTCGCGCCGTACGACCATATTTACGACCCGCTGCTGGATGATTTCGAGCCGGGCATGAAGACCGCCGAAGTGCTGTCTGTCTTCAAAGTCCTGCGCGACGAACAGATCAAGCTGTTGCGCGACCTCGCGGACCGTCCGCAGGTCGATGATTCGATCCTGCACAAGCATTGCGCCAAAGACGCGCAGTGGGAGCTCTGCCGCGAGGCGGTGGCACAGATCGGCTACGACCTTGCGCGCGGCCGGATCGACCACGCCGAGCATCCGTTTACCACCGAGTTTTGCCGCGACGATGTGCGCATCACTACACATATTTACGAAAACAACCTGATGTCGGCGATATTCTCTTCGTTGCATGAGGCGGGGCACGCCATTTACGAGCAGGGCGTGGCTTGCGAGCTGGACCGTTCGCCGCTGGGTACCGGGGCTTCGCTGGCGCTGCACGAATCGCAGTCGCGGCTGTGGGAAAATCTGGTCGGGCGCTCGCAGGAGTTCCTGACCTGGCTTTATCCGCGGATTCAGCAGAAATTCCCACAGCAGTTCAGTAGTGTCGGTTTACCGGAATTTTACCGGGCCTTGAACAAGGTCGAACCGTCGCTGATCCGTATCGAGGCCGACGAGGCGACCTATAATCTGCATATCATGCTGCGGATGGAGCTGGAAATCGCGCTGCTCGAACAGAAAATCAGTGTCTCCGATCTGCCGGAAATCTGGCGCGAAAAAATGCGCGAATACCTCGGCGTGACCCCCGAAAATGACTCGAAAGGCGTGCTGCAGGATGTCCATTGGGCGGGCGGCATGATCGGTTATTTCCCGACTTACGCGCTCGGCAATCTGATTTCGGCGCAGATCTGGGAAAAAGCCGCGGCGGATTTGCCGGACCTCAACACTCAAATCAGCCGTGGCGAACTCACGCCGTTGCGCGAATGGCTGACCGCCAATCTTTACCGTCACGGCTCCAAATATTATCCCTCAGAACTGGTGAAAATGATCACTGGCAAGGGCATCGACCCGCAACCATACCTGAACTACCTGAACCGGAAATATCGAGCGATTTACCAGTAAAAATTGTCCACGAAATACGCGAAAGGACACGAAAAATGATCGCCCGAAACGGGCGCTCATGGAAATTTTTATCCACAAATACACACAAAAATACACAAAAAAGTAAATGAATTTTTATAGACAGGCAGGCATGCCCGGCTGTGATTTTTCGTGATTTTCGTGGACAAAAATGGATTTATTTCCGATGGGTAATGGCGCTGAACTTCTGGATCAGGGCTTTGCCGCCGATGATCAGTGTGACGGCGGCGAGGATGAGGATCACACCCAGAACCATGCGCGGCGAAAGCCGTTCGCCGAAGACTACTACCCCGAAGAAGATTGCCGTCACCGGTTCCAGTGCGCCGAGGATCGCCGTCGGGGTGGCGCCCAGGTGATGAATTGCCAGCGTGGTACACGCCAGCGAGACCACCGTCGGCAGAAATGCGATCGAGACGATATTGGCGCAGGCCTTCCACGATGGAATCCATTGCAGGTCGACGCCGAAGTTCAGGCGGATCACGAAAAGCGAGAGGCCGAAGAGCAGGATGTAAAAGGTCAATTTGGCCACCGGCAAAGACTTCAGCCCGGAGCGGTTGACGCCGACGATGTAGATCGCGTAGGAAAGCGCCGACAGCATAGCCAGAATCACGCCGGAGAAGCTCAGCCAGGTGCCGTCCGAGGTTTTATAAAGAAGGCCGATGCCGGCGAGGGCCAGCAGGAGGCTGAAGATTGTTACCGGGGTGATTTTTTCGCGGAAAAATACCGCCATGATCCCCGCGACCATCAGCGGGTATACGAACAGCAGTGTCGAGGCGATTCCCGCGTCCATTTTGTTATAGCTGATAAAAAGGAACAGCGAGGACGCTGCGAAAACGAGTCCGCCGAGGACGGCACCGGCGAATTCCTTGCCGGTCAGTTTGAAACTCACGCGCCGGTATTTCATCCAGACCGCCATCATGGCGACCGCCAGCGAATAGCGGTAGAAAAGCACTGAATCGGCGTTCAGTCCCTCCTGATACAGCGGCAGGGTGAACAGCGGATTCATGCCGTAGGTGGCTGCCGCGATGGCCCCGAAAAGCAGGCCTTTCCATTTGTTCATAATCACTTCCCGAAAAAGGTAAGATACATGTCCAAAAGGCCTGCGTCAAGTGGCAATTGTTATTTCGGCTGGTAGCGGGAAATGGCTACGAGCTTCATCAGTTCGCGTTCGAATTCGGCGGCGTCGAGCGGGAGCGGTACTTCCTTTTTCAATAGCGAGGAGAGCAGCATGGCGTTGCCGAGTTCGAGCTCGTTCATGGCTTCGGCGCCGGTCACGAGCGGTTCTTTGTCGAACAGGATGGCGTCGGCGAAAGCGGTCAGTACCTCGGTGGCGGAAATATCGTTCGACGGTACCGGGATTTTGATGTCCCAGGTTTCGAGGCGCGGGAACGTTTCTTTGGAGTTGGCGATGATCTCGGAGACATTCTGTTCGCTGCGCTTGAAGGTCAGTTGGCCGTCCTCGAGGACCAGCCGGCCGCGGTCGCAGGTGACTTCGAGGCGGTTGGTGCCGGGAAATTCGGCGGTGGAGGTGATGAAAACCGCAGTGCAGCCGTTGGCAAATTCCATGTAGGCGGTGACTTCGTCCTCCACCTCGATATCGTGATATTTGCCGAGGTGGCAGAAGGCCTGAACTTTGTCCGGCATGCCGAAGAACCACTGGAAAAGATCGAGCTGGTGCGGACACTGGTTCAGCAGTGCGCCGCCGCCTTCGCCGCGCCAGGAAGCGCGCCAGTCGCCGCTGTCGTAATAAGTCTGGGTGCGCAGCCAGGTGGTGATGATCCAGTTGATCCGGGTGATTTTGCCGAGCTCGCCGGAGTTCAGCAGTTCCTTGAATTTGCGGTTGGCCGGGCTGGTGCGGAGCTGGAACATGACGCCGAACTTTTTGCCGCTTCTAGTCTGGGCGTCCAGCATGCGCCGGGCGTCGGCTTTGTGCACGGCCACGGGCTTGTCGCTCATGACATGGAGGCCGGCGGCAAAGGCGTCGATGGCGATGGTGGTGTGCGCGTAGTGGGGAGTAACGATCAGCACGGCGTCGGCCAGGCCGGATTTGATGAGCGACTGGTGATCGTAAAAGGCGGGCACGCCGTAGAGGGCGGCGATTTCATCGGCGCGGTCTTTTTTGATATCGCAGATGGCAGCGATTTCGATGTTTTTCGCAACTTTGGCGGCGGCGGCGTGGCTCCGGCCCATAATGCCGACGCCGATGATACCGAGTCTGATTTTGTCCATGATTTTTACCTGGAAGTCAATAATTGGGGTTTGATTTTTGAGCGCATCGGCAGATTGCCTTTGCGGGTGATCCATTCGATGATCCGGTCGTTCTGGGCTTCGAGATTCTGCTGGATCATGGCGATGCCGGGCTGGTTGTAGCCGCTGATGTCGGTATCGAAGAGCAGCAGATGGAAATCGCGGCCGTTTTCCAGCCCCAGCCGCGAGGCCGCCTGCAGAAATGGCCCGCTCCACAGCGCGTAATCCAGGTAGACCGCTTTGCAGGGCCGTTTGGCGGTGAAGATTTTCGCCGCGACTTCTTCCATGTGAACCGCGTTTTCCACCTCGCGCTCCCAGTCCATGAAAAGCCAGTCCGGCGGCACGGTTACCGAGTTGCGCACGGCCAGCTCAAAGAAATTCAGTTGCCGCTCGGCCGCATACGGGTATTTGGTGGAGTTCCGGGAGGTGATATAAGCGATTTGATTCCCAGCGTGGCCGGTGAGCCAGTCCAACCCGGCGGCGATGCCGTGGCGGCTGTCGGTGGTGATATAGTCGTAGCTGCCGAAAATCCGGTGCAGCAGGAGCTGTTTGACGCCGGCTTTTTCCAACAGGTTCATCGCCATCAGGTGCCCGTAATCGGGGCGGTCCCAGATGACGGCGTTGCCGCGGCGGGCCATTTTGTTCAGGTTCATATTGATGTCGGCCATGCAACAGAGCATGCAGTCGGCGTGCCGCTGGATGCAGGAAGCGGTGGAGCCGGGATCGAGGAAAAAGGTATTGGCCTGGATGCGGTCGAAATTGCCGACGATGTAGGCGGTTTTGACCGTGTCCGGCGAGCAGATGCGGTCGGCCACGTAGGTGCCGGAGCCTTGCCGCGAATACAGGAACCCATCTTCGAGCAGTTCGTTGATGGCCTGGTCGATGCAGCCGCGCGAACAACTGCAACGCTTCATGAACTGATGGCGCGACATCAGTTTATCGCCGCTTTTCAGGATGCCCGAACGGATATCGTCGAGAATCCGTTCTTTGAGAGCCGCCACTTTGTTGACGCTGCGCATAGGAGTTTCCTTCGATTGGTTCGCTTTTATTATAATATAACACCGTGGCGGATAAAAACAGCACCGGAATGCATCGAAGTTGCTCACTTGCCTATAATTGAGCACGAAAATTTTCGCCAACTTGCACAAAGTATTACTTCCGTAGCCATATAGTTCATATTAGATGTGTGTTAAAATCTTCTGTCCCTGATTGTAATATCGGCGAAAAGTGGTACATTATCGGGTCAGAGTAATTCTCAGGAGAAATATTGATATGCAGAGAAACTATTTGAAGAAAACTAAAATCGTGGCGACGATTTCCTCGTTGAATTGTGGTGAGGAGTTGATACGCAGTTTGTATGCCGCCGGCATGGATGTGGCCCGGCTGAATACCGCTCATATGTCCGTGGACGAAGCTGCCCAGGTGGTGACGAATATCCGCAAGGTTTCCGACAAAATCGCGATTCTGATCGATACGAAGGGCCCGAATATCCGCTCCTGCAATACGGAGCCGATCGAGTTGAAAGCCGGCGATGAAGTCCGGATTTACAGCGATGCGGCGATGGAAGGCGACAAGGCTTTTCAGGTAAATTATTCCCGGTTCATCTCGGAGGTGGCCATCGGGCAGCACGTGCTGATCGACGATGGCGAAATGGAATTGCGCATCGTTCAGAAAGAAAGCAAATACCTCTCCTGCCGCGCGCTGGAAGACGGTACCATCCAGCCGCACAAATCCATCAATGTGCCGGGCGCGAAACTGCGTGCTCCGGCATTGACCGAAAACGACCGGCGGTTCATTAAATTCGCCATCGACAACAAACTTGATTTCATTGCGCATTCATTTGTCCGCAACCGCGACGACATCATGGCCGTGCAGAGCATACTGGACACCGACAACAGTCCCATCCAGATCATCGCCAAGATCGAGAATCAGGAAGGCGTGGACAACATGGAATCGATCATGAATTCCTGCGCCGGACTGATGGTGGCGCGAGGTGACCTCGGCATCGAAATTCCGTTGGAAGAAGTGCCGATTATCCAGAAGAAAATGATTTATGAGTGCATGGTTCACTGCAAAGTCGTGATTACCGCCACTCAGATGCTGCAGAGCATGATGGAGAATCCGCGGCCGACCCGCGCCGAAGTCAGCGACGTGGCCAACGCCGTTTTTGACGGTACCGACGCGGTGATGCTGAGCGGCGAAACCGCGCAGGGCAAATACCCCGAGCGCGCCGTACAGATGATGTCGCGGATTATTTGCGAAGCGGAATTGCTCGGCCGGAGCCATTTCTCCCGTCCCGACAAAGTGTTCGATGCCGAGGACCCGGTTTCCAGTTATCTGGTGAAAATGGCGGCCCGCGCCAACGATTCGCTGCCGGTGAAGGCGATCATCAGCAATACCGCCACCGGCAATTCCTGCCGGATGATTGCGGCGTACCGCGGTACGATTCCGGTGTTTGCACTCAGCTATAACCCGACGGTGGTGCGCCAGCTGGCGTTGAGCTACGGCGTTTACGCCACGCACAGCAAATTCCTGAACTCACCCACTGAAATCCTCAAAAACTCGCTCGAACTGCTGGTCGAGGAAAAGAAAATCGGCAAAGAGGACCTGATCGTGACGCTCGGCAAATTCCTGGCGAACACCTCGAGCCTCTGCGGGATTCTCAAAGCCGGCGCGCTGCTCGACAGAATAAACGCCGAAAAGTAAACCATTCGTTTCCGTTAACACTACAGAAGAGAGAAGAGATTTTGTTTCTTCTCTCTTCTCTCTTCTTTTTTTCTTATTTCTTCTTAAGTTCTTCCAGCTTTTTCTGCCGGAATTCTGAGGGAGGGAGTCCGTTCATGTCGCGAAAAAATTTGGCAAAATAAAACTGGTTGTGAAAACCGAGTTCGCGGGCGATGTCGCCGATGGTCAGGGTGCTCTCGCGCAAGAGATTGATGGCCTCATAATTGCGGAGGCGGCGCAGGTATTGGATGGGCGAACAGGAATACTTCTGGCGCCACTGGCGTTGGAAAGTTGAATAAGACCAGCCGTGGTCCTCCGCCACCTGGGGCAAGTCGATATCACCCTGAAAATGCGCGTGGAGATATTCGGAGACCTCCAGGGCGATGCGTTCATTTCTGCTCAAATGGTCCTGTTGCTGCGGATAGGTTGTTTCCAGCAGGAGAAGGAGCGCCAGGTGGTCGATGCGGTCGGCGGCGCCGGGCAGGGAAGGGGATGCCATGGCTTTCAGGAGTTCGGTCATGTGGTGGCGGCACTCGACGGGCCGGGCAATGGTTCGTGTTTTCAGCCGGAAAAATTCGGGGTTGAAATACTTCTGCAGGTCCCTTTCCGAGCCTTCCTGAAACCCGATATACAGTTCGTTCCATGTCGGCACGGGCCAATATTTCCGGCGGTCACCCGGCATATTCCAGATCATGAACGGCGCCGCCAGCTCAGTGCGCACGCCATCCTCCTCCATGACTCCGCCGCCTTCGAAAACAAAAAGGACACTGGGCAGGATAAACTGGCGTTCAATGACTTCAGTCTTGTTTTGTATATAGCCGATGCGCTCGACAATGACTGGATTGCAGAGCACTCGAGGCATGTGCTCCAGGTGCATGACCGATTTTTGTATGGTGGTGACTGAATTTTTCATGCTTTGACTGTTTACAAAATTCTGATAATACCGTATATTATAAATATAATTCGAAAAAAATGGAAATCAAAAGGAATCAGGAAAAAAGATATATGACTCGGAAAAAATTACTGACCGCATATTGTTTGAGTTATGGAAACTGGACGGTGATTCCGCACCAGTGGGATGAGTGCTTTGGCGAGATGCGGGATTTGGGGTTCGACGCGGTGGCACTGTCGTTCAGCGAAAGCGAAATGCGGTATGCGCGGCGTACCTTTGAAATGCAGGTCGCAGCCGCGCATAAAGCCGGGTTGGCCGTGCATGTGATTCCCAGCCGGATCGGCGGCCGCCTGGCCGGTGCGCCATTCATGGGTAGTCTGTGGCTGAACAGCTTTCCGGGGGCGCGGCTGCCGGAAAATTCCAATGTGGCCTGCGTGGAGTCGCCGGAATTCCGCGAGTGGAGCTTGGGGTTCATCCGCCAGTTGATCGGCGACTATGAGCTGGACGGCATTATCTGGGACGAGCCGAAAGCGGCCGATTTCGTGACGGCGCACCCGGACACGGTGGCGGCGCTCGGCGAGAACTACGGTGTGGAAGGAATCTGCCGGAGTTTCGCCGGGTTGATCGGGGAATGGACCACCGCAGCGCGGGAAATCCGCCCGGAACTGACCGTATCGATCTTCAATATGCCGCATACGAACCCGATTTTCACCGGGTTGTGCGCCGGGCTGCCGGGGATCGATTACGCCGGGTTCGACGGCGGGCTGGCACTGGCGAGCTTTTTCCATGAAACACCGTTCAAAAACAAGCCGTATCTGTGGGAGACCTGGCCGCGAACCGCCAAAGAATGTGCCGAGAATAACTGTGGCACCTTCGCATTGATCGAAAATATGCTGCTGCCGGAGTCGCAACACGAAAATTTCGCGGAAAATCTGGAAAATTTCCTGGAATCGACCCAGCCGGACCATCTGGCATGTTATTATTATGCGCACAACAATGAAAACCCGGCGGAAGCCCACCGGATCACCATGGATTTAATACGCAAACTTTATTTGAACAAAAAAAGGAGGATCGCATAACATGAAACGCAAGCAAATTTTCACCCTCATTGAGCTCCTCGTCGTCATCGCCATCATCGCTATTCTGGCGGCTATGCTGCTGCCGGCACTGAACAAGGCGCGGGAAAGAGCGCGCTCCGCAGGTTGCCTGAGCAATATGAAACAGCTTGGCGTGGGGTTCCAGATGTATTCGAACGATTATAACGACTGGATGATTTCCGCCATGGACATCGGCTGGGCTAGCGGCGGAGGCAAGACCTGGCCGGACCGTTTTGTTGAATTCAAATATATCGGCAGCCTGAAGTCGGCTACTTGTCCCAGCGCCACAAATATGCCGAAGGAACTCAATCCCCTTGCAATAACGGCTTTGGCGGACCGTTACACCAATGCCAAGGAGATCAGCATCGGTCTTAACAGCAGGACCTTCGGCTGGTTTCCGGCCAATGGCACAGGTCCTCAACACAAAGCGACGGAACTTGAAAATTTCAAGCCCCGCTCGGCGGACCTGTTGATTTTCGCCGACTCTTATACATTGCAGGAAGGCGGTGGATACGGCTTTGCATTTAATACCAAAGGCGCCCCCGTGCCGAACAACGGCGACTCTCCGCAGGCATTCCGTCATAATCAGTACAGCAATTATCTGGCTTGGGGGCTCCATGGCGGTTCTACTGCGATATCGGAACGTGGTATTGCGGCAAATCCGTCAGATGGGTGGTATGAAAAGTACTGCAATCCGTATTTCAATACGACGAATTTGAAGTATCAGAAATATTGATGGGATAATGCATGAAGAAGAGAATTCTGTTCATATTGGCGGCAATTTCTCTGGTTGCCGTGTATGCCGCGCCGGTTGAGTTGACGAAAGCTGTGATCGTGATTCCGGAGAAGCCGGTGTATACGGTGGAGTTCGCTGTCAAAGAGTTGCAGTACCATGTCGAAAAAAGCACCGGAGTTAAGCTGCCGGTGTTATCCGAGAGCGAGGCGCTTCCGGCCGGGCCCCGGATTTACATGGGCGCTACTGCCGCGGCGGCCAAGGCAGGATTGAGCACCGAAAAATTCGCGCCTGCCGAATACATGCTGAAAACCATCGGCGGCGACCTCTATTTGCTGGGGAAGGACCGTTCGCTCAAAAATACAGTCGGCAGCCACTGGAACGGCGACTGGGAGGGTACGCTGCTGGCCGTCTATGATCTCCTTGAAAAAAATCTCGGGGTACGTTGGCTCTGGCCCGGCGAACTCGGCGAAGTGATTCCGGCGCGCAAGAGTATCGTTATCGATGACCTCGACCGGAGCGGCAAGCCGTTTTTCGATACGGTCCGGTTCTCGTTCATCAAGGAGGACCCGAAAGTATTGCTTGGCTGGAGTTCGGAGCGGAACCGGGCGGCTTATTACAAAGATCAGGATCTCTTTCTGTTGCGGCACCGGATTCGGTCCAATATGTATTATAATTACGGACACGCGTTTGCGGATTACTGGAAGCGTTTCCACGAGAGCCATCCGGAATATTTCGCGTTGCTGCCCAATGGTAAGCGTCAGCCACTGGAGGGCGATCCTACCGGCAAATACATCTCCATGTGTGTGTCGCAGGCTGCGTTTCATAAACAGATCGTGAACGATTGGCAGAAAAACCCGGAACGTAAACCGGATCACATCCCGTACCGGCCGCTTGTCAATGTTTGCGAAAACGACGTGCCGGGCATGTGTGTTTGCGACGCCTGCCGGGCCTGGGATGCTCCCGATCCGGGGTTCGCGGCCAGTCCTTACTGGGCACTGAAGCCGGACGGTCATCCGCTGCGGTCGCAGGGGCGTTTCGTCGGACTCGCCAAAACCGAATGGGGCGAGGATGGGGTGTTGCCGGGAAGTGTTGAACCGCCATCGGTTTCCGACCGGTATGCGAAATTTTACCTGGCAGTACAGGCGGAAGCGCGCAAGGTCGATCCGGCTGCCGCAGTGATCGGCTACGCTTATGCCAATTACCGCAAGCCGCCGAAGGAAGTTAAGCTCAATGATGATGTCGTCATCATTTATGTGCCGAATATCTTCTTTCCCTACACTGCGGAACTGAGTAGGACGTACCAGCAGGAGCTGCATGAATGGCGAAAGCAGGGTGTAACGAAGTTTTATTACCGTCCGAACTACATGCATGCGGGAGCCAATACGCCGGTGCTGTTCACCCGCCAGATTGCCGAAGATATCCGATTCGCAGCCAGGAACGGCGCCATCGGCACGTACTTCGATTCGCTCACAGGGGCCTGGGCCGTACAGGGGCCGATGCTTTACACGCTGAGCCGGATTCAGTTTGACCCGGAACGCAGTTTGGAATCGATTCTCGACGAGTATTACTCCGGATTCGGCAAGGCGTCACGCGAGGTCCGGGCCTATTTCGATTACTGGACGAAGCGCTCGGACGCGGTCACCCCGGACGAGTTTCGCAAATATTGCATCGCGGAAAAGGACGCCAGGGGTAATTACGGCGGCACGTTCAAGAATTTCGTCAAAGTCACGCCGCACCTTTTCCCGCCGGAGAGCCTCGCCAAAGGCAGGCAGTTGCTCCGGGCCGCCGAGAGGGCCGCCGCAGGCGATCTGCAAGTTCTCGCCCGTATCGAGTTCCTGAAGAAGGGCCTGAAAGATACGGAACTGACTATCGCGACCCGAATCGCCCAGAAAGCCATGGAAGTTTCGAATACGCCCGCGAACAAGGCGGCTTTCCAAAAAGCGTTTGACGAACTGGCCGCCTACCGCGCTTCGATCGAAAAAGACAACGTGTGTAACTACAGCCACATCGCCCGCTGGGAAAAAAGCGGTTCATCCTGGCCCTGGGAATACGTGAAACTCCCGGAAAAATAATAACCCGATTGAAAAATTGTTTTCAGGCGCTACTATAAAGGCAAAGGCGGCTGGAAACAATTTTTATGCATATCATCCGAAAAATTCTCGGCATTCCCATTGAGGCCCCGCTGGTCCTGCGGGCACTGGTGCTGCTTTACGTTCTGCCGTACGTCGGCGTTTGGTTCTACATGCCCTTGATGCATTATGTGGGATTTCAGTGTTTGTGCGACGAGTCTCCTGGCGGTATCGTCAGCGATACGATTGTCTTGCTATTCAATGTGATCTGGCTGTACGGGTTTACAATCGTTTTTATTTATTCCTTGCGGCTGGCTCGTCAGAAAGGTTTCCTGCCGGTATTTGAGAAATTCCGCTGGCGCGATCTCACGATCTTTATCCTGCCGATACATACACTGATCTACCGGTTGGGGGATTTTTTCGGAGGTATGGCGGGGCGGTATTCGCGGACGGCCATGATTCTGTGGAGCGGAGTGACGGTATGTGCAATCGCGGCGCTTGTTTCGGGCTGGTATTATTTGTTTTTGCCGGCGGTGCTTTTGTACCCGCTGGATTTCTGGCTGGTCAGCCGGACCCTGACTTCCGCAGCGGACCCGAAATGGCGCACCGCCTGGAAATGGTTTACCAGCGGTCTAGCGGTGACGATGATCGGTATTCACATGACCTTGTTCGGCTGGACATTTGTCATAGACCGGCAGACAGATGCAGTCGAACAAGACTTGACGGATGAGTTCGGTTACTCCATCGCGCCCGAAGGAGTCAAGGCTTATTATTTGAAAGGATTGACCCCGAATTATCAACCGGTCTTTGGGCGATCTGATTTCACGGAAGAGTTGGAGCCCTTTGTTGAGAGATATGCCAGGTTATCCGATAAAGAGTATGAGGTTTTCCGGAAGTGGCTTGTTGAAAATCAGGAGAAAATCACACAGATGGATGAGTTGATTGGGCAAGGCTATATTAAGGATGACCGGAATTGGATGAACGATATTTTCAAGGCTCCTGATATGGCTGAAGAGTTTTGCTTGTGGTCGAAAATCAATACATTGAGAATAAAACTGGCGTTGCATGACAAAGATTCCGCAACTGTAACGAAAGTTCTGTTACAATACCGGAAAATCATAAGTTACGCCAGCGAAGGTATTTCATATAGCGAAATCTATAATACGGTTAAAGTCGCTGGGGTGGAGTTGAATAAGGCATTTGAGCTGGTACTGGAAAATGAAATGTTGACGAATGAGTTCATAACGGATTTTCGAACTGAGCTTATGACGTATAAGAATAACTGGCTTGAACGATATAAAAATCTTTTCTACTTGGAGGTTGCTGAACTTTATGAGACACGAAGGTCTTATTGGGATACAAATGGAAGGCTTGACCGGTTGATATTTTTTGAGCGTTTTGACAGAGAGGACGAGTGTCATGGCGATATGAGGAGTATTGCCGGGCGTTTACTTACTGCTCCCATGTATGTAGCATTTGAGAAAACAGTTATTGATTATTATCTGGAGCGGTTGGCCATATACAAGGAAAAAAGGGAAGCGAAGTTTCTTGAGCGACGCGAGATAAACCAGTATTTATTGATCGTTGCTTTGAATGTTGAATTATTCCGGCAGAAATACGGCAGAGTGCCGGATAAACTGGAAGAACTGGTGCCGGAATTCATGGGCTCGGTACCGATTGATCCCATGGATGGCAAAGCATTACGGTATCAGAAAGGCATGATCGAGGTACGGAATTATGACGCGAAGAAAGTTGAGGTCGTGGAAGATGACCTCTGGGCCGGACTGGGGAATTACTCTGAAGGAAGTAGAGCTGCGACTGTCGCAACCGTGGAACTGGAAGGGTGGCGGATTTATTCGGTCGGTTGGGATCGGGTCGACTGCGGAGGACGGGATTGGGAGAGCAAGAATATCAGCTTCACGGTTATCCAGAAAGATAAGCGGTGAGGTTGGGGGGCAGGTGTCCTATTTGTCCTATACGTCCCATCCGTCCCATTGAAGAACTGCTTGGAAAAATGAAAGTTTCCCGAAAAAATATTCTGAGCGGGGGGATTGCGGCTTGAAAAAATTTGCGTTTATGATATATTCTATAGTTTATTATTGGTAATAGTTGAACCGAATGTAAATCCAAATCAGGAGATCCGAAAATGGCGGTACCGAAAAGAAAAATGTCGAAGATGAAAATACGTCAGCGCAAAGCTGCGAACCGTTACGAAGGCGTGCAGGCTACTTTTTGCACCAATTGCCAGGCCCCTTTGATGCCGCACCGTGCGTGCACCGCTTGCGGTTTCTACAAAGGCAAACAAGTCCTGTCGACCGAAGCATAAGATCATGATCAGGATCGCGGTTGATGCGATGGGGGGCGACTATGCCCCGGCGGTGGTGATCGAAGGTCTTACCGCAGCTCTGTATGACTTCCCGGAATATGAATTGACGATTGTCGGGCATCAGGGCAAGATTTCGTATTATCTGGAAAAATACGGACTCACCGATCACCCCCGGATCAAGCTGGTTCACGCCGAAGAAACGGTGGAAATGGACGAACCGGCCACGGTTGCCGTCCGCGGCAAGCGCAACTCCTCGATCACCATGTGCGCCAAATTAATGCGCGACAAAAAAGTGGATGCGGTATTCAGCGCCGGGCACACCGGTGCCGCGGTGGCCGTGTCCACGGTCCTTGTCCGGACGTTGGAAGGTATCCAGCGGCCGGCGATTGCCACGCTCATGCCGGGTATGTACGGCAAATATATATTGTTGGATTCCGGCGCCAATCCCGACTGCGAGGCGATCAACCTGGTGCAGTTTGCGTTGATGGGCGAAGCTTATGCCGAGTTTTACTTTGACATGAAGGAGCCGCGAATCGGTCTCCTGAGCGTGGGTGAAGAGGACTCGAAAGGCAACGAGCTGACCAAGGAAGCGTTCAAACGGCTTTCCGCCATGCCGATTAATTTCGTCGGCAACGTGGAGGGCAATACCGTTTTTGAGAATATTACCGAAGTGGTTATTTGCGATGGATTTGTCGGTAATATCCTGTTGAAAGGCTGCGAAGGCCTGGCGAAGTCCGTCATGTACTGGATGAAAGGAGTTATGACCAAGAATCCGGTGCGGATGACCGGGGCCATGCTGGCGCGCAACGCGTTCAAGGATCTCAAATCCTTTGCCGACGCCGAGGATGTCGGCGGGGCGCCGCTGCTGGGTATTAACGGAGTCATGATTATCGGGCACGGATCGTCGACGCCGCGCGCGGTACGTAACGGCATCAAGGTTGCCGGCGAATTCGTAAAGTTCGGCATGAACGACAAGATCATCGCCCGGGTGAAGGAAACCGGGGCGCAGGCCGCCGCGGTCGAACCGGATCTTGGTAAAAAATAAGTATTGAAAATAATGCTCGAGTCTATTTGACAAAAGCATAAAGATAGATAAATTAAGTCTAAATATTAAGATGGAATTTATCGCGAAGCTCAGGAGATTTTGATGGGTGTTAAGATAATAGGTACCGGGTCATACGTACCGGAGAAGGTCATGACCAATGCCGATTTGATGAAATTGGTGGATACCAGTGATGAATGGATTATAACCCGTACCGGAATTAACGAGCGTCGCATTGCGGCGGAGGACCAGTCGACTTCCGACCTGGCTTATCCCGCCGCCCTCCGGGCCCTCGAAGCCGCCAACACCAAAGCCGAGGAACTCGACGGAATCATCATGGCCACGGTGACCCCGGACCAGATTCTCCCGAGCACGGCTTGTCTGATCCAGAAACGCCTGGGAAATAAAAAAGCGTTTTGCTTTGATCTTCAGGCCGCCTGTACCGGGATGCTCTATGCATTGGAACTGGCGCATTCTCTGATGATCGCCAATAAAAAATACAATAAAATTCTGGTCGCCGCCGCGGAAAAGTTGTCCTATATCACCGATTGGTCGGACCGCAACACCTGTGTGCTTTTCGGCGACGGTGCCGCCGCGTTGGTGCTGGAACGGACCGAGGACGATTCCATTCTTGCCTCCAGTCTGCATGCCGACGGCAGTTTCACCGATATCTTGAAAGTGGAAGGCGGCGGCAGCCGCATGCCTTTGACTGCTGAAAATATCGGCACCGGCATCAACTGCATCCAAATGGATGGGCGCGAAGTCTTCAAGCATGCTGTCGGCGCCATGGCGAGCACCTGCGAGGAAGTCATGGCCATGGCCGGCATGACCAATAAAGATATTGACTGGCTGGTGCCGCATCAGGCGAATTTGCGCATCATGAACATGGTGGCGCACCGCGTCAATATCGGCAGCGAACGGGTATATGTGAATGTTAACCGCTACGGCAATACTTCGGCCGCCACCATCGGCATCTGTCTCGACGAAATGATCCGCGGAGGTATGATCAAGCGGGGACAGAATATCCTGATGACTGCGTTCGGCGGCGGTTTGACCTGGGGTTCGATTATCCTCCGCTACTGATGAAAATCGTCATTGCTCCCGATTCATTCAAAGGCAGCCTCCGCAGTCCGGAGGTATGCCGCGCAATTGCTTCCGGTTTCCGCAAAGTTTTCCCCGATGCCGAATTGATTCTTGTTCCCATGGCCGACGGCGGCGAGGGCACTACCGATGCCGCCATTCAGGCGACCGGCGGTTCACTGAAAACGCTGAGCGTTCATGGTCCCCTGATGCAGCAAGTCGAGGCCGCTTTCGGCATTACGCCCGCCGGACAGGCCGTGCTTGAAATGGCCTCCGCCGGTGGTCTTGAACTGATTGCCGATCACGAGCGCAACCCTTTGAAAACCACCACCTTCGGCGTCGGTGAAATCCTGCGCCGGGTCATTGGTGACGGCATCCGCGAAATTATCCTGGGTATCGGTGGCAGCGCCACGGTCGACGGCGGCGCAGGGATGCTGCAGGCGCTGGGTTTCGCCCTGCTGGACAAAGACGGCAATCCGTTGCCCGATGGAATTGGCGGCGGCAGCCTGTTCCAAATCGCTTCGATCGACACATCCAAAGTCCTGCCAGGACTCGAAAATACCATCATCAAAGTTGCTTGCGACGTGATTAATCCGCTGCTCGGCGTTGCCGGTGCGGCCGCCGTATTCGGCCCCCAGAAAGGCGCCACACCCGCCATGGTCGGCGAGCTGGAAACAAACCTCGTCCATTGGTACGGGATACTGAGAAAACAGGGACTCTGCGACGATTGCAGCCACCCCGGAGACGGGGCCGCTGGCGGGCTGGGGTTTGCGTTGCGGACGGTTCTGAAGGCGCAGATTACCTCCGGGGCCGGACTGATGATCGACCTTGCCGGATTGAAAAATCATTTGCAAAACGCTGATCTGCTGGTCACCGGGGAGGGCTGCTCGGACAGCCAGACCGCTGACGGCAAGCTTTGCGCGGTGGTGGCTCAAACCGCTGCCGCCGCGGGCGTCCCGGCAATCCTGCTTTCGGGCGCTCTGCGCGGCGACATCGCGCCGCTGGAGAAGCTTTTTTCCGCGGTATTCAGCATCGCCCGCGGCCCCGGCGCGCTGGAAGAGGCCATGCGCAATACCGCCACCAACCTCGAACACGCCGCCGCAAACATCGGCGCCCTCCTGAAGCTGGGTGCCCGGCAATAATCTTCAGAACACTTCTGCTTGATAATATAAATTTCTGGCTAATTTGAAAATGGACTTGAAAAAAGTCACGCTTTGTGTTATTGTTATACAAATAATAATATGGAGGTTGTCATGATCGAAAGAGCCATAAAGGCGCAATTGTTTCGCCTTGCCGGATATTTTCCGGTGGTGACATTGCTTGGACCGAGACAGTCCGGCAAAACAACTCTGGCTAAGGCTTGTTTTCCAGAGCATGCTTATGTCAACCTCGATGATCAGGCGACGCGGCAAATCGCTATTGATGATCCGGTTGCCTTTTTCAGATTGAATCCGCCGCCGGTTATTATTGACGAGGTCCAGCGAGTTCCACAATTGCTTAATGCCATTCAATTGCTGGCAGATGCGCAGGATCGGAATGGTATCTTCATTCTCACGGGTTCTCATCAGCCCGAGCTTCACGCTGGAATCACTCAGTCCTTGGCGGGACGGACCGGAATTTTGAAACTATTGCCGCTTTCCATTGCAGAATTGTCGCAGGCTGGAATCAGACTCGAGCGTGACGAATATATCCTGAATGGTTTTATGCCGCGTCTTTATGACAAAAAGATTCCTCCCGATGTTCTTTATGGTAATTACTACAGTACTTATGTTGAGCGAGATGTGCGGCAGTTGATTAATGTGTCCAACCAGCATGCGTTTGAAGTATTTGTCAAACTTCTGGCCGGCAGGGTTGGGCAGATTGTCAGCTTAAGCAGCATGGCCGGTGACGTTGGAGTTTCTTCGACTACGCTCAATTCCTGGCTTTCGGTTTTGGAAGCAAGCTATATCGTATTCCGCTTGCCGTGTTATTTTGATAATTTCGGTAAGCGCCAGATCAAATCACCCAAAGTCTATTTCACCGATGTTGGTTTGGCGGTTTATCTCCTGGGGATTGAGAATCTGACTCAGGTTGCCCGTGACCCGCTTTTTGGCGGTCTTTTCGAAAATATGGTCGTAGCGGAAGCTTTGAAGGCTCGCTACAACCAAGGAAAAGAGCCGGAACTTTATTACTTCCGTGATAAAAGAGGGCTGGAAATCGATCTGATTCTCAATCGGGGGCGGAGTCTGCTGCCGGTTGAGATCAAGTCCGCAATGACTTACGATCTTTCATTTGCCAAAAATTTGCAGAAATTCCTGTCGATCGCTAAAGATACCTTTTCCCCGACGGTCGTGTACTCCGGCGATGTGGAGCCGGAGGTACAAGGGATCAAATTCGCCAATTTCCGGAATACGGCAGACATTATCAACACCGAAAAATAAGTGGCTTACACGAAGACCGGGGTGATTTTTTCGAGCGGCACCGGGATGGTCTGCTTGAGTTCGATGGATTGGATCGCCAGCTGGGCGAGGTAGGTCGACATGAAGCCGGCCAGCTCGTCGCACGGGGACGGTTTGTCATTCAGGATGGCGTCGATGAAGCCGTTCCACATGCTCACGTGTCCTTTGTCGACCATGAACGGTTTGGTGTTTTCTTGTTTTTTGATGTTGCTGGTGAGGCCTTCGGTGCGGAGGCGGTATTTCTGCATGTAGGCTTCAAATCCTTCCTGCGAAAGCTGTCCCTTGAACGGGTCCGCCTGCATCGGGAAAAATTCCGGCTCGGCGCCCGGGATGCCCCAGTAGCGGTTTTCGACGAAAAAGAGGTTCTGGAACAAAGCCGCTTTCGAGCTGACCTGATACATTTCCTTGGGGTAATCGAATGTGCCGCTGCAACTGAAAATCAGCGTGGCGGAGTCGCCGCCGCTGAACTTGATGGTGATGCCGTGGCTGAGGCGGCTGGAACCCCAGGCGTTGATTTCAGTCGGGCGCTGCGGGGCGAAAAACCAGCAGGCGAGGTCCAGCCAGTGGACGCTCTCGGCAATGATCGCGCCGCCGCCGTAAAGCGGGTCCATGTGTCCCATGCCGTACGAGGAGCTCTCGTCCTGGATATTGATCAGGAAATTGGTGCAGTCTTCCTCGGCCATCAATGGGCGGTCGCTTTCGACGTAGCGCCAGGGCTGGTGCTGCGGGGATTTGAGCTGCTCCTGCCAGCGGCTGCGCAGAGCCTGCAGGGAGGGGGACATGCGCCGGTTCAGGTCGACGCAGAGTTTGACGCCGCCGCGGCGGACGGCGCGGATGATCTTGTAGGCTTCGTCGGTCTCCATGGCCATCGGTTTCTCGCAGAAAATATGGATGCCGCGCTTGGCGGCAGCTTCGATGATCGGCAGGTGAACTTCGTGCGTGGTGGCGATCTTGATCAGGTCCACTTCGGGGTCGGCGATCACTTCGGTGAAGTCGGCGGTCGAGTGCGGCGCGCCGAACTGTTTGGCCATGGCTGCGGCGTGGGCGGCATTGATATCGCAGCACCATTTCAGCTCAAGCTGAGGATGGTTGGCGATATTGGGGAGGTCCTGGGACTGGGCGAATTTTCCGCAACCGATCTGGGCGACAACTAATTTTCCGTTTTTCATGATATATTTACCTCATTTGAAAACTGATTATATATATAATATACTCAGATATTGAAAAATGTCAATATCCATTTGCAATGAAAATGTTTGGATTTATATTATGATATGAAAAACGAAGATACCAAATACGCGATGGTCGTGGAGGCGCTGAAGCGCGATATCCTCAGCGGCGAGCTGGCCGCCGGGATGCGCCTGCCGGGGCAGAATGTGCTTGGCAGCCGTTACGGTGTATCGCCGATCACCTCGAAGCGTGCGTTGGCGGAGCTTGAGCGCTCCGGCTACATCGAGCGGCGGGCGCGCAGCGGTTCGTACGTCTGTTATAAACCCCGGCTCTTCAGCGAGATCAATATCGTCATCGGCGGCAGCATCATCAACGAGCATTTATGGCTGACCGATTACTGGAAAGGAGTGGAGTTCGAGGCTGCCAAACTGGGTATACCGACGCAGGTGCTGCGGACTTCAGCGCCGGGCTTCGCCGAGCGGGTACCAGAGGGGAGCGCGGAACAGGGCGTGGTGCTGCTGGGATTCGAGGACCTGGAGCTGATCGGACGCTTGCGCGAGCGCGGGATCGCCTATGTGCTCGGGGTGACGGAGGCGCATTATACCCCTTATAATGTATTGGTCAATTACCGGCGCACAGTGGTGGAACTGGTCAGTGCCATGTACCGCCGCGGCGGCTGCCGGAGAATCTACTTCCTTGGTACCTTGACCCAGCCCTCGCACTGCCTGGCGCGGGACGGGTTCGCGGCGGCGCTGGAGGAATTGCCGTTCAGCGGCGAAATCCGGCATGTCGACGAGGACACGATTCAAGATGTGTTGCGGGAAATACTGTCGCGCGATCCGGCGGCGGACGGCGTGGTGATCATGGGCGGTGGGCTGCCGTTCCGGGCGCTGCCGGTGTTGCTCCAAGCCGGACCACGGATTAAGCTCGGGGCGCTGACCGAAAACCGGACGATCATGGAGTTGCGCGGGAGCGCGTTTATCGCCGATTACAGCCTGCTCGAATGCGGGCGGCTACTTTTTCAACTGCTCTACGAGGCCAAGTCCAATCCCGGTTTACCGGCCACGACGCGTTACCCGGATTTTCAGATCTCGGAGCCGTCTTCGGTGGGGCGGTAAGGGTAGGGGAGGAAATCCAGCGGATCGTTGTCGTCAAGACCGGTCAGGGAGTGCCCGATGGTGCTGACGTAGCGGAAGCTGTCGGAGCTGACGGCGTACTGGAAAAGCATCAGTGCGGTGAGCTTCAGGATCTTGGTATTGTTCCAGAATTCGCACAGATTGATATTGATGTTCGGGAGCAGCTGCCAGTTGTTGCGCGGCGTGAGGCCGTTGCCGAATTTATCCACGAGAATGAAATCGTCGAGCATTTTGGCGATCCGCAGTTCCAGCCCGAGTTCGTGCCCGGCGGCGACCACGATGGAGTCGAGAATGAAGTCTGCCCCGATATGCTCCTCCAGCACCGGGCCAAGACAGTAATGATCGGCGTGAATGTCGGTGGGGGCGGGCACGTTGTAGCCGTTTTTGCGCATGAAATAGGCCATTTCGCCGAGGTTGCGCGGGTTGTAGCGGTCGGCGGTCTCGAGGAATTCACCCCATTGCTCCTCCAGCGAACGCCGCGAATCATTGTCGTACCACTGGAGATGAACCTCCATAAGTCCTTCGATCAACGGCGTTTTCGGATTGTTGATGATTTTGGCGAAACCGGCGCGGCGCTGGCGCAGCGTGATGATCGACTGCAGCTGGTGAATCCGCCGCCGCAGGACCGGATTGTCCGATTCATGGTATTCCGCCAGATAGGGTTCGAGGGCGTCGCCCTGCTTCAGCAGTTCGGCCATGGCGGTGTGGACGGTTTGCGGCTGGGGGTCGTCCAGCAGCTTGATCAGGGCATTAATCCGGTTGTCCATCGCTGGGCTTCCTGGGGAAAACGCCGGCCAGGGCGTCGTTGGCGATCTTCTTAACGTCATCGGGGAAGTCGGAGCGGAGAATCCACTTCAGGAATCCCGGTTCGTTGATCGAAAGTTCGTTGAGCGGCATACCGGAATGCTTGCCGAAATTGACGATCGCCTCCGAGCCGGACCAGCGGAAACGGCCCTGCGAATCGATGTTGTCGGGGTTGATGTTGCTGGAAAGCTTGTGCAGTTCCTCGACGGTATTGCCGATTTCGGGGTGCTTGCTGATCTGGCCGAGCACGACGTCGAGGGTGGCGAGGGTATCGGCCTCGGCGCTGTGGGCGTCCTCGAGTTCTTTGCCGCAAAAAAGTTTATAAGCGTCGCTGAGAGTGCGCGGAAAAAGCTTGCAGAAAATGCTGTAGGCGTCGATGATCCGGCGGCCGGTCATGTCGAATTCCAGTCCGGCGCGGCCGAATTCGTTGGTCAGCAGCGGGATATCGAATTTGATGATGTTGTAGCCGCCGATGTCGCAGTTGTCGAAATACTTCAGCAGATTATTGGCGATGATGCTGAAAACCGGTTTGTCGGCCACGTCGGCATCGGTAATGCCGTGAACGGCGGCGGCGCCCTCTGGAATCGGCATTTCGGGGTTGATCAGCCGGGTGTAAGTGTCGCGGCGGCCGTCGGGATGGACCTTGACCACGGAAATTTCGACGATGCGGTCGCGTGTGACGTTGGTCCCGGTCGTTTCGAGGTCAAAAAATATGATCGGCCTTTCCAGTTTCAGTTCAGACATAAGAGCTACTCCATTATTTCTTGCGGTTGATCAGCTGGTCGAGGTTGTCCAGGTCGCATGCTTTCAGTTCCAGCGGATTGCCCGGAGGACCGTAAATATTGAGGTTGATTTGGGCGCAGGCTTCCATGACTTCGAGACGGTCAAAAGCTTCCAGCAGCGAGCCGCCCATGGCCAGCGCGCCGTGATTCCTCATCAGCATGCAGTTGCTCCTGGCGGCGACGGCGGCGGTTTCGTCTGCCAGTTCGCGGCTGCCGATACAGTGGTAACCGGCCATGGCGATTTCGTCCAGAATCACATAAGACTCCGCCAGCAGATGCGTGTTGAGTTTGCTACCGGAGGCCGCGTAGGTGCTGGCCGCCGGCGGATGCGCATGAACCACCGCTTTGACGTCCGGCCGTCCCTGATAAATACCGAGGTGCATACGGTTCTCGATGGACGGTTTGAAGCGCCTGCCCATCATTTCGCCTTCCATGTTCATGACGCCGATATCGTCCGCGGTCAACCGCCCCTTGTCGGTGCCGGACGGCGTGATCAGGATGTAATCCCCCCAGCGTGCGGAAATGTTGCCGCCGCTCGTAGTGGTGAGCTTCTGCTGATACAAGCGCCTCATAAAATAGGCGATTTCTTCTTTAATTTTGTCCATGGTCATCGCCTAAGAATTTAACTCTTAACTAGTCCAGCTTTTTCTTCAGCAGGTCCAGGCAGATCTGCGGATTGGCTTTGCCCTTGGAGAGCTTCATCGTCTGCCCCACCAGGAACTGGATTACTTTCGGGTTGCCGGATTTGTACTGTTCCACCTGCGCCGGATTCTGCTCGATGACCTGATTGACCATTTCCTCGATCGCACCCTGATCGCTCACCTGGACCAGTCCCTTTTCCTCGACCACTGTTTTGGCGTCTTTGCCGGAGATAAACATCTCGGCGAAAACGACTTTACCGATTTTACCGTTGATGGTGTTGTTTTCAATCATGATGATCAGTTCCGCCAGTTGAGCGGGCGAGACCGGACAGTTTTCGATGACGGTTTCCGCCGCCGCCAGTTCGCGCAGTAATTCGGTCTGAATCCAGTTCGACAGGATTTTCTGGGTTTTCACCAGCTTTGCCGCGGCGTCGAAATAAGCGGCCAGCTCACGCTCCTGCGTAAGTACCTGGGCGTCGTATTCGGTCAGGCTGTAGTCGCTGACGAAACGGTCGCGCATCTGCTCCGGGAGCTCAGGGAGCGCATGGCGGATTTCGTCGAGATAAGCGTCGTTCAGGTACACCGGCATCAGGTCAGGTTCCGGGAAATAACGGTAGTCGTCAACGGTTTCCTTGTTGCGCATGGAGTACGATTCGCCGGTATCGTCGTTCCAGCCGCGGGTTTCCTGAATGATGGTGCCGCCGGCTTCGATTTCCTTGACCTGGCGCCAGATTTCATATTCGACCGCGCGATGGGCCGCGCGGATACTGTTCAGGTTCTTGATCTCGGCCTTGGTGCCGAGCTTGTCGCTGCCGACCGGGCGCACGGAGACGTTCACGTCGCAGCGCATCTGGCCCTTTTCCTGGTCGCAGTCGCTGACGTCGCCGTAGCGGAGAATCTGCTTCAGATTGGTCAGGTAACAATAGACTTCATCGGCACTGTGGAAGTCCGGTTCGGTCACGATTTCCATCAACGCCAGGCTGCAGCGGTTGAAGTCGACGGTGGTCGCATTGCCCTTGTGGCTGAGCTTGGCCACGTCTTCCTCGAGGTGGATACGGTTCAGCCGGACATCGCGCTCCGCGATCTCGGAACCGGAAAAGCCCTTGCCGCCGATGCGGACCCGTCCGCCGAGGCAGAGGGGCTGGTCGAGCTGCGAGAGCTGAAAGCTCTTGGCCATGTCCGCATAGAAATAGTTTTTGCGGTCGAATTTGCTGTAATGGGCGATTTCGCAGTTCAGCAGCATGCCGGCTTCCACGGTTTTGCGGATGGCCTGTTTGTTTGGCACGGGGAGTGCGCCGGGGTAGCCCATGCAGATGGGGCAGACCATGGTATTGGGCTCTTCGCCGTATTTGTTGGGGCATGAGCAGAACATTTTACTTCTGGTCTTAACCTGGACGTGGGTTTCCAGACCGATAACAGCTTCATATGCAGGCATTATTCTAAGTCCTTGTGTGAAAAATTAATCGTCCTTTAATTTACCGCGAAAATCAGGATTTTCCAGCGTCACGGTGAATTTATCCGGGAAATTTCTTCGCCCATGCCAAGGACTTCCCGGGGGAATTTGTCTTCCGGTGTTGAAAATTTTTTTTCGGATGCTATTTTGTTCTTATGTGCTCAATGGGATAAACAGGGTGAAATCCATAAAATCATAAGTGATTCGCATATGAATAGACAATTGAAAAAACGGTTGAAACAACTGCAACCTCTCTGGATCAAGAATATTCGCTGGAAAATTCGTTTGCGCTCTATTGAGAACAAGCAGAAGGAAATAAGGGATTACTTTTTGTCATTGGACAAAGCCGGCCAGGTTGAAGAGGTGAAAAGCGTTATAAGTTTTTTTGAGAACAATTCGTTTTCAGCCTTTCCTTATGAATTTACCAAAAAATATAATCTTTGCGATGTTGAAGTCCATGACGACCCTTCCTGCCGGATGAAGTATGTCGTCCATAAAGGTAAAAAATTGTATTTCCCCGCCGATTTTCCCAAGGAGCAGATTGGCGAAAAATACAACGAATTACTGATAGAACAAGACGAAAATTCACCTCACCGGTACGAGACGCCGGAATTCAGGGTCAAGGAAGGTGATGTCATCGCGGATATTGGTGCGGCCGAAGGAATCTGGGCCCTGGAAAACGCGAATGCCGCAGGAAAAATTTATTTGTTTGAATGTGAAGAAGATTGGATTTGCGCTTTGCAAAAAACGTTTGAACCGTGGAAAGAAAAAGTTGTTATCGTAAACAAATATGTTTCCGATATTACCCAAGGCGACAATATAACTCTTGACGATTTCGTGGAAAACAGAGGGATCAATTTTATTAAAGCCGATGTTGAAGGGGCCGAAATTTCATTGTTGAAAGGCGCAGAAAAGCTGCTTGCCACCCAGAAAGACTTGAAAATCATTTTATGTGCATACCATAGACAGCAGGATGAAAAAGACCTTATGGAATTTCTTGGCGAAAAGGGGTATACCGCTCAGCCTTCACAGGGCTATATGCTGTTTATCCTCGACAAGAACTTGAGCGTACCGTATTTAAGACGGGGAGTAATCCGTGCGTCCAAGCCTGCCTCTCTAGCCGGGCAGTGAAATAAATTTATATTTTTTGAAATCGGGGTTCTTGACAAATGCGGATTTGGCTGTATAATTTTGCTATACGAAAAATTCGTAAGAATAATTCATAAGAAAGATTTGAGGTTAAAATATGGCTGGATCGCTGAAAATGGTTGCCGAGCGGGCAGGACTGTCGCCATCGACGGTTTCTCAGATCCTGAACCGGCGGCCGAATGATTTCAGCTCGGAGGAAACCCGGCAGCGGGTGTTCGCCATTGCCAGCGAGATTGGTTATAAGCAGAATTTCGGGCACAAAGTGCTGCGCGGCGACAAAACGCACACGGTAGCGATTCTACTCGGCATGCACCGGCTCTCGCTGGAAGAACATATTCAGGAACTGATCATCATGCTGTTGGACAAGTTCGAACAGCGGAATTATGCATCGTATCTGATCACGCTCGGCGAAACGGCTGCCGGCAATATGAAGAAGGTGCGGGATCTGATTTCGCGCGGAGTGGACGGCTTTGTTGCGATCGGTGCTCCGCACGGCGAGCACGAGTTGGAAAGGGAGATTTTGAAGAACGGCAAGAGGATCATTGGTTTCAACACTGACCTGCAGCGCAATGTCTATCAGAATACTTCGCTGGCATCCGAAAGGATCATGCGGTTTTTCCTTGATGAAGGGCGGACCAATTTCAAGGTATTGCTTGGTAAGGACCCCGACTTTGAGCGGATGAGGGCCCTGTGCCGGATATTTCCAGATTTACCGGCCGAGGCGATGAGAGAGCGGTACTATGTCAGTCTCGGTGATTTGGGTGAGCACAACGATATCGACCTTTTTTCACAGCTCGGTTATGAAAAAACCCGCGAAGTGATGGAGAAAGACCCGTCGATTCAGGCGCTGTATTATCTCTCAGACTATTTCGCGTTGGGCGGGGTGAAATATCTTTTTGAGCACGGTTATAAAGTCGGTAAAGATATCGCCGTGGGCGGTTTCAACAATATCAATGCGGTCCGTAACCACGTCTGTCCGATTTCGTCGGGCAAGCATAAATTGGAGGAAATATCCGATATCCTGGTCCAAGAAGTTGAGGAAACCGGCAAACTGAATAAAATGATTGAACCTGAAACCATTATCCGAAAATAAAACCAATGGAGGATTTATCAATGGAACGAAAATATTTTACACTTATCGAGCTTCTGGTGGTAATCGCGATCATAGCGATCCTGGCGGCCATGCTGCTGCCGGCGCTGAACAAGGCCAGGCAGAAAGCCCAGCAGATCAGCTGTACCAGCAATCTCAAAACCATTGGGCTGAGTGCGCATATGTATGGCAACGATTTCAATGACTTCATTGTGCCGTCGTCGATGTGGCATACGCCTACGCCGTTTACCATGCCTGCGGATAGTGATGTGGTCGGGGATGATGTTGCAATCAGGAGCAGTTTCTACATGGTGTTCAATGCTTTGGGGTATATCAAATACTTCAAGCGTAGCTATGGTGATGAAGTTGATTCGATGGCGAAGGTTTTTTTCTGTCCGTCGATGCCGGCGACATCAATGACCTATTACGGCATGATGTACTGGGGGTTAACCAGTTATGGGGTAAGCACCGGCGTAACAAATAAAGAGCCATGGTACTTCTGGAGTGGGGCCGACAATCCTCATTGGTTCAGGTTTTCACAGGTGAAATCGCCGAGTCAGAAGTGGTATATTGGCGATTCCTCGGCTGATACTACTTATAAGTGGGCCACCATGGCGATGATTCCCAATTGTTCGTCGCCCGGGGGAGGCGTCGGTGCTCCGCATGACTGGCATCGCGGCAGTGTAAATATGTTGAATGTCGGTGGCAATGTTTCGTCTCTGCCGGCCATCTATACTTATGAGAACAAACTGCAGCCGATAGCGACCAACGCCAATGTCCGCTATGATGTGAATTGATAACTGCCGGTATTCAGAGATGAGAAAATTAGTTTTATTGATGGCATTGACACTGGCAGCAGTGTCAAGTGCAATATCGGCGGATTTGCGCTGGGATTTCAAAAACGCGGTGAAAAAGGATAATACCTGGACGATTGAAAGCCGAGGCAGCAGTCCGAAAGGCAGGATTCAGGCGGATTCCTATCAGCAGGGCGGAGGCGTCGATGGCGGCGGGGCGTTGATCTGCGGGCCGAACAAAGGGCACCGGGCCTATGTCGGCAAGCTCGCCGATGCCGCGGCGGCGATCGAGGTTGTTTTCAAATTGAATGCGCCCTCATCGAAGCAGATGACGCTCTTTTCTTATCAGGAAAACACCTGGGGCAGGGCGTATCTTGGCGTTTATCTGACCGGAGACTCGCGGCTGGGAGTGCTGGTCAATATTAATAACGACAAAGAAAAGAAAAAGTTTGAATTGCAAACGGAACCGGCTGCGTTAGTGCCCGGCCAGTTCCATACGCTTCGGGTGACGCTGGAGTCGAAGAAAATGGCACGGATTTATCTGGACGGCAAATTGCTGGCCGAGGAAAATGAGGCGATGGCGTTTGTGGATTTCACCGAGCCGCCAGTGGATCAGTACCATCCGTTCTGCACGGTCGGCTATTCTTATATGAATTGCGATAACGAAGAAACGTTTGACGGGCTGATCGCGGGCTTGTCTTTGACGGAATTGAAGGCAAGCGGAAGTACTGTTGCCACCGCCAAATCATCCGCTCCGGTTTCGCGTGCCGACATCAATGCACTGGTCAAGAAAACGGTAACCGTGCCCGTGATTGATGGCAAGCTCAATGATTCCGTGTGGCGCACGGCGGAGTGGACCATGCCGTTTCTGGTGCTGGGGGCCATGAGCCAGACTATAAATGGTCAATGGGAAACCGCCGATCCGAGATTTACCGGCACGGCCTCGACTGCGGCAATGCTTTATACCGATGACACCATTTACGCGGCGATTCGCTCACCGTTTCCCGCCGGCATGAAGCCGCGTGCCGAGAAGAAATCTGGCGGCGAGATCTGGGAAGACGACTGCGTGGAATTTTTCCTGTATCCACCGGAAGGTTCGGTTTATTATCAGGTGATGGTCAATGCCAATGGTGCCTGGACCGGATTGAAGTACTTCGCCGGCAGCAGTGAACCGTGGAATCCGCAGGAACTGCAGGTTGCTGCGAGTTGTTCGGATAATATGTTCGAGGTGGAAATAGCCGTGCCGTTTGCGGCAATCGACCGTAAAGTGCCTGCATCGGGAAGTTTGTGGACCGGTAACTTCGCCCGCGAAGGTGCTACCTGTGGCGGACTTTCCAGCTGGGCCCCGGTCGGTACCAGCTTCACATCGCCTGAGCGTTTCGGTAAATTTGTGTTCGGCAGCCGGGGCGATTACTTCGCCGAGGCGGTGAATGCCCTGCAGGCGGAGATAAAGAGTCTTCCCGAACAGGACCCGGCGGTGACCGGTATGCTGGCGGGATTCCAAAAGGATATGGTTCGTGGTAATGCCGGGCGCGAGGCGTGGACCGAGTTTCACAACCGCCTTGGCATGATACGCAATGCAGTGATTCAGGCGGCCAATAAGGGCAAGACGCACTTGGTCTGGCAGCATGATATCTGGTCGGGATTTGGGCCGGATGTGAAAGTTCCATTTGGGACACGGGAAACGGAGAGCATTGTGCTGGAAGTTCCCCGGGGTGCGCGGGCGCTTACTTCGTTTCTGGTGACCAATCTGTCGTCCCGGGCGCTGATGACCAATATCTCGTTCAAGGCGGAACCGGCGGCGAAGGACTTGAACCCGCTGGTCCGTTTCCGGGAAATGGCGTATATCGAGCTCAATGGCGGCAAAATCATTCCCGATCCGATTTTCGAACTGCCGCTTGGCAGCATGTTGAGAGTCGCGCCGGGGAACACTGGAATCGTTTGGGTCGACATCGACGCCCGGACACTTCAGCCGGGGAATTACCGCGGCACGGTTGAGCTTTATCCGTCGTTCAGTAGCTTCGAAGGGAAGAAGTTGAGCCTGGAGTTGCGGGTCAGCCCTGTCGATATCTCTACTGTATTTGTCCGCAACTGGACTTATGCCATTCGCGAACCGTGGATCACCCGCGCCCTGCAGGAATATGAGTTCAACTGCATTATTCCGATTCCCCATCATTATTACCCGCAGTACGACCAGAACGGCAAAGCGGTGTTTCCATTGCTGGATGAACAGATTCAGGCTATGCTGGATAATGGAGTTCCGCTGAAAGAGCTGCTCATCCTCTTTTATCCGGAATTTTCTCTGTGGGCGGATCTGCAACTGCCGGATGGCCGCTGGGTCAAATTCATGGAACCGGATTGGCAGAAGGAAGTGACCAAGCGGTTGCTGCTGTTGCGCGATTACCTGAAATCAAAATACAATATTTCCTATGACCAGTACGCGTTTTCACCGACCGATGAACCGAACGGCGATCCCGATAATCCCAAGGACAAGGCATATTTCGCCTTTGCCGGCGGCAAATTCATCAAGGGCATTGATCCGAAGTTCCGGCTGTTCGCCAATCCATATAAGCTGAATGACGGCAGGCAGCAGCGGTATTTCGAACTCTTCGAAATCCTGGAGCCGTTTTATCCGATGATGAATCGCGAGTTGATCGACGCCTACCGTAATAGCGGTCGGGAAATCTGGAGCTATGTTATCTACGAGAAAAGCGTGTCTCCCAAAAATTACCGTCATATTTTCTGGAACCACCTCGATGCGGGGTTCGAAGGGCCGGCGACATTCTATGATCTCTTCGCCATGAGCGGCGACGGCTTCAACTCCTACGATTCGGCTGCTGGCGATGCCAGCGTGATTGCCGATTACGGCACCGTTTACCTGAACGACCGGCTGAAGAAACTGATTCCGTCGCGCCGTCTGGAGGCCTGGTATCTGGGGTATGTCGATTTCAAGCTGGCGAAGTTCTGCCGCGAGCACATTGCCGAGCAGAAAAAGCAGGAGCTGAATACCGCCGCTGTCGAGGCCGAACTGGCGGAAATTATCCAGCTCGGCTATAAACCGAACGGGAATATGGACGAGGCCCGCACTAAATTACTGCAACTGGGCGAAAAGCTTATTCGCCAGTGACCGAATAAAATAAAAGAAGGATTTTCAACGGATGTATAAATTTTTTGCAATTGCAGCTGGAATATTATTGGCTGTAACAGGTTATGGCGCATTCGATCTGGTGGAGGCCGGCCGGGCCGGTTCGGTAATCGTGATTCCGGCCAAGGCTTCGAAATATGAGCGTTTTGCGGCGGAGGAACTGCAGGAATTCGCCCGGAAAATTTCGGGCGCAACGTTGGAAATCGTCAGTGAAGATACTTTACCGGCGGGGCCGGCGGTTATCATTGGCAATCATCCGGCGAATGCGGGGCTGGCGGCGGAACTTGAGTCGAAATGCGGCGGCAGTTACGACCGTTTTGCCTGGCGGGTCAAGGACGATAAGTTGCATTTCTCCAGCCCGACCGGTGACGGTATTGCCTGGGCGGTTTGGGATTGGCTGGAAAAAACGCAGGGGGTTGCTTTTCTGATGCCGGGCAAGTATGGTACCTACTGGCCATCCGCAAAGACTCTCCATGCTGCAGACGGCACGACGCTTGAGCGACCGGCGCTGGCTTTCCGCTCTTACTCGATCGGGGTTCCGAAATTCATGCAGGATGACACCGAACACGGGTTGCCTGTAGCGGATATTTTCCGGTACCGCCAGCGGTTCAATATGTGGACCACGCTGGACCCTGCGGATACTTACGGATGGCTGGGGAGCGGTCACTCTTATGCGCATTATCTGCCGATTGAGCGCTATGGGAAGGAACATCCCGAGTGGTATGCCATGCAAAACGGCGTCCGGCGTACTTCCAACGAGGGCGGGTTCTGGCAATTGTGTTTGAGCAATACGGAATCGCCCGCAGTATTTGCGGCTAATACGGTTGTCGAAATCGAGAACCTTAAAAAGCAGGGTATTCCCGAATCCCGGATTCTGCTGTGCACTGTGCCGAATGATCTCGGCGGATGGTGCGAGTGTCCCGAATGTTTGGCCTTGCGCGATCCGGATAAAACCTGGTCGAGCGCGGTTTTGCGGTATACGAATGCCGTTGCCGATCAAATTGCCTTGCGTTACCCGGAACTGAAAGTACTGCATTTTGTTTATCATGACTATGGCCGGATTCCCACCTTGGAAAAGCCGCGCGGCAATGTGTATATCTGTATTACGGCGTGGAGCTCTCGTGATTCATTGTCGGTGGATATGACCGCGGGAATGTTTGACCCGAAGAAAAATCCGATTTGCCGCTCTGTTTTCGACTGGTTCAGTGCCAACTCCAAGGGCGTGATGAATTATGGTTACTATGGGCACTACGAGCATTTTACGCCGTGGCCGATGATTGATCAGATTGCCTCGGATATGAAAACTCTGACGAAATCTCCGAACGGTTTCGGGAGTTACTCGGAAAGCCATCTGCATTGGGGAACCCAGGCCCCGAATTTCTACATTCATGGTAAACTGATGTGGGACGCATCCCGCGACCCGTATGAACTGCTCGATGAATTCTGCCGCAAAGCCTATGGGCCTGCGGCGAAGGAAGCCGGGGAGTATTTCCGGATTCTGCAGCGTCAAATGAATTCATTGACCGGTATTTGTGGTACGGGGGCGGAAATCCCCTCCATTATCTCTCCGGAAGTGATTGCGCAGTGCAATAAAACCCTTGCGCCGGTCGCCAGGAAGCTTGCTCAAATGGATGAAGCCACCAGATGGCGCACGCAATTACTGCTTGATGCATGGCGGGTCTCGGTACTTTATGCCGATGCCTTACGCTTGCTCAACTATGCATCGACGCCGGATGCCCGGCAGCAGATCCTGGCCAACATCGAGCAGATCGACGCTTATGCCGTCAGCGACAATGGACAGATGGCCTTTGAATACCCGATGCTGAGAATTGCCCTTGACCAGGTTCGCAGCGGTGCGGGTCTCGACCTTCAAGCTGTTCCGTTGGGGGAAAGCGCACGCAGGGGGCACCTGATGTGGGGAAGCACGATCAAGTTCTGGGCCGCCTGTACCAATATCCGGGCCGATATGTGGGGCTTCTATATGCCGAATGGCGGAAAGGCGGAGCTTGTCCTGCCCTTGAAAACCGTTGCCGGAGCCAAATTCTCCAAGGTCAAAGTCAAAGCCACGACCGAAGGAAAGGTGGAAACTTTTGCAGTTGGTTCCGACGGGGTTGAACGGCGTTTTGAAGCGGATGTGCCTGCCGGGGCATTGGGGAGCTCCGACTTGCGTTTGATCTTTCGTATAACCTTGCCAGAAGGAAAAGCCGGTTATGGCCTGACTGCGTTGGACCTGGATTTTGTAACGGCTCGCTGATAATAGCGAAATTCAACTGCTCGGTACCGATTCGTTCGGGCGGGTAGTTTCCATTTGGCTAAAATCTATTCTCCGATGATTTCGTAGAAGCCAGTGCCTTGGCCGAATTTCAGACCTGCCGCATCGATCTGTTCGATTGGGTAATTGGCGTTCACCAGCGGGATTGCTTTGAACGGCGGGTTGAACTGCACCGTCGCGCCGGGAGTCGCGTAGCCGCGGATGACGCGCTCGTTGGCGCGGTTCGAGCGCGCATCGTAGGTGTAGAGACCCATCACCTGCACCGGGCCGTCGATCGCGGTCAGTTTCAGATTGTGGACGCCGTACGGACGGTTGAGGATGCCCTTGCGGTTTTCCATGAACATGGTGCTGTCGTCGGTGAACTTGTACGGTTCGGCGGCGGAAACGGTGAAGGCTTCCTTGCCGTCGAGTTCGGCTTTCAGCTTGCCACTGTTTGCCGCGTCCACCCAGACGACCGAGAAGTCGGTACCGATGGCGCTGATTTCCGTCGATTCCCCGGCTGCGAGCGTGATGGTCTGAGTGCCGTACGGATAGCCGGTCTTTGATTCATATTTCTGCGGTTTCAGGTCGTTGCCGCTCCAGAGCGGAGAGCTGACGCAGATGAATTGGCGGTTCGGGCAGATTTTGGAGTCGACGCCGGTGAATTTGGGATTCTCGGCTTTCATCTCCAGTACATAGCGGTCGCCGATGGACTGGTTGCCGAAGCGGAAAAGGGAGTTGCGCAGGTCGATGCGCGCGAGCGGAGTACGGGGGGAGCCGATGTTTTTGCCGTTGATCTGGAACGCGCATGCCTTGCCGGTATAGGAACCCCAGCAGTTGAAGGCGGCGTCGTCGAGGATAAAGGCGCCCGGGCGGAACAGCCGCGGGCTGTCTTCACGGTAGGGAGCCATTTCGCCTTCCCAGCCATAGGTATTCGGGTGAACGCGCTCGGGCAGCTGCAGCTGGGCCTGGCCGGTTACGATGGGATCGTGGCATTCGAAAGCCTGTTCAATCTGTTTGAACCAGATATAATGGGCGGCGGCCTGCGGGTGGCCGTCGGCCGGTACGTTGGCGAAATTGCTGGATGTGCGGTTCATCAGGTCGCTGACCATGCCGTAGTCGATGAACGGAATCTGGTAGCGCAGGGCGAGCGCCTGCAGGTCGCCGGGGTTCGGCGTGTAAACGCCCCGCTGCTGGAACTGGCAAAAGAGAAACTCGGTACCGGGGTAGTTGCGCTGGATGTAACGGATGGCGCCCTCGAACACGGCGACTTCGTTGGGGGTGTCGGTCTTTTCATTGGCGCCGCTGCCGTAGATGATCAGGTCGGGGCGCGGGCCCTCCGGGCGGGCGAAAAGCGCAGGGTAGAGCTCCTGCCAGGTTTTGCCGGTTTTGTGCCCGTTAAGCTCCGGGTTCGGGGCGATCGCTAGGTCGCAATAAGCCTTGAGTCCGGAGTGTGATTCGCCGATGCAGGAGCCGTCGGCGGCCATGAAGTTGATCAGGATTTTGTCCGCCGGGAGGTTGAATTTGATCATCAGTTCGCGTTTCAGCCGGCCGCCGTAGCTGAAGTAGTGGCGGGGCTGTGCGAGGTAGTCGTCGAGGTCGGGGCGGCCGAGCATGGAGGCACTGAATTTGCCGTCATAGGCGTCGCAGAGCGGTTTTTTGAAATCGGGGGAGGCGGGGTCCTCATTGTAGGGGTAGAGCGGGGGATTGGCGCTGGCGCGGTCGATGCTGGAGCCCATGACGATAATATGGATGGGTTCGCCCTTCCAGAGTTTCTGAATGGTGCGCGGGATATGGCGGTAGACGGTGGGTGTTTCGCGCAGTTTGCCGACCGGCTGGATGGAGTTGGGGCTCTTGATCAGGCCCGGAGCGAATAGCCAGGTGTCGTGATCGGTGACGTTGGCGAACTCGATTTCGATGCCGGCGAGGTAGGTGTGCTCGGAGTTGGATTCGTTTTTGTCGCTGAAGTCGCCGTCGATGAGAACGCTTTCAATCGCATAAAGTTTGGTGGCGAAGGGTTTGCCCTCGGGCAGTTCGACGGTGAGGCTGTTCTGAGTGGCCACCACCAGTTCGCCGCGCGAATGCTTCGGAAAGGTGCGCTTGTCGGCAAACCCGAATTCGCCGGGGGACCAGGTGCCGGTTTCACTGTCGAACTTCAACTGTTTGATGCTGGCTTTGATGCCGGGCGTGCCCCAGAAGCTCAGGCTGATCCGGTTGCCGGGCACCAGGCGCGCCTCGGGCAGGGTGAAAAACTGGTAAATACGCTTGCCGGCTTCGATCTTGACGCCGTTGCGGACGGAGAGGGGCGACAGGATTTCCTGCGGGATGTGCGACTCGCGCATGTAGGCTACATCGGCCGGGCCGTCGGTGTTCCAGCCGGCGGCATTGCGGGCCACGAAGCTGATGGCTTTGCCGTCGCGGTGGTTCACGTAGGAGTGAAAGTCGAATTCGGGGTTGACCAGCAGGTTGCGGAGGTCCTCGTAATTGTTGTCTATGGCGGCCAGGCAGCCGGCAAAAAGTACGGAAACAGCCAGGAGGAAAGATTTCATGGAATACCTCATTAGTTTATTTAAATTGAAAATTGAGAATTGAAAATTGAGAATTGTGGAAAGGGAACCGTCCCTTTGACCCTTTTACATGGAACTATATCTGGCCGGGAGATAAACTCTCTCTTTAATTTTCCATTTTCCATTCAAATAGTATACCTCGCTACCGGGGGCTTGTCAAACCGCGGAAAAAGTTTTTTCACCGCTTGATATGAAATTTATAGCGAGTATATTAATAAGATATAGTTGAAGCGATCCCCTGTCTTTTTGTCAAGTTAAGCCAGGGGATTAATTATCTGGTAACAATTTTAATGATGGAGCTTGACTACATTGAGAGTTAATGTGAATGATTTTTTCTCGGAAGAAGACTGGAACAAGATCATGAACTTTTCGGAACGGCAAGAGACGCCGTTTCAGCTGATTTTGAAGGATGTCATTAAACAGAAGTATGAGGAGCTTCGGACGAATCTTCCTTATGCCAAAGTTTACTATGCCGTCAAAGCCAATCCGGCCGAGGAAGTGATCAGTTTGCTGAATGAGCTCGGGTCCTGCTTCGACGTGGCGTCTGTCTACGAACTGCGGATGCTCCAGAAACTCGGAGTCTCCGCCGACCGGATGAGTTGTGGCAACACCATCAAGAAAACGACCCATATCAAGGAATTCTACGATGCCGGAGTCCGGCTTTTCGTTACCGACAGCGAGTCGGACCTGCGCAATGTCGCCAAGGCCGCGCCCGGCGCCAAAATATTTGTCCGCCTGCTGACCGAAGGGGTCATGACCGCCGACTGGCCGCTCTCGCGCAAGTTCGGCTGCCATCCCGACATGGCCTACGACCTGCTGGTGCTGGCCAAGAAACTCGGGCTGGACCCGTACGGCATTTCGTTCCACGTCGGTTCGCAGCAGCGCGACATCGCCGCCTGGGACAACGCCATCGCCAAGGTCAAATACCTTTTCGACTGGGTCAAGGAAGAAGGCATCAAGCTGAAATGCATCAACATGGGCGGCGGTTTTCCGGCTCACTATGTGGAAAAAACCAACTCCATCGAGACCTATGCCAACGAAATCACCCGTTACCTGCAGGAAGACTTCGGCGACGATCTGCCGGAGATCATCACCGAGCCCGGCCGTTCGCTGGTCGGCGATTCCGGTGTGCTGGTGACCGAAGTGGTGCTGATCGCCCGCAAGTCGCGTACCGCGCTTGAGCGCTGGGTATACATTGACGCCGGCAAATTCAACGGCCTGATGGAGACCCTGAATGAATCGATCAAATATCCTCTGTATACCGTCAAACAGGGGCTGGCGGAAAAATGTATCCTGGCCGGGCCCACCTGCGACAGTGTCGACACGCTGTACGAGGATTACCAATACGAGCTGCCGCTGAACATGGCAGCCGGGGATCGCCTCTACTGGCTCTCCACCGGTGCCTACACCAGCAGTTACAGCGCCGTGAACTTCAACGGTTTCCCGCCGCTGAAGACCTACGTGATCTGATCACATCTTCCGAAAAAGCAACTGCCGCCGAGGATCAAACCCCGGCGGCAGTTTTGTTTTTCGGGAAATGGGACTTATGCGACGCATGAGACATATGGGCGTTGGGAATTTTCTCTTCCCATTGGTCCCATTTGTCCCATGAGTCTCATTTTTAGTAGTGGAACACCACCATTTGGTGGCAGACCAGCTTGTCGAGTGCGATGTGGCAGCGGCCGTCTTTGGCTTCGAACGGGATTTCCGTGCCTTGCGGCTCCAGCGTGACTCTCTTCACCTTTTCCGGCACCTTGACCGAGGCGGTCACGTCGTAGTACGGATTCAACTCCTCGATCACTTCCACCTGCGTTGAATTGCGGACGTTGCCGCCGGACATCTGCATGGCGCTGCCGCGCAGGATCGTATTGGCATACAGCAGGTGCAGCACGTAGCGGTTATCGGCTTTCTGCTGCAGCAGCGTGGTGCGCGCCTGCGACGGCAGGTTGGTGTGAATCGGCAGTTCGGCACTGATGAACTTCATAATCGCGTTGCCGATATAGTGTTTCAGCGCCACCACGCCGTAGGCCGCGTAGAGCTGGAACACCGGGTGGGCGAAATAAAGAATCTGCCCGGTCATGACCCCGGCGTCGAAGCCCGAGGGCTCGTTGCGGTACGGAGTATGCTGGTGCGAGGAATAGTGCTGGTAGGTCCGGTTGAAATAGGGGTCGTAGACCTGACCCAGCGAAACGCCTTGCTGCACCTTGATTTTCTGCGAGGGACGGTACATGACGAACGGAGTTTTGACGAAGTCCGGGGCGAACCCGGACGCGCCCTTGACGAAGTCCGGGAAGAGCGGGTTCACGCCGGAGTGTTGAGCACCGATGTCGAAGGCGAATTCGTTTTTGTCCGCCCACATGCCGGCTTCGCTGGAGAGGATGAGCTTGCCGCCGCGCTTGAGGAAGGCGTCGAGCTTGGCCTTGAGGTCGGCGTCGATTCGGATATCATCGGCGAGCACCAGTATGGTGTACTGGTCAAACGGCACTTCCTGGTCGAGGATGTCGAAGAAGATGTGGTTTTCCAGCAGGCAGCGCGAGGCCCCGGTTTCGCTGTTCAGGGCGGAGGCGGAGTTCTTGCTGAATGCGATATTGGAGAGGAGGCCGACGTTGGCGGCGCTGGTGATGTTGCCGCACCAGGCTTCCTTGGCCTTGACTTCGGAGTAGGCCTGGCCGATGATCTCGTAGGTGCTGTCGTCGAGCTCGGCGGAGGGGTGGAGCTGGTCGCCGACGCTGCACTTGGAGCCCTGGGCCAGCATGGCGGCGCATTCATAGCGCAGCGCATTCGGATGCTTGAAGCCGCCGAATTCGCCCCAGGTGGTGTGGAACTTGCCGGTCATGCCGAGGAAGTCCATATCGAGGTTGCGGCAGTAGGCCGCGGACATCGGGTAGTGGTCGTAGCCCCAGCCGCCGGTCGGCAGCGATTCCAGCTCGAAATGACTGAAATACGGCAGGATTTTGCGGTCGCCCTCGGTGATATGGCCGCTGTTATGAAACATGGGCATTTCGGGGTTGTGAATGCGGGCGGCGGCGGTGGTCCGGCGGTAATAGTTCATGAGCACGGTCCGGGCATAGCGCTTGCGGTCCTCGCTTTTTTCCGGGTCATAGCCTTCCTTGAGCATGCCTTCCATACAGCGGGAGCAGCAGCACTCGCCCTGGTGGACGATGTCGATGAAGATGCCGTCGCCATCCGGGAACATGGTCACGGTTTCCTCGATCATGGCGCAGAGGTAGTCGAGGTAAGGGGTATTGAAGCAGAGTTTTTTGAAGCCGGGGATCAGCGGACTGGTGGTCCAGCCGGCGTAGTAACCTTCGGCCGAAATTTCGCGCCACTCGGGGTGGGCGTCGGCCGCCACGTCGTTGACGCCGCCGGTGAGGTACATCGGTACGTTGACATTGATCTCGTGGCAGGCGTCGATCTGCTCGCGCAGCAGGTTGATCTTCAGGTTCGGGTGCATCTTGCCGATTTTGGTCGGGTGGTAGCTCAAGCCGTGGTGGCAGGACGAGAAACAGGTGATGGAGTCGACATCGGCCTTGCGCAGGCGGTCCTGCCATTGTTTCTTGTCGAATTTCTCGCCGATACCGGGGAGGTGGGGCGAGGTGTGGAAATCGAGGTGAATCTGGCGAAATCTCAGTTCTTTCATAAATATACCTTAGTTGTTAATTGCTCAGTTTGATTATATTGCCGGCGGTCAGAGTTTTCTCCTCCGTGCCGGATGGGGTGCGAAAAACAAAAGCGCCGCTGTATTCAGCCCGGATCTCAGCCTCGAAGCTGGTCGAGGTCCAGTTCAGCGAAACGGTCAGCCCGCCCTGAGCCCGCAGGCCGTTGATGTGGCCGGATTCCCACGCAGCGGGCAGGGCCGGGAGCAGATCGACGATGACCTTGCCGTCAGCGGTGCGCCGGTGGCTCTGCAGCAGCATTTCGGCGATACCGGCGGCGACCCCGAAGTTGCCGTCGATCTGAAACGGCGGGTGCGCGTCGAACAGGTTCGGATACACGCCGCCGCCCGGACCGTATGAGGGGGTGCCGACCGGGAAAACCGGGGTCAGCAGGTTTTTGATGACGCGGCAGGCGTGGTCGCCGTCGCCGAAGCGCGCCCACAGCGCCACCCGCCAGCCCATGGCCCAGCCGGTGCTGAGGTCGCCGCGCCGCTCCAGCGAAACCCGGGCGGCGTCGAAATACTCGCGGTTGCGCTCAGGAGTGAAATCGCTGCCGGGATACACACCGTAAAGGTGCGAGACATGGCGGTGATGAATATCATATTCGGTGAAATCTTCGCCGAATTCGAGCAGTTGTCCGAGCGGGCCGACCGACGGCTTACGCAGTTTCGGCAGGGCCTGCCGGACCGCCTCGACGGTGTCGCCGCCGCCGTCCAGTATGGCGGCGCATTCGAGGACGCTCTCAAAGGTTTCCTTGATGATCGACATATCCATGATCGTGCCGGACGCGGCGGCGGCATTCTTGCCGGTGACCGGGTCGACAAACATATTTTCCGGCGAAGTCGACGGGCAGGTCTCGAGGACGCCCTCCGGAGTTTCGACCATGAAGTCAAGGAAGAATTCGGCCGCGCCGAGAATGAGCGGATAGACGTTTGACAGGTACTCACGGTCGGGGTTGAAACGGTAATGGTCCATCAGGTGACGGCACAGCCAGCCGCCGCAAACCGGCCAGAACGACCACATCGTTTGGCCGCGGGCAGGGGTGCTGAAACGCCACAAATCGCTGTTATGATGGCAACACCAGCCGCGGGCGTTGTAGAGCGTCCGGGCGGTATGGCGGCCTTTTTCGGCGATTTCATGGACAAAGCGCAGCATCGGCTCAACGCAGTCCGCGAGGTTGGCGGATTCCGCGTGCCAGTAATTCATTTCCAGATTGATATTGGTGGTGTAGTTGCTGTTCCACGGCGGCAGCGGGAGCGGGTTCCAGATGCCCTGCAGATTGCCCGGCTGCGTGCCGGGGCGCGACGAGGCGATGGTCAGGTAGCGCCCGAAATTGTACAGCAGCGCCGCCAGTGCCGGAGCGAAGGTCTCGTGACCGGCGGTGGCCGCCAGCCGCTCCGGCAACGGAGCTTTGTCGCAGGCGCGAAAGGACAACTCGAGGAGTGAGCGCTGGTAAATGGGCTGATAGTCGGCCAGGTGTTCCGCTTCGAGGTTGTAAAAGCCCTGGGCCATGGCCTGCTTCAGGTCCGCCGCCGTCAGCGCTTTGTAATCGATGCAGCTTTGCTCCGGAAATGTCTTCCAGTCCATGAAATTCGAGCGGATGGCGATATAGATGGTGACGTTTTCCGCGTCCTTTACTTTCAGCACGCCATTCACGGATTCGACTGTACCCCCCTGGGCGTCCACGGCGGCCTGCATGCGGTACTTGATACCGGTGCGGCCCTGTTCGTCGGTCCAGATCAGTGCCTTGCGGTCGTCATGACCGGCCGGGCAGGCCGCGTCGAAGGCAATGGTGTCGCCCACCGACAGGGCCGTGCCCCGGGTCGGAGAACTGAAACTCATTTCAAACGATACTTTGCCGTTGATTTTATAGACGATGACCTGCGCGGGGAACGAGGCAAAAGCGGTTCTCTGGAGGTCGCCATGGTTAATATGAACTTCGGCGGTACAAAGGTCCAGCTCGCGCCGGTAGCCGTCCGTCTGAGGATGTTCGAAAACGATGTTCAGGTCGCCGGCCGGCTGGTAGGGCTGGTTGTCCGGGCCGGTCATCTGACTGGAGATATAGGCATCGGCTTCGGAGAACTTCCGTTCGGCGATCAGCTGCCGCGCTTTTTTCAGTACCGAAGGCATATCGGAATTGAAATTATTATGCGGAAGGCCGCCCCACAGAGTATCTTCATTCAGCGCGATCCGCTCCCGGTCGGAACCGCCGAAGACCATGGCGCCGAGGCGCCCGTTGCCCAGCGGCAGTGCCGCTTCCCAATATGGAGCCGGTTCGTGATAATATAATCTGTGCATAGCATCCTTGGATTTGTGTATTGTTTTAATGTAGTGTTTTTTATGAAGAAAACAAGCGGCCTTAACAGGGATTTTGTGTGTTATTCGATTATAAATGTGTCGAAAAATCATATTCCCTGATCAGGGGGATTGGTCGGGCCAATTATCATGAAATTTTGGGTATTGCGGCATTTGTAATTTGCCGGAAATGGTGTATATTAAAAACTCATTGTCATTGTGTAACTTGGAGAGGCGCAGAAGGGAAAGCTAAGGATGAAAAATGATTGGTAATCTGGTAACTTTATTGGGTAAGATATCCGAATCGATTGCGGGGCTCTCCAGCGCCGCACCGGTCGGACAGCGGGTGATTCAGGTGATTCAAAACGCATTCAAGGCGGATACCTGTATGATTTTTGAATACGACACCGAGCGGGATCTCCTGGTGCTGTCGGCAATTACGAGCCGGCAAAAGAAGCTGGTCGGCAATGTGACGTTCCGTCCCGGCGAAGGGCTTACCGGAAGCAGTTTCAAACTGCGGACCATTATCAATGTCACCAAACCCGAGGAACACCTCGGTTTCAAATACGTACCGGTCGACGGCGAAAAAGATTACAAGGTAAAAATGGCCGTACCATTGGTTTCGTCCGGCCGGAAAATCGGCGTCATGGTGATGATGCGCAAGCAGGAGAAACCGTTCAGCAGCGAGGATGTCAGCCTGGCCCGCAGCCTGGCTCCGCAGCTGGCGAACCTGATTGTCAGCACCGGCGTCCTGCGCAACCTCAAGGCGCGCACCGGCAGTGCCGTGACCAAGCGCCGCCCCAATGCCAAAATAACCGGCATACCCGTCAGCCCCGGTGTGGTTTACGGGACGGCCCTGAAATACAAGACACGCGATATCCTGGCGGATTCGGAACACAATTCGGCGGCATCGGTCGAGGATGAATTGAGGCTTTTTGAGGCCGCCATCGAGATGACCCGCGCCAATACCCTGGAATTTGAAAAACGCGCCCTGACGCTGCTCTCGGAGGCGGACGCCTCGATCTTCAACGCCCACTTGCTCTTCCTGGACGACAAGATGGTGATGGACAGCATCCGCAAGGATATCAGCGAAAACGGGCACACGGTGGAGTTCAGCGTGGCGATGGTCTACCAGCGTTATGAGCGGAAATTTGTTCAGCTGGAAGACAGCGCGTTTCGCGAGCGCCTGATCGACTTCAAAGACGTCATGCTGCGCCTGATCGAGTCGGCCAAAAATCTGCGCAAGAAAAAACGCGTCAGCAGCCGCCTCAAGAGCAAGCCCGGCAAATATATTCTGGTGGCGCATGAACTGATGCCGTCCGACCTGTTGAAAATGTCGTTCGACAACGTAGTCGGTATCGTCTGCGAAACCGGTGGTCAGACCAGCCACGTGGCGATTCTGGCCAAGGCATTCGAGATCCCGGCGCTGCTCGGTGTCAAGGGCGCCATGGGCCGGATCGCCGTCGACGACAAGCTGGTGGTGGACGGTCACGCCGGGGTGCTTTATATGAACCCCGACGCCAAGCTCTCCGACCATTACGACGCCGTGATCAACGGGATGGTGGAAGAGGCCGACACACTTACGCAAACCGCCTTGAGCGACGGTACCCGGATCGAATTGAAGGCCAATATTTCGCTCCTCTGCGAAACGCCGCTCCTGAAGAAATACCATGCCGACGGCGTCGGGCTGTACCGTACCGAATTCATGTTCATGCTGCGCGATTACCTGCCGGACGAAGATATCCAATACGATGTATACCGCAAGATTTTCAATGCCACCGAAGGCGAGATTACGGTCCGTGTGCTCGACGCCGGGTCCGATAAGCAGATCAACTGTCTGAATATGCCGCGCACGGTGAACCCGGCGCTGGGGCCGCGCGGCACCAAAGTGTTGCTGGACAACCCCGAATTTTTCCAGACCCATCTGCGGGCGATCCTGCGGGCAGGGGAGACGGGGCGGCTCAATATTCTTTTTCCGATGGTCTCCACGATCAAGGATATCCGCAATGTAAAGTTGATTCTGGAAGACGTGGTTCATGAGCTTGAACGCGACAAGATTCCGTATTGCCGGGATTACCGGATCGGGGCCATGCTGGAAGTGCCTTCGGTCTTTATTTCGCTGGACAATTTCCTGAAGGAGGTCGACTTCATTTCGGTGGGGACGAACGACTTGCTGCAGTATACCTATGCGATCGACCGCCTGCACAACGAAGAAGAATTTGCCGGCAGCAACCTTGAGCCCGGATTTATCCGGATGCTCGGCCAGAGCGCGGACAAAGTCAATAACATACCGGGCAAGACGATGACGATCTGCGGTGAAATCGCCAGTCATCCCCTGGCGGTGCCGTTGCTGATCGGTTGCGGAATCAAGGCGATCAGCCTGCCGCCGAAACTGATTCCGGCCATTCGGCGGATTCTGTCTCATTTCTCCATGAATGAATGTAACGAGCTTTACAAGCGCGCCATAAGCATGACGATTCCGGACGAAGTCACTGCCATGATGCGCCGGGTCCTGACCGACAAAGGACTGGAAAAGTATGCCGCGGCATTGGCGCGCTGGTAGTTCTAATTAATTAAGAATTAAGAATTAAGAATTAAGAATTAAAAACAAACTCGCTGCCGGGTGCTACCCGGGCGCAGTCCAGCGCGCGGACAGCGCTGGTCGCCTGCAGGGCGAAAGAAATATAAGCCGCAGGCGCTACAGTAAAATTTCACTGCTCGGCCGGGAGCGAAGTTGAGAAAACGTGAAACAGTTTTTTCAACATTGAGCGGGAGGCCGTGATTAATCAGTCATTCAGGCGGCGGGCCAGCATGAGCTCGTCGACGCCCTCGAAGAAATGATCGCGCTGATATCCCTCGGGCAGGAAGCCGTGCTTGATATAGAAGATCAGGGCGCGTTGATTGTGGGCCGATACGCAGGTTGTGACCTTGCGCTGATTGTGTTCGCGCCAGAATTTATCCCCCTCCAGAAAAAGCATATGGCCGATTCCTTTTTCCGGGCAGTTGATATCGACGCCGATGCTGTTCAGCGCGCCGAGCCCCCGCGAACTGGCGGAGACCATCAGGAAACCGACGATTTTGCCTTCGTTTTCCGCCACGAATGCGGTGGTCTCGTAGGTATCGTTTTTGACGATGGCGTCGGTCCAGTAGGAGGCGGGACGGAAGGGAAACAGCGTATCGAACCGGTCGCCAAGCTTAGGCTTGAGGAATCCGGCAAAGGCTTCGTGCATGATGATGGCGACGGCTTCGGCGTCCCGGTTTTCGAATTTACGGACTTTGAGCATGTGAACGGACCTCTTCTATAAGTTGATTCACACTACTATAATACAGGAAATTTCGAATTCAAGCGCGCCATAATTCCCGGCCGTCGACCCAGGTGGAGACCGGCTGCAGGTCGCGGTTCAGGATGGCGAAATCGGCGCGGAAGCCGGGTTCAATTTTGCCGATATCCGGAATGTTCAGCGAGCGAGCCTGGTTCCAGGAGGTGGTTTTGACCAGTTCTTTGAGTGGCAGTCCGGTCAGGTTGCGGACATGGCGGAGGCCGTCGTGAAAAAGCAGGGTGCTGCCGGCTACCGGGCCGGTTTTCAGCCGGGCGCAGCGGTCCTTGACCACGACTTCGAGGCCGCCGAGGGTGTATTCGCCGTCGGGCATGCCGGCGGCGCGCATGGAGTCGGTGATCAGCATGACGTGATCGCAGCCGCGCACTTCGAAAATGAGTTGGATCATTTCCGGGCAGAGGTGGACGCCGTCGCAAATGATTTCCAGAAACACGTCTTTGTGCAGTAGGCCGCCGCCGACGATGCCGAAGCGTAGGTGGTGCAGCGGCGTCATGACATTGCAGAAGTGTGAGAGATGTTTGAGACCGTACGCCGAGGCGGTTTTGAACTCCTCGTAAGTCGCGGCGGTATGGGCGGCGGCGGGCATGATGCCGCGCTCCGCCAGCGCCTTGGCGAACGCGAAGTCTTTGTCTAATTCGATTGAATACGAGACCTTTTTGACCGGCATGATTTCGTTCATGCGCTCGACGAAGCCGATGTCCGGCTGCTGCAGATATGCCGGGTTCTGGGCTCCGGCACACTCCGGAGCGAAGAACGGACCCTCGAGGTGGATGCCGGGAATTTTCGCGCCGTCGTGGTGTTTCTCCATATATTCGCGGGCGCAGCGGATGGCGGCGGCGGTTTCGTCCCCGGGCAGCGTCATGGTGGTGCCGAGGAAGGAGGTCACGCCCTGTGTGAGCTTGTGGCGGGCCAGGGTGCGGACGGCCTCCACGGTACCGTCGCAGAAGTCGCTGCCGCCCGCGCCGTGGGTGTGGATGTCGAAGAAGCCAGGCATCAGGTATTTACCGCCGAGGTCAAGACCGGTCAAACCGGCCGAATCGGGGTAGACCGCCGTGATGGCGCCATTTTCGAATTTCACCGCGCCCGAGGTGTATTCGACATCGGGCGAGATGATGTGCGCATTGATCAGATGCATAACGGGATTTTGTCCTTGGTGTAGATGATTTCGGCGTCGGGACAGCTCAGCAGGTAGGAGGCCGGGAGCTCGGGGGTGACTCCGTCCCGCAGGATGGCGCTCAGCGGCGCGGTCTGCTCCGCGAAACAGGCCAGCAGCAGGTGTTGTTTCGCCTCGAGAATCTGTTTCATACCCATGGTTACCGCGTGGCGCGGCACGATGTCTTCTCCGGCAGCGGTCAGCTTGCGGTTGGTGGCGATGGTCAGTTCTTTGAGCTCGATCACCCGCGTCGGCAGCGCCGCGAAGGCTTCGACCGATATTCCGCTCATGGGTTCGTTGAATGCGATATGGCCATTGAAGCCGATGCCCAGAAGCTGCAGGTCGAGGCCGCCGGACTCCGCCAGCGCGCGGTCGAACCCCACCGGATCGTCCGGATCGGGGAAATGCGCGTTGGCCGGATTGAAGTTATTCAGACGGTTGAAGAAGTTTTCCGCCATGTATTTGCGATAGCTGAGCGGGTGGCTTGGCGCTACGGCGCGGCCGTCCGGCCCGACGTATTCGTCGAGGTTCCAGGTGTGGAGCCCGGAGAGGTCGAGTCCTGCCTTGTTGATCATTTCAGCCAGAATTCGGTACAGCTCCAGCATGGTGTTGCCGGTGGCGACTCCGAGGTTCAGGCGGCCTTTGGCCCGGGAGATCACTTCGAAAATCCGCTGTGCCCCCTGTTCGCTCATCTCGGCGTAATTATTGACCTTTGTCCACTTCATAATATGCCTTGATGGGGGTGGGGGTAAAGCCGGAGGCGGCGCGCGCCATGTCGGTGATACGGACGACTTCAAGGGCCTGTTCGATGGTCACCGGAAACGGGATGCCTTCGCGCATGGCGCGATAGACGGCGGGCCAGAGGTCGGAGAGTGCGCCGGGCTCGATGGGGATTTCCTCGTCAATCATCGGCAGGGTTTCGAAGCCGCCGTAAGCCATCATGTGGCCATTGGCGAGCTCGGAATCGAGCGGGGTGAATTTGTAGTCGGCGGGCAGGTGGCGCAGCTTGATGGTTTTTTCCGTCAGCTCCACGACCAGTGAGCCGCGGTTGCCTTCGGCATAATACAGGATGCCGGGCAAGGTGGTGTTGCCGGAGACTTCGACGTCGGCCACGCGGCCGTTTTCGCCCCGGAGCATGATCTTGAAATAATCGTCGGCGGTACCGGCGGCCACTGCGTGCTGCAGGTCGCACCAGAGGTCCTTGACCGGAGCGCCGAGCAGCATCAGCGCCTGGTCGATCAGGTGCGGGCCCCAGTTGTTGAGCAGGCCGCCGAAACAGGCCCCGGTGGTCTGCCAGTCATAGCGCCGGGCCATGCCGGGATGGCGGTGCACCTTGACCGCGTAGACCTCGCCGAGCAGGCCGGAGTCAACGATCTTTTTGACGTGTTTGAACGCGGGTTCGAAGCGGCGGTTGTGGCGAAAAAAGAGCTTGCCGGGGTAGCGTTCGTCGGCAATTTTCAGCTCCAGCGCCTGTGCATAGCTGACGGCGATGGGTTTCTCGACCACCACGCATTTGCCGGCCTGCATGGCGGCGATGGCGTGCGGGGTGTGGTCGACATTGCGGGTGGCGACGGTGATCAGGTCAATGGTCGGGTCGGCCAGCATGTCGTCCAGGCGCTCGTAGATGGTGGCATTTTTGAAAATTTCCGGCAAGTCCTCGCGGCGCTTGTAGTCGTAATCGCATCCCGCCGCGATTTCAAACATATCCGGGAATTTCGAAATTTCGCCGCCGTGGCCGCCGCGGCCGATCCGGCCGAGCCCCAGAATCCCAACTCTGACTTTTTGTTTGCTCATGATCGTTTCCTTATGAATAATATTCTTTGATTGGATGCGGAGTGAAACCGCTGGCATTGCGGGCCAGTTCGGTGATACGGACGACTTCGAGGCCCTCGGCGAGCGTGACCCGGTACGGTTCGCCCTTGCGGATGGTATTGTAGATGGCTTCCCAGATCGGCGAAAGCGTGTCGGCGGTGCCGACCGGCACCTCGATCGGAAGCTCTTCGTCGATCATCGGCAGCGGCTCGTGCCCGGCGTATTCCATCAGGCGGTTGCCCAGTTCGGAATCGAGCGGCGCGAACTTGAAATCCGGATCGAGATAGCGGAGGCGGATGGATTGCTCGGCCAGCCCCACGGTCAGGGAGCCGCGGCTGCCCTCGGCGTAATAAAGCAGCCCGGGCAGCGTAGTGTTGCCGGAGACTTCAACGTCGACGACACGGCCGTTTTCGCCGCGCAGCATGATCTTGAAGTAGTCGTCGGCGGTACCGGCGGCCAGCGCGTGTTTCAGGTCGCACCAGAGGTCCTTGACCGGGGCATCGAGCAGTTGCAGCGCCTGGTCGATCAGGTGCGGGCCCCAGTTGTTCAGGAGGCCGCCGAAGCAGGCGGCGGTGGTCTGCCAGTCGCGGCGGCGCAGGTGTCCCGGATGGCGGTGTGCCTTGACCGCGTAAACCCGGCCGAGCAGCCCGGAATCGACGATCTTTTTGACCTGATTGAATGCCGGTTCGAAGCGGCGGTTGTGCCGCAGGAAAAGCTTGCCGGGGTAGCGTTCATCGGCGATTTTCAGCTCCAGCGCCTGTGCATAGCTTACCGCAATGGGTTTCTCCAGCGCCACGTATTTGCCGGCCTGCATGGCGGCGATGGCATGGGGGACGTGATCGGCATTGCGGGTGGCGATGGTGACCAGTTCGATTTCCGGGTCGGCCAGAATATCGTCGATGCGCGAATAAATGCGGGCGTTTGCAAATGCCTCCGGCAGATTCTCGCGGCGCTTGCAATCGTAATCGCACCCGGCAGCCAGTTCAAAAAGTTCCGGGAAAACGGTGGCGGCGGCAATGTGCCCGCCTCGGCCGATCCGCCCCAGTCCGATGATGCCCATTTTGATCTTTGCGTCGTTCATTTTCAGAAACTCTTTTTCAGTTCTTCCAGATAGTTGATGGTGAATTCGAGGTCGATTTTCAGCTGCGCCCTGTCACTGATTTCGCGTTCGATGATCAGCGGGCCGCGGTAACCGAGCTCGTACAGGCGTCTGATGATCGCCGGGGCGTCGATGTCGCCCTGGCCGAAGACCGTTTCCGGGCCCATGGTGGCGGGCCGGGTCGGGCGCTTGCCGTCCTTGCAGTGGACATTGATGATGTATTTTGCCAGACGCTCGAGCAGCTCCATTGGCTCATTCTGGTTATACATCAACATATTGGCGGGGTCGAAGTTCAGCCCGATATTCGGCATATTCAAGTCGTTGATGAACCGCTCGAGAGTTTCCACGTTTTCCTGCCCGGTCTCGAGGATGAATTGCTGGTCGTTGGCCGCGCAGAATTCCAGCAGGTAGCGGAAGTCGCTGACGAAGTTCTTGTAGGCGGTTTCCTGCGGGTCTTCCGGGATGAATCCGACGTGAGCGGCGAGAATGCCGATCCCCAGCTCGCGGGCGGTCTGCGAAGCCATACAGCAGCGGATCATCCGTTCGGTGCGGAACTGCTCCGGCACCAGGCCGTTATAACGCGGCGCATCCGCGTAGCCCCAGCGCTGGCCGGCGAAGGGGACCCAGAACGCGGTGATGGTGAGATTGAGCTTGGCGGCAGTTTCCTTGAGTTCGGCGACCCGCTCGGCGCGGCCGGAACCGAACAGCAGGTTGTCCGCCACGCCGCCGAGCTGGCAGTAGTGCACGCCGAACGCGGCGACTTCGCCGAGATATTCGGCGGGTTTCCGGTCGCGGACCTTGGCGATGGTTCCTACGGGCATGAAGGTGTCATTGAGTGTGGTCATATAAATCCTCGGGGTTATTGTTCGAAGGAGAGTGGTTCGTCCGGATTGAAGCCGCCGCCCTGTTCGCCGGCGGAATCGAGCGTCAGGGGCTGTCCGGTCCAGTACAAGTTGGAGGCGCGCTGAACGGGGCAGCCGCAGCTGCCGCCGAGATACAGTTCGGGTTTCAGCAGCTTCGGGGTGGCGACGGGGTCCAGGTTGCGGGTCTTGATTTTTTCCAGCAGGACCTCGACGCAGCAGCGGGCGATGGCGGCCGCCGGGAAAACCAGCGTGGTGAGGGGGCAGGCGGTTTCGCGCCCCCAGGCGTTGCCGTCGAAACCAATGATGGCGGCGTCCTCGGGAACGCGTTTGCCGAGCTGGATCAGATGGTTCATGAAGCGCGCCGCCAACAGGTCGTTGGTGACGACCCACGCGGTGATTTTTTCATCACCGAGCAAATGATTGAGCTGCGCCGGGAGGTCCGGGTTGGCGGTGACTTCCAGCGTCCAGGATTTTTTCGTTTTGAGCCCGGCGCTTTTCATGGCGGCTTCGTAACCGGCGGCCTGCATCGGAACCGACGAGCGGTTCGGGCAGACCAGCGCGATCCGGCGGTGCCCGTGCCCCTGCAGGTGACGGACGGCGTGCTCGAAGCCACCCTGCAAGTCCACGCGAACCTCGTATTGACCGGGGTAGGGGGAGAGGCAAACCATCGGGATGCCGCAGTCCAGCGCCCGGATATCGTTGATGGCATAGGAGACGATAATGCCGTCGGCCCCGCGGTCGGTCAGGTCGCGGATGGCGGCCAGTTCCTCGGCAGCGTCGGTTGGCATCAGCAGTGTGTAGCCGTAGCCTTGTTCCTTCAGGAAAAAGACCAGGCGCTCGAGTAGTTCCGCGTAAATCGGCGAAATATGCGGGCTGAAAATCAGTCCGGCGGTACGGGTCGGCTTGCCGGCCAGGCTGAGCGCCGTGGGATTCGGACGGTACCGCAGGTCGTTGGCCACGGCGATGATTTTCTCGCGTTTCTCCGGCGACACCTTGTCGTGGTGTCCGTTTAAAACGGCCGAGACCGCCGAGCGCGAAACGCCGACGATTTTTGCAATATCTTTTGCTGTTACAGCCATAAAAAATCCTTGATTTAGTGTCACGCGTTACATGCTTAGGTGTCACGTGACACTGTTATTATACAACGGTCGCGGAAAATTGCAATACCCGGTAATGAAAAACCGACAGAAAATTTATGGACCTGATGGATGGATTTTTTACTTAAGATTGAAAGCCGGAAAACTCGTGATATCTTATTGATTATAATATAACCAGGGGGATCAATGAAGTTCATCCGGCCGGAACATTTGTATTTTTACAGCAGCTCGCATATTGGGCTGTTTATTGTGCCGGCGCTGCTGTTGTGCGGGGGCTTGGCTTTTGCCGCCGGAATGCAGCCGTGGTTTATGGCGATTCCGGTTGTCGGGATACTTGTTTTCGGTCTGTATTTTATCGCCAATCGTATTGGTAAGTGTGACCGAGCGAGCGGTGTAATTCGTTTGGGCCGGCGGCAGATCAATATTTCGCATTATGGCGCGATATTTTCGTTCGGGAATTCTGTGGATTTGGAAAGTATCGATTTTAATAGTTATGTGTCGTTTGAATTTCCGACGGAAGCGATTGCGGCAAAACAGGCGGCGCGGATGGCGGAGTTTTTCGATCTTCCTCTTGAACAGTTTCTTGAGCCGTCGGTCATTCTCTGGCGGGGTTGGAACCCAGCCGATTGGGGACGCGAAGCCCGACCATTTTTCCGGGCTTTGAAGACACTTTGCGAAAAGTATCAGGCGGCTGGCTACATCACCGAAACAGCGGCATTTCGGGAACAGGTCCGGAAGAGTTGCTTCATGGAAGACGTTCGCCACCATGTAGCGGCTTTTCAGCAGAAACTGCCGGAGTCTGTGCGAGTTTCGATGACAGTGCCTTTGACCGGTCAATTGCGGGTACTCTTGCAGAAGGCTGCACTGGCTAATCCAGAGCTTAGTACAAGCTTTCGCGACGCCGCGGCCGGGCTTGACCGTGATCAGGCGGAGGTACTGAAAAAACTTAAACTGATCTGTCGTTCACTGGAGAATAACAACGAATCGGGACAGCAACAGGAGTTGTTCTACGAAATATTCCATACCGTTAACGAAATTCAGCAGCAGGAGAACAAATAGATGATGACGCCGAAAGAAGTGGTTTTGAAATTTGTCGAACTTTTTAACAGTGCGTCGGCGGATGCGCTGGCGGAGCTTTATGCGGAGGACGCCGTCAATCACCAGGTGGCCAATGAACCGGTGGTCGGACGGGAAGCGATCCGGGCCATGTTTCAACGCGAGTTTACCGCAGCTGAAATGGTGTGTATCGTCGAAAATGTTTTTGAAGACGGAGAATGGGGCATCATGGAGTGGCGCGATCCGCTCGGGTTGCGTGGCTGCGGTTTTTTCCACGTGCGCGACGGCAAAATAATCTTCCAGCGTGGCTATTGGGACAAACTCTCCTTTTTGCGTCAGCATAATCTGCCGATCGGGTGAAGGCCCCGCCCACAAAAAGCGTGCGCTACCGGGAACATTGGCCGATTACGATTTTTTTGAAAATCGGGAAAATTTTTTCTTTTGATATTGACAAATAGGGGAGTTTCGGTTATAATATTATCAAAACGATTTGATGGATATTTTGACGACGAAAAAAATGCGTACAAAAATTACAATTTCAGATGTGGCGGAAGTGGTCGGAGTCTCGGCAAGTACCGTTTCGCACGCCATCAGCGGCAAGCGGCCGATCAGCGAGGAGGTCAAGCAGCGGATATTCGCGGCGGTGGACGAGCTCGGGTATCAGCCGAATTATTTCGCCAAGTCGATCAAAGACAAACGGACGATGCTGGTCGGGATTTTGATCGACCACTGCCAGAACCCGATCACAGGACAGCTGCTGGACCGGATCGAAGCGAATTTGAACCAGCATTCCTACGAAATCGTGCTGGGAATTGCCGGGCTGGACGTGGAGAAGGGTCGGAAACTGATCCGCAAGTTTTCGTCCGGCATGGTGGACGGCATCATCAATATGCTGCCGCAGCTGGACAACGAAGAAGCGGAAGCGCTGGCGCAGGGTGTGCCGACGGTGACGCATTCGCGTAATCCGCGCGCACCGATTATCATTAATTACGACGCGGCCGAAATCGAGGCCATGGAATATTTGTTCGGCATGGGGCACCAGAAGATCGGTTATATGGGATCGACGCTGCGCTGCACGCCCGACCGCGATAAAATGATTGCCCGTTGCCGGAAACTTTATGACAGCCATAAGCTGACGTTTGACGAGAAGTATGTGGTTGTCGGCGAGGATGATATCACCAGCGGACGCCGGCGGGCTCCCGAGCTGCTGAAGCAGGGGGTGACGGCGATCTTGTGCGCCAACGACCAGATGGCGCTGGGCGTTTACGAGTACGCGTATTCGGTCGGGATCAAGATACCGGATGAACTGTCGGTCATCGGGTTTGACGACTCGCTGTTTGCAACCCTGGTGCTGCCGCAGCTGACGACGGTGCGCCTGCCGCTGGACGAAATGGCGGCTTACACGGTGGAAAACTTTCTGCGCCACTTGAACGGCGATAACACCGCACGCGAACCAAAAACAATCAACCCGAAGTTGATCATAAGAAATTCAGTAGGAACTGTAAAACGATAAAAAACAGGAGAACAAAATGAAAAAGAATTTTACACTTATTGAGCTGCTGGTCGTGATCGCGATTATTGCGATTCTGGCGGCGATGCTGCTGCCGGCATTGAACAAAGCGAGGGAAAAAGCGCATACAAGCAATTGTATCAGCAACCTGAAGCAGATTACGCTCGGGCTTGCCGCATACATCGGCGATTTCAATGACCAGATGCCGCCGCATGCCGCACAGGTTGAAAACAAGCAGGACGTGGATATCAAGGGGCTTTCGGTCGGTTCGCGCAACATCGGGCTGGGGGTATTGACGGCGGGGGGCTTCCTCGGAGGAACCGTCAATGATTACTCCATCGGAATTTCCGGGGACAAGCGTCCATCGGTCCTGCAGTGCAAAAAAGTGAACTGGGGAACCAACAATCTGAGCAGTTATACTTATGCGCGCAACACTTCGGATGTGCAGTGCCGCTGGATCAACAGTTTCAACAGACCCTACAGCAGGTTGAAGGGGCAGATTGTGAGTTATTGTTCGGCCGGGGATCAGTTCCTGGCGCAAACGGTTTCCGCACACGGCCTCGGGGTCCCCATGGCGCGCGCCAACGGCTCCTGTACGATCATAAAGCCCGGCGATCATGCGCAGTCAAGCGTCTGGGGAACCAAGCTTTCCCTGATTGACAAGCTCGAAGGGGCGAATTGATTCATGAAAAAAATACTGTTGCTTCTCCTGATGGTTCAGGCGGCCGGAGTGCCGTTGACCGGGGCCAATCTCATCCAGAATGGTTCATTTGAAAAATTCTCCGGCAGCGGCGTACCGGAAAACTGGACTTTCAGCGTCAGCGGCAAAGCGCCTGTTTCGGTTTCCCCTGCCACGCCAGGCATTGACGGGGTCCAGTGTCTCCGGATTGTCAACCAGGCGGAGAAAAAGACGCCGCACACGTTCGGGCTCCTGCAGCAGAAAGTGAAGCTGAGGCCCCATACGGAATATATGCTTCGCTTCATGGCGCGTGGGCGCGATGTAAACGATGTGACCTGGGTTCTCGGCAAAGACTGGACGATTCGCTCCAGGGTGAGCAAAGTGACCGACGACTGGAAGGAATACCACTTCACTTTCAGCATTCCCGCCGATAAGATGGAGGAGGAAGACAGCAGTAATATCCGCCTGATTATCGAAGGGCGCTGCGCCGAACTGGATATCGATGATGTTCGTCTGGAGGTCGTCGACAAGACTCAGATAATCAACAGTTCTTTCGATGGCATTTCGGGGCAGGTGCCGTGGGGCTGGAATTTCGGCCGTTCGGGGAATGCCGAGGTAAGCTTTGTGGTGGACGACTCAACCGCGCTTTCCGGCAAAAACTCGCTGCGTATCATCAACAACAGTCCGCACAAACCCCATGTTTTCGGTTCGCTGGGCCAGAAGCTCAAGCTGCAGTCGGGTGTGGATTACGTGCTGCGTTTCTCGGCCAAAGGGGAGGGGGGCTTTAATGTGGCGCTCGGCTCCAAGTGGCAGCAACGGGTGCCGGTCGGCCCCTTGACTTCGGAGTGGGTGACTTATGAGCGAGAGTTCCGCTTGACGGAAACGGAGATCGGGGCGAACGGCGATGTCCCGGTCGTCATTGTCTGCGAGAGCCTTACTCCGGGAGTCTGGATCGACGATCTGACGGTCACTTCGAAAAAGGTCACGAAACTGTCGCAGGCCTCCTGGCAAAAGAACCGGGTTTACCGGGTCAATGAGTTGGCTGCCTGTATCGATACCCTGAAAGATATCCCGAAAGGCTTGCCGGTGATGAAGCTGCCGCTTGCCGCCGAAAATGCCGTCGGCAAAATGCCGAAGACGGAAGATTTTTCGGCGGATCTGGCGCTGGGATATGACAAGGAAGGCGTGGTTCTGCTGGCCAGGGTCACGGACAATATCGTCCTGTCGGAGCGCGGAGAAAATATGTGGAAGGGGGATAGCCTCCAGATCCGCATTGACCGGAACTGTGCCCGTCAGGTGGAAGCAGCGGCCGGCGACCTCGAACTTGGATTCACCGTTGACAAAGACAACAAGGTTTATTCCTGGTGCTGGGACGCCGGACAGGACCCGCTGGCCGGGGAGCTGCCGGAGAAGTTGGTCAGGGCCCGTGGTTTCCGTACGGATTCCGGTTATTTTCTGGTGGCCCGGCTGAGCTGGGAAATATTGGGTGGTGTTGAAAAAGCGGAGAACCGGAAATTTGGTTTCACCATTGTCGCCAACGATTCGGACGGTCCGGCGCACCGGGCGATCTATTTCCTGACGCCCGGACTGCATGATAAGAAAAGTTCCGATCAATATATCCAGGCGGTGCTGGATGGCCCCAAGCCGGTTTTCTGGACCGAGGTTTCGCATGAGCCTTCGACCAGGACGCTGGAGGGTTCGCTGCTCGCGTCGCATATTTCGGGCGACATGACCCTGACGGCGGAATTGACCGACGTTACCGGCAAAAAAATTACCAGCAACATCGGCACGGTCAATGGCGCGGTGCCGGAGGAACTGGTCCGATTTTCGTTCGCCCTGGACATCACTGAATTGGCGGAGGGGGACTATACGGTCGAGCTCAGCATGAACGGCAGCCCGGTCGGGCAAATTTCCGCCGTGAAAGTCGATTTTTATAAGCAGCAGATCGAGGCCCTTAACGCACATTGTGCGGAGCTGGAACGGCTGAAAAAGGAATTTGCGGCTTTCTATGGCGACCGCCCGTTTTCGGAATATGTCTCGGCGCCCGTGACGATCCTGGAATATCATCTGCCCCGGTTGCTGAAGCGGTTGACCACGGCCAGGGATGACGGCACCAAAAGGCACTATGCCGAGCAGGCCGCGATGACCGGGCAGGAGGTGAAGGAGGCTTTGGCTGATCTCGAGAACCGGCTGGAACTGCTGCGCAGCGGAAAGAAATTGCCGGAAGTCTGGAAATATAAGTCGAGCCCGGGCACCTTCGCAAATGGCTGGCCGGTGGCCATTGCCGTTAATGAAGAGGGGCGCGAGGAGCAGCGTCCGATGATTTTCACCGGCTATGGACACTTTTCCGATATCGACCGCGACATCGAAAAATTCCAGCAGATCGGGACCAATGTGGTGCAGGTGGAATTCGGGCCGAAATACGTGTTCCGCAAAGAAGGTACCGAGCAGGAGTTTGAACCGGATTATCAGGGCATCGACCGGCGCCTGTTGCCGTTGATGGAAAAAGCATGGAAAAACAACGTCAAGATCGCGTTGCTCATTTCCCCGCATTACCATCCGGAATGGCTGCTGAAAAAGTATCCGGAAATGGCCGTGTCATCCGGCTTCCTCCAGTACGAAATCACCCATCCGAAGGCGGTGGAAATGCTTCAGACATACGTCGCCGTGCTGATCGGCAGGCTGAAGGAGAGTCCGTATGCCGGCGCGCTGCACAGCATCTGCCTGTCCAACGAACCGCTCTACAGTGGCTGCCGCTTCACCAATCCCTGGTCGGCGTCGATTTTCAAAAAACACATGGAGAAAAAATACGGTCCGGTGACGGAGTTCAACCGGGTTTCCGGGCGGAATTTCACGGATTACGACCAGATGCTGGAAGCGATCCGGTTTCACGATCCGGCGGCGCGTTTCGAATTTTACACCTTCTCGCGGCAGATGTTTGCCGACTGGCACCGGATGCTGGCCGAGGCGGTGAAAAAAGCGTGGCCCGATATGCCGGTCCACACCAAAATCATGGTATTCTCTTCGCCGTTTGTATATGTCAGCGGGGTCGACCCCGAGCTGCTGGCCGAGTTCAGCGATTACAATGGCAACGACAATTATTTCCATCGCCGCGGCCGCTGGATCGCCGACTGGAACGTAACTGCGATGACCCACGAAATGCAGATCTCCGCCAAGCCGGTATCGGTGGCGAATACCGAAAATCACCTGATTCCGGACCGTGAAACCCGCCCGGTGTCAAACGATCATATTTATACCGGGAACTTCCAGCAGTTCGTCACTGGCGCCAGCACGCTGGTCACCTGGGTATGGTCGGATATCGATTACAATTTCGCCCGGCAGAATCCGAAACACGTATTTATCGGCAACATTTTCTTGCGTCCCGGCAATATTGTGGCTCACGCGATTTCGGGTATCGACGGGATGCGGCTGGCCCCGGAACTGCGCAAGTTCATGGATTATGAGCCGGAAGTGGCGATCCTTTATTCGCCGACGGCTTCGATTCTTTCCTCCGGTACCTATCAGGCCAGGATTGACGCGCTTTATTCGGCGCTTTGCTTCACCGGTTACCGGGTCCGGTTCTTGTCTGAGCGCCAGCTGGCGGCGGGCAATTCCGGCAAAACCAAACTGCTTTATGCGGTCGGTGCTTCGAATGTTTCCCGGGCAGCCCTGGACGGCATGAAGAAGTTCACTGCTGGCGGTGGCCGGGTTGCAATCGATGCCGAAAGTTTGAAATTCGATGAATACGGCAATCCGGCAAAGGTTCCCTTCAAAACGGAAGCCGCCGCCGATTTTACCCCGTCCGCACTGTTGGCTCAGATCCACCGGACCGTAGCGACATTGCCGGTGAGTCTGAAGGTGGATCATGCGTCCGGGGCCGAAGGCATCTTTTTCCGGGCGGTGCCGGGCGACAATGGCACCTGGCTGGTCAATCTGGTCAACTACAATCACGAGGCCCGGTCAATCAAGCTGACCGGCAACGGCACCTGGTTCGACCTGATCTCCGGCTGTGAATATCGCCCGGAACTTGAATTGGCGCCGCTGAAACCGCAATTGTTGCGTTTCACTCCGGCGAACTGATTCCAGACTCATTACCGGAAATACGCCGGTGAAGTGCTTTCCGCATTTCACCGGCGATTTTTATTTCTTGGGAAATTTGAGGAAATGAAAAAGAAAACGTTTGCTTTTTGTCGGTTCGGCGTTATAATAGAAATAAAGAAAACGTTTGCTTTTTTATTTGGAGATGGTGGAAACGATGGTAAAACTGGCGGAAATAGCGGAGGCTTCGGGGTTCTCGATCCCGGTTGTTTCGCGCGTTTTGAACCCGAACCCGAAGGTGGAGGCCAAGATCGCGCCGAAAACCCGTCAGTTGATCCAGGAAACCGCCGAGCGCATGGGCTACCGTCCGAACCGCAATGCCGAGTTCCTCAAGCGCGGCCAGAATCCCGTCATCGGGGTGTTTGTGCCGCGTTATCGCAACAGTCTGATCGCGGATCTGGTGATGGGGATTTCGCAGGCGGCGCAGGAACATGGATTCCCGGTATCGTTTTCGTTTGAAACGAGTTTTGAGAACTACCGCAAATTCATTGAGGAAACCCGCGGGCAACGCAACTGCGGCATCATCACGTATCCGTATTTTCAGGTCGACGCCAAGGCTATGAAGCTTATTGAGAGTTTTCGCGACGATGGCGGCAAGCTGGTGCTGATCAATGCCGAACAGTTCATCCCCGAGGTACCGCACGTGGATATCGATGACTACCACGGCGGCAAAATCGCCGCCGAGCATCTGTTGGCGCGCGGTTGCGGGAATTTCCTGATGGTGCGGACGCAGGACAAGCGCGCCCAGGGGTTCAAGGATATCCTGGCGAAGGCCGGAAAAACGACACAGGAATTCGGGGAGAGCGATGAAGATTTGCGCCGGATTGCCGGGCAATGCCGGAGCGTACCGGAAACAACCGGGATATTCTGCAACGTGGACCGCGCGGCGGTGCGGCTGCACAGTATTTTGAGCCGGATGGGGGTTGAATTGGGGCAGAAAGTCAAGTTGATCGGGTATGACGATTTGTACCTGACGCAGTTACTGGAGCCGCAGCTGACCACGGTGGCCCAGCCGTTCGCAGAGACCGGGCGTCGCTCGGTGGAGAGTCTGATCGATATCATTTACGGCAAAAAAACGCAATCGGTTTTATTGAAGCCTGAACTGGTAATCCGGGAAACAACATAATTCACGATACAAAAGATATTTAAATATATTGAGTTTTTAGATATTATTGCAATATTTTACAAATAAGGAAATGACTTATGATTTTGAATTATAAAGAAGATAACGATCTGATTGAAGTTATGGATCTGACTCCGGAGGGATTCGGGGAGAATATTCTGATGCTGGCTCCGGAGTATCCGGCGGGGGGCGCGAGCGTCACCCGGGAGTTTCTGGAGGCGAACCGGGGGCGGAAAATGTTTATTGAATATCCGGCGGCGGTTTATGGTCTGGAATTCGAAGAACCGGCGAAAACGGTGTTTGAGAGGGCCGTGATCACTTCGGAGCAGCTCGGCGAGCCGGGGGCGATTCTGATGCAGCACGGCTGCTGGTTCCGGCGGGTGAAAAATCCGGTCGAACCGCTGCTGGTGACTGCCAAAGTGGCCGGTTATCGTCATGCGGTATACGGCGTGCCGGAGGACGCGGCGCCGCTGTTGTTTACTCACCCGGAATACCCGGAGGTGATGATAGCAGCCAGCGGATTCAGCAATTTTGTCCGGGCGCGTTATGCTCCGCGGGCAGATTGGCGACGCATTTGGAACTATATCCTGAATTGGCTCGGGGCAGGGGAGGAGTTGCCGCTGTGGGATATGGCGGTGCGCCCGGCGTATCAGGCGCAGGATGAGCTGCCGGAGCAGCCGGAGATGCGCGCGTTTGAGAAATCGGTGAAGTGGTTTGGCGACAATGCGTTGGCCCTGCATACGGAAGTACTGGTCACGGAGGGGCGCGACTCGATTGTCGGCCCCACCGGTTACCAGATGCCGCGGACCAAGACGCGCGGCGACTGTACCGGCGAAACGGCGCTGGTTTTTGCCTGCGACTGGGCGCTGAAGGGAAACCCGGCTTCGCGCGATCTTTGCGGCAAAATCATGGATCATCTTTTTGACTCGCCGGAACTGTGTTGCCTCGACCCGCAGCATCCTTGTTACGGCATGCTCAATTTTTATGAGAATCTGCCGGTATTTTATGGAGATGACAGTTGCCGGGCCGTGATGGGGTGTCTGGCTTCCGCCGAGTTGCTGAATGATCCGGCGTGGGACCGGAAGATGCTGCGCTGCCTGCTCTCGTGTTTGCGGACGACCGGGCCGCAGGGGTTCCGGCAGGTGAATTTGTTCCCGGGTGACTTCGGGAATGGCGACAGCTGGGATTATTTTCATCAGAAAGAGTGCTATAATTACCGTCCGCACAGCCAGGGCTGGATGTGGGCGGCGTATTTGCTGGCGTGGCGGTTGAGCGGACACCGGGAGTTCCTGGACTCCGCCCGCGAGGGCATTCACCGCCTGATGGCGGTTTACCCGGACAAAATCCGCTGGACCAACGGTTTCGCGCAGGAGATCGCCCGGATGCTGCTGCCGCTGGCGCTGCTGCTCCGGCTCGAAGACACCGCGGAACACCGCGAAATGTTCGGGCGGATCTGGCACGACCTGGAGAAGATTCTGGTCGATTGCGGCACGGTGCGCGAGATCATGGGCAATATCGATAACGGCATGTATCCCTCGCCGCGCAGCAACGCGGAATACGGCACCGTCGAGGCGGCGTTGATTCAGGAAAACGGCGATCCCTGCTGCGATCTGCTTTATACGGTCAACTTCGCCTTTGTCGGACTGCACGAAGCGGCGTTGGCCACCGGCGAGGAAACTTACCGGAAGGCTGCTGACAAAATGGCCGATTTCCTGGTCCGGATACAGGCCGTGTCCACGCAGCAACCGTATCTGAACGGCGCGTGGCTGCGCGGTTTCGACTGGGAGCTCTGGGATTACTGGGGTAGCTCGGCGGACAGCGGCTGGGGCGCGTGGAGCGTCGAAACCGGCTGGACCAACAGCTGGATCGCGTCGGTTTTCGCTATGCGCAAACTGAACAAAGGGCTATTCGATCTGGCGACGCCGCAGCGCTGGTGTTCGATCCTGCCGGAACTGCTGGAAGAAATGTCGGTGGTGCATCCATTGCCCGGACACCTCACTCTCATCTCCACACAGGCCCCCGGAGTATTGTAAAAACGGACCTGTCGGACAAGCCGGACAGGTCCGTTTGTCAGTCTTACGGGCGGCGATTCTGGTTCATGTCGAGGAACAGGGTCCCGGACCAGCCGTAGTCGAAAAACACCTGGTGGAACGCTGAGGGCTCCGTGGTATTCGGGTCGTATTTGCGCAGGAGTTCCGGCGGGTCGTCTTCCCGGCGGTCGTCGTAGAACTCGAAGAAGGTGCCGTATTTGTCGTAAAACCGTTCCTGTTCTTTCAGTGTGTCGTTGCGGAGCTCGTTGCTTTCTGCGACGAAGCCATAGCGCTCGAGACCCCACGCGATCAGGTAGTTGATGTTGATCCAGACCGGGCCGCGCCACATGTCTTTGCGGTAGCTCTTTTCGCAGCAGCGCGCGATCGACGGCACGCGGAGCGGAGTGTGGAACGTTTCCGGGTTGTAGAGGTGGTCGCGGAGCGCTTTGGCCTGTTCGGCGGTCGGTGCACCGCAGATCAGCGGCAGGAAACCGGAGCTGGCCAGCATGTCGAGCCGTTTGCCGGCCACCACGTCGTAGTCGAAATAGAAGTTCTTTTCCTGGTCCCAGAGGCGCTCGTTGATCAGCTTGCAGAGGCGTGTATGGTGGCCGGTCCAGTAGGCGGCGGCCTCGGCGGTGTCGAAGCGTGCGGCCATGTCGGCGAGGATTTCGCATTCGAGCGCGAGGAAAGCGTTGAAATCCGGGGCGTCGAGCTGGATGGCACCGTCGAAACGGGGCGAATTGTCCATGCCGCTTTCGCCGCTGCGGCAGTTTTCGCAGGCTTCGATGTACCACTCGACCAGGCCGGCGCCGTCGCTGTCGCGGTTGGCCATGACCCACTCAATGAAGCGGGCGAGCTTCGGATAGAGTCCGCGTTCCCATTCGGGATCGGGATGGCTCTGCATCATCATTTTGATGCCGAATCCGAGGATTGGCGGCTGGGTGATGTGCGAAATATAATACGGCGATGCCGCGTGCGGGATGAACCCGGACGGTTGCTGAACATCGAAAATTGCGCTGATCGAGTCCCGGGCGTACTGCGGTTCGAAGTGACGCAATCCCATGGCGTGAAACACGGTGTCCCACAGCCAGGTCATTTTGTGCGGCCAGCGGTCGGGGGTGGTGAAATTGTGCTTCAACTGCCCTTCGGCGCTGTAGCACTGGGTTTTCAGCTGTGAGAGCGCTTTAACTTCCGGGCGGGTCTTGACCTTGGGCAACTGCTTGACCAGCCACTGGCGGCGTTCCTCGAAAATCGCCTGCGGGTCGGCGTTGAGCCATTCGGAATTAAAAAAGCCGCGACAGCCGATCAGAACCTTGTCGCCGCGAACTTCATGCTGAATATAATTGTCGGCATTTTCGACCTTGCAGGGACCGGCAATCAGAATGTGATGCGTATCGATGATGGCGCCGGTGACGGTGCCCTGATCCGTGGTCAGCCGGAAATGGTCGCCGGCCAGATAGGTCTGCAGCGGCGCGTTGTCGGAAAAAATGATTTTGGCGCTTTCATTGGGCCACTTGCATTCGATGACGCAGCCCTTGAAGGCCGTCCGCATCACCAGTCCGTGCACATAATCGGTTTTGCCATCCAGGCCGGAAAATCCCAGCAGCTGCCCGCCGCCCCATACATTCAATATATCTTGCATAAGGAAATCTCCTGTTTATAGTGTTATTATATCATCGAATAAGGATGATTCAACAAGAAAAATTCCGCTTATATGTGATATTATATCAAATATATGTGACTTTATTTATAGGCTTCGATCAACAGGTTTTTCCCCCATCGTTGTTTGATGGGCTTGCGGGTGTAGATATTGCCCTGCGAATCGATCACCAGCAGGAAGCCGTTCTGGTAAAAGACCTGTTCGAGGTTGCCGCGGGTGATCGGTCTGTCGGCTTTGGCCTGGAAGCGGGCGACTTCGCGGAGCGTATTGCGGTCAAGCAACCGCACGGTACTTTTGGCCATGGTGACCAGCATGATCATGTCGTCGGCGAACGAGGCAAAACCCTCGAAATTGTCGTCCAGCGGGAAGCTCCGTTCGCCGCGAATCAGGTAAAGCGGGCCGCCGAGCGTTCCGAGCAGCATTTCGTTTGCCTGGTCCGGGGCGGCGGTGAAGAGATCGGGTTTGGGGCCGGCCGGGAGGTTCAGAGGATTGCGTTTCCGGGTGCCGGGGTTGGCGAGGTCGAAGAACTGAAGCTGTTTGGCGGTGGCCAGGAGCAGCAGTTTTCCGTCGGGGGAGAACGCCGTCAGCCCCTCCTGAGTTTCCGAATCGAAGGTTACGGGAGGCTGGCCCGGAGATGTGAGATCGTAGATTTGAATATTGGGCGAACCTTTCTCTATTGCCGCCGCCTGGCGGCCATCATGGCTGAGGCTCAGGTCGCGGAGTTCACCCTTGAACGGCGGAAACTCGCCGGTGACGGAGCCGGTCTCGAGGCTCACTTTGATCAGGCGGTTGGGTTGTTCGAACACTTTCTGCCCGGCTTGATACAGCAGCGCTTCGTTGCGGCCGTTCAGGATATGGATGCGCTCGATGCTGCGCTCTTTCAACTCGATGATCCGCAAGACCTTGCCGGTACCGGGGTGGATGCAGACGATTCGGGACTGCCGGGGACCGGCCGCCGCGCCGACGGTCTCGATCACGGCCAGTACGGAGCCGTCGACGCTGAGCGTGGCAGCCGGCAGGTTCGGACGGCCCGCACCGTGCGGGAGCCACAGCGGGGCCCAGTTCAGGATATGCCCCCGGTCGGCGATCTGCGAAGCCATGGTGTCTTCGGCAAGATCGCCGAAGTGGTCGCCGGATGCGTCCGGGTTGATGGTGATATTGGCTTTGGTGTCGACGACTTCCGGGCGGGTGGTGGTGGGGCTCCAGACGATGGACGGCGGGCCCTGCGCCGCACAGGTTCCCAACAGCGCGGCGGTCAGCAAAACAGTATGGAATTTCATTGACCCTTCTCCTCTTTTTCCTCTTTCGGCGTTTCGATATGGCACCAGGCCGCATCCGCAATGCTCCAGAGGTACATGACCAGAATCAATCCCAGACTGAGCAGTATGTATTTGACGTCGATGTTGATATCGCCCGAGAAATCGTCCCGGTACAGCGGCAGCAACTGCATCAGGACTTCAAAGAAAAACCAGATGAGCGCGGCGATGGTCCCCGCGATCATGATGACGGCACGTGTCCAGGCCTTCATGGCCAACTGGCCGAGGCCCGGTATAATCAGATTCAATGATATATAAAAAAGACGGCTTTTCATTTTAGTTTAATTGAGAATTGAAAATTGAGAATTGAAAATGATGGAAAGGGAAGAATCCCTTTGACCCTCTTATTTGTTATTAAAAGACAATTTTCCACCATGATTTTCCATTTTCCATTTTCCATTTTCCATTTACATCAGAATAACTATGCTTCAGGAAATGGAGTTTTCAATGTAAAATCGTGTAAATATTGATAAAAAAAGCGTAACTGAAGTGGAAAATTCCGCAAAATCGTCTAACTTATAAGAATTTAAATTAATCTGGAGATATTACATGACAAAGGTCGGAAAAGTATACGAAGGAATGCTGCAGGCTTCGGGTCTGCGCTTCGGGATCGTCTGTGCGCGTTTCAATGAATTTTTTGTGTCGAAACTGTTGGACGGCGCGGTGGACGCCATTGTCCGTCATGGCGGTGACGCCAAGAAGATCGAAGCGGCCTGGGTGCCGGGTTCCTACGAATTGCCGATGATTGCCGCCAAGATGGCGCGTTCCGGCAAATACGATGCCGTCATGGCGCTGGGCGTGGTGATTCAGGGGGCGACCCCGCACGCCGGCTATATCAATGCCGAAGTCTCCAAAGCGCTGGCCCAGATCGGTCTGGAAACCGGCGTGCCGGTGACCTACGGGCTGATCACTGCCGATAACATCGAGCAGGCGATCGAGCGCAGCGGCACCAAAGCCGGCAACAAGGGTGCCGACGCCGCCATGGCCGCCATCGAAATGGCGAACCTGATCAAAGGCTTCTGACCCGGTGCAACATGATGGAACTCGCAGAAGAGAATAACAAGAACGGCAAGATGCAGCTGCACTCCAAACGGGTCGGCCGCGAGCTTGCCATGCAATTTCTGTTTCAGAACGATTTGAACAAAATCGAACCGAGCCAGCTGGAACAGTCGGAATTGGACCATTTTTATGAGGAAACCGGTGTCACGCTCGGGCTGCCGGCGAACCGGGTTTTCCGCAAGGGGCGCGAGTATGCCGATCTGCTGATTCACGGCATTCTCGAGCACCAGGAACAGATCGACGAGACACTGCGCCAGTTTTCGGAAAAATGGGACCTTGGCCGGATGGCCATTGTCGACCGCAATATCATGCGCGTGGCCGTCTATGAAATGCTTTTTATTGCCGACGTGCCCCCGGTGGTCAGTATCAATGAAGCGGTGGGGATTGCCCGCGACTACAGCGGCGAAAAATCCGGCAATTTTATCAACGGCGTGCTGAACGGCATCAAAGATACGCTGAAGCGCCCGGCCAGAAACGCGGTAAAGGAGTTGTAATGTCGGTATTTTCCATTTTCAAGAACGGCCTGCAGAAAACCACCACGGCCGTAACCCGTGCCCTTACCAGTCTGGTGACCGGCGAAAAAGCGTGGTCCGATGAGAATTTCGAAGACCTCGAAGCATTGCTGATTTCGGCGGACTTCGGGGTGGCGGCCAGCAGCAAGATCGTGAATGACATTCGCGACCGTTACCAGCGCGGGCTGATTCAGACTTCCGACGACATCCGGGGCATTGCCCGGGCCGACGTCATTGAAATCATGTGCCAGAATACCAGGCCGATCAAACTGGCCGAACCCGGCAAGCCCACCGTCATCCTGATGGTCGGCGTGAACGGCAGCGGCAAAACCACCACCAGCGGCAAGCTCGCATGGAACTATCAGCGCCAAGGCAAAAAAGTAATTCTGGCCGCGTGCGACACGTTCCGCGCGGCGGCGGTCGACCAGCTTAAGCTCTGGGGCGAGCGCACCGGCGCTCAGGTCGTGGCGGCTGCTCCCGGAGCCGATCCCTCCAGCGTGGCGTTTGACGCGACCAAGGCGGCGCTGGCACGCGAGGCCGATTACCTGATTATCGATACCGCGGGCCGTCAGCATAACCGCAAGAGTTTGATGGATGAGCTCGGCAAGATCTGCCGGACCATCGACAAGGTCTACCCCGGCGCTCCGCATGAAGTCTGGCTCACGGTCGATGCCAGCCTCGGCGGCAATGCGGTGAACCAGGCGCGTGAATTTTCCAAGGTATCCGGTTTGACCGGACTTGTTTTGACCAAGCTTGACGGCAGCGGCAAAGGCGGCATGGCCGTGGCGCTGCACCAGGAATTCGGATTCAATGTGTATTATATCGGACTGGGCGAGCGCCCCGAGGATCTGCAGGTTTTCGATCCAGAGTTTTACGCGGCGGCGTTGTTCGATCAATATCAATGATAATAATATCATGGCGGCACTGTGCCGCCTTTTTTAGTTTTTAAATTTCTCTTTTTTTATTTATTTAACGTAAGGAAGCAAAAATGAAAGTACTGGTAGTGAATGCCGGCAGTTCATCGCTGAAATTTCAGGTTTTCGCGATGGGTAAGGAAATGGTTCTGGCCAAAGGTCTTGTGGAGCGCGTGGGTACCGATTCTCCCCGGCTGGTCTACAAGCGTCATGACGGCGAAGCCCTCGAAGCGTTTCCGAAGATCAAGGACCATGTCGAAGGCCTGAAGAGCATTTGCGATTGCCTCGTCGACCCGAAGATCGGTGTCATCAAGTCTCTGACCGAGATCCAGGCCATCGGCCACCGCGTGGTCCACGGCGGCGAACAGGCCAGCAAACCGGCGCTGGTCACCCCACACGTCAAGGAAATCATCCGCGACTGTTTCGCGCTGGCTCCGCTGCACAATCCGGCGAACCTCTCCGGGATCGAAGCCTGCGAGCAGATCTTCAAAGGCGTTCCGAATATCGCCGTTTTCGACACTGCGTTCCACCAGACCATGCCTCCTGAATCCTATCTGTATGCCATTCCCTATGAATTATATACCAAGTACAGCATCCGCCGTTACGGCTTTCACGGCACCTCGCACAACTTTGTGGCCAAGGCCGCCGGCACCATGCTCGGCATGCCCTTCGAACGCCTGAAGCTGATCACCTGCCACCTCGGCAACGGCTGCAGCATCGCCGCCATCGACCACGGCGTGGTCGTCGACACCTCCATGGGCATGACCCCGCTGGAAGGCCTGATGATGGGTACCCGCTCCGGTGACCTCGACCCCGCCATCGTGCTCCGTCTCCTCGAGCTCGGCAAGACTCCGAAAGAAGTCGACACCATGCTCAACAAGGAAAGCGGTCTCCTCGGCGTGGCCGGCATTGGCAGCAGCGACATGCGCGATATCATCGCCGCCGAAATGAAAGGCGACCAGCAGGCCCTGCGCGCCCGCCGCATGTTCACCCGCCGCGTGGTCAAATACATCGGCGCTTATTATGCGTTGCTCGGCGGCGCGGACGCCATCGTTTTCTGCGGCGGCGTGGGCGAATGGAGCCAGTACGCCCGTGAAAAGATCGTTTCCAAGCTCGGCGGCTTCGGCATCGAGCTGGACAAGAAAGTCAATGAGCAGTGCGCCGGCGTCAAAGACGTGATCTCTACTCCGCGCAGCTCCTGCAAGGTCATGGTGATCCCGACCGACGAAGAACTGATGATCGCCCGCAGCGTGGTTCAGACCCTGATCAACGACGAAGTTCCGCAGATTCCGCAGGACGAAATCGCCAGGGAAGAAGCCGAAGTCAAAGCCAACGCCAAGAAGAAATAAGGAGCAATAATCATGTATGCAATTGATCTGTTTGTGAAAAAAGCCCAGACCGCTTCCAAGAAACTGGTATTGCCCGAGGGCCAGGACCCGCGCGTGGTCGCCGCCGCCAATATGATTATGGAGAACCGCGTGGCTTCCGAAGTCATCGTCCTCGGTTCCGAAGCTGAAATCGCCGCCGCCTGCCAGCAGGCCGGCGTTACCGAGCGCAAATTCAAATGCCTTGATTACCTGAACTGTGATTTCTTCGAAGAATACGCCGCCCTTTTTGCCGAAATCCGCAAGAAAAAAGGCGTGACTATCGAACAGGCCCGCGAAGCGATCAAGAACCGCATTTTCTTCGGCAGTCTGATGAACCGTCAGGGCATGGTCGACGGCCTGGTGGCCGGCAGCATCGCGTCCACTCCGGACATGCTGCGCGCGTCCTTTAATTGTATCGGCACGGCCGCCGGCATCGCGATCGCCAGCAGCTGTTTCGTGATGGACCTCGCGAATCCAACGCCCAGCGGCGACCGCGTGCTCCTCTATGCCGACTGCGGCGTGAACCCGAACCCGACCGCCGACCAGCTGGTCGATATCGCCTATGCTACTTCGCTGACCTACAAGTCGCTGCTCGGCAAGACGCCGAAAGTGGCGTTCCTTTCGTTCTCCACCCATGGCAGCGCCCAGCATGAAATTCTGGAAAAGGTCGTCGAAGCCACCGCCAAGTTCAAGGCCAAAATTGTCGCCGAAAACCTCGACATCATCGCCGACGGCGAGCTGCAGGGCGACGCCGCCCTGGTGCCGAAAGTGGCCGCTTCCAAGGCTCCGAACAGCGCCGTCCAGGGTGACGCCAACGTGCTGATCTTCCCGGACCTGAACGCCGGCAATATCGCCTACAAGCTGACCGAGCGCCTCGCCGGCGCCGGCGCCTACGGCCCGATCCTGCAGGGCCTGGCCCGTCCGGTCAACGACCTCTCCCGCGGCTGCAAAGCCGAGGATATCTACGCCGTGGCGGCCATCACCGTCTGCCAGGCGATCGGATAAGAATCGCTCCAAATTCCCGGCCCGCCCGTCAAACGGCGGGCTTTTTGCATTTCTGGGTGGACACGATGGACCTCATGGACATTATGGACGGGCTTTTCCGGTTGTCCATGAGGTCCATCGTGTCCATAATGTCCATAATTCACCTTGACAAAGCGCCCGGGCGGTAGCATTTTATAGAAAGAAAAAACGAACGTTACCAGGAGCTGGAAGCATGAAGAAAGAATTGATTTTTCTCGTTTTGAAGGTGATTTTGATTGCTGTTTTGATTCAGCTTGGTTGTTCGCAGAATCAGGTTGAAGAGGAACCGGACGACGGCATCAATCGTACCTATAATTGTTTCCGTGATTACAGTAATGATAAAGCATATACCTTGAACATCGATAGCCCCGACAGTAAAATTCGTTATGCGTTAATCGGCTTTGGTGAGCGAAGGCCATTCGCAACCTTGGATGAAGCATTCATTTTCCTGCGCGAAAACAAGATCGAAAGCATAAGCATTGACTATAGCAGTTGCGACATAACTGACGAAACAGAGGAACTGATTGACCGGCTCCGGCAGGAAAATATTCGAATTATCAATATAAATTTTGTCCAAGGTTTTGGCGATCCGGAAAATGTTCCAGTGAACTCACCTAATTGGATGCGGAAAAGAAATTGATTTGTATGAGATTATTAATCGTCATTTTTTTGATTTTGGCAAGCGTGGGGCTGCGGGCGGAGGCGGATCTTTTTGCCGGGATTTTTGCGGGCTTGGGGGAGACGGTTTCGCGTGCTCAGGAGAACCGGCGGTATGTTGAGGCGTTGGTGCGCGAGCTGGGCAGGGAGCATCCGGGGGCCGATGCGCGACAGCTTGAGTTTGTGGTTAGGAATATTGTTTACGGCAAGTTCGCGCCTTATGATTACCGGCGGATGCGCCTCGATGGCGTCGAGGTTACGCGGAAGAATGAATTCATTAATAATCTCTGCCGGGCTTTCGTGCTTTTCCGGGAAGGGGGCGACTACAAGCTGGTGGAGGAGGTTTTGGGTCATTGTGACCGCACTTCCGAGGAAGATTCGTATAGTCGTTATACAGTGCGCGAGCTTCATTATCTGACGCTTCGCGAGCCGGTTATGGCTACGCCGCCGGTTTCGTATTGGCCCTGCGAGGAATTGATCGGCCTGATTCGCGGCGGCAAATTGCCGGAGGAATTGCTGCCGTTTGCGATACGGCATTTGACGGAGTATGATTTCGATTTTGCCGGGGTGACGGAAGATTCGCTGCCGCCGTGGTTCAAGTTTATGGTGCAGGGGCAGGCGGCGGCGCAGCGGGCGTGGCGGATGAGCCGCGATGAGCGTTACCGGCTGCCGGAGCCATTGCGCGAGGGTTTTGAACGCGAATTGCAGAGAGCGGCGAAAGCGTTCCGCGAGGCATTGGTGCTCAAACCGGAGTGGAAATTGCCGCATCTTTATCTGATCCGCGTGAAAGGCGCTCAGGGCAATACCGCGCAGGCGGCAGATGAGTTTCGGAACTGGATCAGGCATCAGCCGGATTCGGCGGATGGGTTTGACGCGATTGCCGCTGCGCTGGAGCAGCGCTGGGCGGGGAAGGGCGGTCCGCAACAGCTCCTGAATCTGGCGGAGGCGGCGCTGGCCCGTGACGACGAGGCGGCGGTGTTGGGATTCAATTTGCTCGGCAAGGTCATGAGCGACACCTCGGAATACATCTGGAAAAACGGGTACAGCCGTTCGGGAATCATTGCTGGCGGCGACCGGCTTTTGAGCAGGAAACCGGATAGCTTTTATGAGTCGGGAAGTATGGAGTTGGCGAGGTTGTTGTTTCGTGCCGTCACGCAGCGTTACGAGGCCGTCGACCCGAAAGAACTGGAAGAACTGATTGAGAGCCGGAGCCATGAGCTGGACGCTTCCACCTGCGCTGGGCCGTTACCACGGGTGCCGCTTTTTGACGATTTCGTGGTGGCGCAGAAAATGTTCAATAAGAAACTTTGGGATATTGAGAAAATATATCTGGCCGGAGAAAGTAACCGTGCACGGCAAGAGTTGCGGCAACTAATTCAAGGCGTGAAGTTTAGTGATGAGGAAAAGTCTTTCCTGATCGACAAATGGGGCCGCTACGGGCTTAATGCCGGGGGGCGGTATTATTTGCGGGCGGGTGAGTTCCGCAAACTTTACAGCGCGTTTCAGGTGGCGGGGATGACTGGCCGTACATATGTTGCACAAGATATGCTCAAGCTCGGTTTCGACTATCGGAAATATGAGGGGCGGCCGGGCGAGAGCGCCATGCTGGCGGCGTGTTACGGCAGTGATCCGGCGTTTTTTGATCTGCTTCATAAACAGGGCGATACGCTGCGCCAGCGCATCAATGAATACACCCCGCTGCATTACGCGGCAGCTTATGGTAATACGGTGATGGCGAAGAAGTTGATCGACCTCGGCGTGCCGGTCAATATCCTTGGCCCCTCGTACCGGACGCCGCTGTGGCACGCAGTGGTCAGCCGGAACCCGGAAACGGTCAAACTGCTGGCGGAAATCAGCCGGGACCCGCCGCTGGGCCACAACCGTACCACGGTACTGCTGGACATGATTCACCGGCATCCGCCGTTTGAGGTGTACAAGGTTTTGATCGAGAATTCGGACTTCATCGACTGCGTGGATGCGAAGGGGCGCTCGGCGCTGCATTACGCGGCGGAACTCTCGCGCGATCCACGTCTGATCCGGGCGCTGCTGAAGGCCGGCGCGGACCCCTATCTGAAGGACCACGAAGGCAATACGCCGATTTCGCTGGCCATATCCAACGACCGAGATTTCTTCAAATTTTCCGAATAATGATCATAAAAAAATGCGGAGAATTGAAACTTTCTCCGCATTTCGGGGTGTGTGGAAACAGATTTACAGCAGCGGCAGAATCAAACCGGTGCTTGAGGAGGCTGAGGCCACGGCTCCCACCAGGACAAGGCCGAGCACAATTGCGACCACGACGATCAGAATATTGGCCAGGATGACCGTGAGAATGGCCGCCAGCACGGACATATTCGCCCATTTGACCAGCAGGATGATCATCACAATGGTACCGATCAGCGAGCCGATAACCGGAATCGGAATCGCGGAGCAGACGGCGCCGATCAGGGCGATCAGGAAGAGCTTGTTGTATGGCGTGGTATTTCCGGTGATTTTGGCCGCAAAGTACAAAGCGGCAGCCAGAATTGCGAGACCGATGACGAAAATAAGAAGAGCCAGAATCATAGCATTGTCCCCTTTTTTATTGGTTGACCCCCGTTACGAATTGCAATCATAAAGCTTGCAACTTGTATTAAAAATACTTTCAGGATTATTGGAAATCAAGCAGTAATGGCAGAAATGCCGGTATTTTCTTGAATTTCGGCAATAAAAAAAGATAAAAAAATATCTATTGAGCATTTGAAAATGAATTTTGAGGTGGTATATTTTAGAATAGATAAAATAATATCTATATATTTATATTTAGTCACTAGGAGGTGGTTTTATGAAAAAGAAAACAGAAAAGGCCGCAGCGAAAGCTGTGGAAAAAATGCCGGCGGTCGACAAGACCAGAGAAGATCTCGACCGGGAAAACCTCAATGCCGTTATTGCCAAAGTACAGGCGGCCCAGAAGATTTACGCCACTTACACCCAGACGCAGGTGGACGATATTTTCCGGGCGGCGGCGCTGGCGGCCAATGAAGAGCGGATTCCGCTGGCCAAAATGGCCGTGGAAGAAACCGGCATGGGCGTAATCGAAGACAAAGTGATCAAAAACCATTTCGCCTCCGAATCCGTTTACCACCGTTACAAGAATGAAAAGACCTGCGGCGAAATCGAATACGACGATGCGTTCGGGATCATCAAAATCGCCGAGCCGGTCGGGATCATCGCCGGGATCGTGCCGACGACCAACCCGACCTCGACCGCGATCTTCAAGTCGCTGCTGGCTTTGAAGACCCGCAACGGCATCATTTTCAGTCCGCACCCGCGGGCCAAGAAGAGCACCATTGCCGCGGCTAAAGTCATCCTGGACGCCGCCGTCAAAGCCGGCGCGCCGAAGGACATCATCGCCTGGATCGAAGAGCCCACCGTGGCGCAGAGCAAGCACCTGATGAGCCATCCGGCGATCAGTATGATTCTGGCGACCGGCGGCCCGGGCATGGTCAAGGCGGCTTATTCGAGCGGTATCCCCGCGCTCGGCGTGGGCCCCGGCAACACCCCGGCGATCATGGACGAGACCTGCGACATCCTGATGGCGGTGAGCTCGGTGCTCCAGAGCAAGACGTTTGACAACGGCATGATCTGCGCCTCCGAGCAGTCGGTGGTGGTCGTGGACAAGATCTACGAAGCCGTGAAGAAGGAATTTATCAAGCGCGGCGCCTATATCCTGAACGCCAAAGAAGCGGAAAAGGTCGCGGCCGTACTGGTAATCGACGGCAAGCTCAATGCGAATATCGTGGGCCAGAGCGCGGTGAAAATCGCCGGCATGGCCGGGCTGAACGTGCCGGATTATACCAAGGTGCTGATCGGCGAAACCAAGGGCGTGGGCCCGGAATATCCGTTCAGCGTGGAGAAACTCTCTCCGGTACTGGCCATGTACAAAGCCAAGGATTTCGACGCGGCGCTGAAACAGGCGCAGGAATTGCTGGACTTCGGCGGCCTCGGCCACACCAGCGTGCTGTACACCAATCCGCGCAACATTGACCGTATCAAACGCTTCGGCGAAGACATGAAAACCTGCCGGACACTGATCAACATGCCGTCCAGCCAAGGCGCGATCGGCGACGTCTTCAACTTCAAACTCGATCCCTCGCTGACGCTCGGCTGCGGCACCTGGGGCGGTAACTCGGTCAGCCAGAACGTGGCGCCGAAACACCTGCTGAATATCAAAACCACTGCCGAACGGAGAGAAAATATGCTTTGGTTCCGGGTCCCCCAGAAAGTCTATTTCAAGTATGGCTGCATGAACGAAGCACTGCGCGACCTGAAGGAAGAAGGGCGCAAACGGGCGTTCGTCGTCACCGATAATTTCCTGGTGAACAGCGACATCCTCGGCAACATGATCAGTTTCCTCAAGGAAATGGATTTCAAGGTCGAAGTGTTTTGCGACGTGGAGCCGGACCCGACGCTGCGCAGCGCGTATCGCGGAGCCGAGCGCATGGCGTCCTTCAAACCGGACACCATCATCGCCTTTGGCGGCGGTTCTCCGATGGACGCGGCCAAGATCATGTGGATGCTGTACGAGCACCCGGATGTGGAATTCGAAGATATCGCCATGCGGTTCATGGACATCCGCAAACGCGTCTATAAGTTCCCGAAGCTTGGCGAAAAGGCCATGCTGGTGGCGATCCCGACCACCTCCGGCACCGGTTCGGAAGTGACGCCTTTCGCGGTGATCACCGACGAAAAGACCGGCACCAAATATCCGCTGGCGGACTATGAACTGACCCCGGATATGGCGATTGTCGATACCAAACTGGTCATGGGCATGCCGCCGAAGCTCACCGCCTACAGCGGTCTGGACGCCCTGGTGCATGCGCTCGAGGCCCGCGTGTCGATCATGGCCAGCGAGTACACCAATGCCATGGCCCGCGAAGCCGCGCGGCTGGTCTTCAAATACCTGCCCGTCAGCTACCGCGAACCGGGCAATGAACTGGCCCGCGAAAAGGTGCATCACGCCTCGACGATCGCCGGTATGGCGTTTGCGAACGCGTTCCTCGGGTTGTGCCACTCCATGGCGCATAAGCTGGGGGCGGAGTTCCACGTGCCGCACGGCCTGGCGAACGCGCTGCTGATCGGCCATGTGATCCGTTTCAACGGCACCAACAAGCCCACGAAGCAGGGTACGTTCTCGCAGTACAAGTGCCCCGAGGCCAAAGAGCGCTACGGCATGATGGCCGATTTCCTGCGGTTCACCACCGACAATATGACGCCCGAGCAGAAGGTCGAGGCCCTGATCGCCAAGGTGGATGAGCTCAAGAAAACGCTCGACGTGCCCGCTTCGCTCCAGGAACTCGGCATTCCGGAAAAGGACTTCCTGGCAAGGGTCGACGCGCTTTCGGAAAAAGCCTTCGACGACCAGTGCACCGGTGCCAATCCGCGCTATCCGCTGATCACCGAAATCAAGGACTTGTACCTGAAGGCGTATTACGGCAAATAATCACGAACTCCAACTCACAGGGTACGGGACGGCTCAAACCTCCCGTACCCTTTTTTATTACCAAACTATACTTCTTGACCAGCCTTCAAAGTATGTTTTGTTGTGGTCTCGACAGATGGAATTTTCCACATTATATTAATAATTGCCGCAAAAGCCCCGGCGTAATAAAATGGGCGCAAATAGAACAAAAGGATTATTTTGGACGAGGACCCCCTTTTATGGCAGCTGCTGATTCTTCTGCTGCTGATCCTGCTCAACGCATTTTTTGCATCCGCCGAAGTTGCGTTGCTTTCGATTAAACCGGCCAGTTTGCGCAAACTGGAACAGGAAGGCGGGCGCCGCGGGCGCAGGCTCGCGAGACTGGCCGCCGATTCGGGCCGATTCCTCTCGGCCATTCAGGTGGGAGTGACCTTCGCCGGGTTTCTGGCGAGTGCTTTTGCCGCCGACTCTTTCGCAATGCCGTTAACCAAATTTCTGATGCGGCACAATATCAATTTTCTTTCCGAGAGTACACTCCAGACGGTTTCTGTGGTGGTGGTGACGCTGCTGCTTTCGTTTGTGTCGCTGGTTTTCGGCGAGCTGGTGCCGAAGCAGATCGGGCTGCGCTACGCGGAGACGGTGTCGCTGCGGAGCGCCGGGGCGATTTCGCTGTTTGCGAAGCTTACCGCGCCTTTTGTCTGGATTCTCAATCTTTCGGTGAGCGGAGTGCTGAAGCTTTTCAAAGTCGCCGCGCATGACCGCAACGATATCACCGAGGAGGAAATCCGGCTGATGGTCGATATCGGCGAGGAAAACGGCACCATCGACAGCGACGAACGGCAGATGATCGAAAATATCTTCAAGTTCAACGACATCCTGGCCGAAGAGGTTATGACGCACCGTACCGAGGTGGTGGCGATCAGCATTGACGCCTCGCCGCAGGAGGTCGAAAAATGCCTGAACGAATCCGCGTTTTCCCGGATACCGGTCTACCGCGAATCGGTCGACCAGATCATCGGTTTCCTGCATTTCCGGGATTATTTTTCCGCCAAGATGAACCACGGCGCCACGCCGGAACTCGGCAAAATATTGAAGCCGGTCTACCTGGCGCCGGCGTCGATGCGGGCCAACGTGCTTTTTCGCAACATGCAGCGCCAGAAATACGGCATGGCGGTGATCCTTGACGAATACGGCGGCACCGCCGGACTGGTCACCATCGAGGACCTGCTCGAGGAAATCGTCGGCAGTCTGTACGATGAGTTCGACGAACCGGCGGAACGATACAGGAAGCTCGGCGAAAATACCTGGCGCATCGACGGTTCCATGCGAATGGACGAAGTCACCAAAGTGACTGGAATTGAATTTCCCCACAGTGAATTCGACACGCTCGGCGGACTGGTTTTCGAGAAACTCGACGAAGTGCCTTCGGGGGCCGACGAACTTGAGCTGCCCGAATACCGCGTCAAGCTGATCGTCGAAGCCGTCAACGACCGGCGAATCGACAAGCTGCTGCTCAAGCACACGCCGAAGGTGAATGAAGAGTGAAGTCGCAATTCTGTAAATATAACCGCATTCCTGTAATAGCGGGCAATTGCTGAATAGAATTTCCTGCAGTATACTGATAGTAGAAACAATGCTGATCTGTAACTGCAGGAGATGATATGATCAAAAATATCCGTTATTCACTGGCCGGTCTGCTGGGGGCCGAATACATCGACGCGGTGGTGGCCGCACAGGCTTTCCTGACCGGGCAGGATGTGAATGAATTGCATGAAACCGCGTATCGCGAAGTCGACTTTTTCCCCGCTGAATTCGCAGCAAATGCCGAGCGTTTGGCCGCGCTGACCGGACAGGTCGTCTGTGCACCCTTCAAGGGGGAAAACGGCGGCGCTCCGACCGGGGCGTTCGCCAAGGCGCAGAACAACGGCATGGCGCCGCTGGCGGCACTCGGCTGCACCCGCATCGGCGAGGACGGCCGGGCGTATTTCATCGGCAAAAGCGAGCACTACCACGCCTCGCTCGGGCACGCGTTTCCGGGTTATAAACTCCTGCAATACGCGTCGCAGCTGGGTATTCCGAACGCTACTCACAACAATACCCGCGGCTATATCACCCGCCTGACCGAGCGCGAGATTGTCCGCACCGCCAATGGCGGCACCATGCCGGACGCGGCGGATGAGCGTGCCCTGAGCCGGGTGATCAACCTCGAAACCGGCAGCCTCGCGGTCGAGGCCGGGTTGAAGATGATGCTGGCGCGTTTTTACCGTCTGGACAAAACGTATCCCGAGCCGGAGTACGCCGGGAAAACGCCGGTGTTCCTGGTCATGGCCGACCAGGCCGGGGGGTATCAGGCAAATTACCATGGGACCACGATTCTGACGCAGGTGCTGCGCGGCATGTGGCCGGATCTGGCGGCCGGGCTGACGGAAAAACTTTTCCGGGTGGTTCCGGTACCGGTCAATGATGCGGCGGCATTCGATAAAATCGTGGCGGAAAACGATACCGGTACGACGAAGATCGCCGGATTTTTCCATGAGCTGGTGTTGATGAACTATGGCGGTATCAAGCTCGACGAGCGCTTCGTTCAACATGCGCACAAGGTTTGCGGCGAACACGATATCCCGACCATGGTCGACGAGATTCAGTCGTGCATGTGGTGCCCGCAGCAGTTCCTGTTTCTGCATTACGGCCTCAAACCGGATTTCGTTTCGGTGGGGAAGGGATTTCCGGGCGGACAGTACCCGGCCTCGCGCATCCTGACCAACCGGAAAATGGATTCGCTGAATCAGTTCGGCGCACTGGTCACAAACGGTCAGGAGGAACTGGCTTCACTGGCGTACCTGATCACGATGAGATTTGCCGGGGAAAACAGCGCCCACATCGGCGAAATCGGCGATTATTATTATGGCAGGATTAAAGAATTCATGCAGGATTTCGCCGATATTCTGGTCAAGATCGAGGGGTATGGGCTGATGACCACGCTGGTGTTTCGGAGCGCCGATGTAGCGGCGGGATTTTCGAAGCGCATGAGTGCCGCGGGCATCGACGTGAGCGCACAGACGTACAAGGCCGATTGTCCGCCCGCTGCACTGACCAAACTGCCGCTGATTTCCAGCAGGGCCATGGCTGATATGGTGATCGGCCACATGCGGAAAATCCTGGAGGATATGTCATGCTGAAAATCGGCATCGACCTCGGCACTTCGCGCATCAAAGGCGCGTTGGTCCGCAACCGGGAGATTATCGCGGAAGCGGAGGAGACGGTTCAGTTTATTCCGGGCATTCCGGGAATTGAAATCGACCCGGAGGCGCATTGGCAAATGCTGGCCGGAATCCTGCGGAAACTGGCCGCCGCCGCGAACGGCGAAACAGTCGGCGCACTGGCGTTTGCGGTGGCCTCCGGCAACACGCTGCTGCTGGACCGGCAGACGCGCCGTCCGCTGACCAACATCATCAGCTGGCTGGACGGGCGCGGCGAGGGGGCGGATTTGCCTGCGCTGCGCGGTTTGACGGCGGAGCATATGCGTGAGCTGACCGGCTGGCCCTGCGTGGAGATTTTTCCTCCGGCGCATCTGGCGTGGTTCATTGAACATGAGCCGGCATTGCTGAAGAATGCTTTTGTTTCGCAGAATCATGATTATTTACAATATCGTTTGACGGGGCGGCAGCTGATTGATTATTCCAGTGCCACGCCGTTTCTGCTGGCCGATCAGGTTCGCGAGTGTTACGCGCCGGAACTGTTGACACGCTTCGGGCTGAACGAGGCGGATTTGCCTGCGCTTGGACCGTCCGGGACGGCGGTCGGCACGCTGACGGCGGAAGCGGCGAAAGAAATCGGGCTCTCGGCGGAGACGGTGGTTTATACCGGGGCGTTCGACCATCCGGCGGCGGCGCGGGCGGCGGGGATTGTCCGCGAAGGGCAGTTGATGCTCTCCTGCGGCACATCGTGGGTGGGATTTTTCCCCTGCCGTGAGCGGGCGAAAGTCATCGCGGCAGAGTTGCTCTGTGACCCCTTCACCCGGCGCGAAAATGGACTGTGGGGAGCGATTTTTTCGATACCGCGCATCGGGCGCACGATCGACCGTTATGTGCATGAGTTCATCGCGCCCGTTGCGGACCATCCGCTGCGCGTTTTTGACGAACTTGCGGCGGGCTCCAGTGACGGCCTGCGAATCGACCTGACGGGCGAGTACCGCACGCCGCAAGGCACGCGGACGCAGGCGGCGCGGGCGGTGATGGAGAGTTCCGCGCGGCTGCTGGCCGCACGGCTCGACGAGCTGAAGGCGCATTCATTCAAGTTCAGCGAGGCGGTCATGGTCGGCGGGCCCTCGCGGAGTCCGGTCTGGCCCGGCGTGGTGGCGGAATTCACCGGACTCAAATTAACCGTGGGCGGACAATCCGCCGGAGCATTGGGAGCTGCATTATTATGTTCAAAATGAGCGATTCGGACCGCAAGGTTTTTCAACAGGAGCTGGCGGATTTCCTGCCGGCGAAGATTTTCGACGCGCATGTGCATATTTTCGACCGTGCGTCGTTTCACGGCGAACTCGGACCGAAGGCGTATCAGCGCAAATTCGGCGGTAAATTTGAATACGCCGACTGGCTGGCCGTGACCGCTGAAATGATGCCGGAGCGCGAGGTTTATGCCAATATTTTCGGAGCACCGAGTTTGGAGACCGACCGCGAGGCCGCCGACCGGGTCATCGGGCAGAGCGTCGACGGCGAGCATTGTTTCGGCATGGCGCTGTTGTCACCGGATGATTCGGTGGAGGAAATACGGCGGCGGGTTTCGGAGAATCGCCTGACCGGTTACAAACCGTACTGGAACTTTGTTCGCGGCGTGGCGCAAAACGAGGTGAGGGTTTTCGACATGCTGCCCGCGCCGCTCCTGGAAATGGCCAACGCGCAGCGCTGGATCGTGACGCTGCATATCTCGCGGGCGGAGCGCCTGGCCGACCCGGTCAACCAGCGCGACATGGTGGACATTTGCCGCCGTTACCCGAATGCCACGTTTATTTTCGCACACATCGGGCGGGCGTATTACCGCAGCAACGTGACCGGATATCTCGACGGCATCGCGGCGTGCCCGAATGCCTGGATCGACACCGCCATGGTCAACCACGAATGGGTGCTGGAGTACGCCTTCAGACACTTCCCGCGCGAACGGATTGTTTTCGGTTCCGACGCGCCGATTGCCATGCTGTACGGCAAATCGGTGGAGATCAACAATCAGTATGCGTACCTGATGGGCGAGGACTACGCGATCGGCTCTTCGATACACGATCCGTCCAGCAAGGTGGAGTTCACCTTTTTCTATTACGAACAGTTGCGCGGAATCAAGCTGGCGGCGCAGGCCGCCGGGCTCGGTCAAGCCGAAATCGAGAACCTCTTTTTCGGCAATGCCTACCGGCTTTTCAAGAGTGTATACGACTACAATTACGGAGATAAATGATGAAAAAAACAATGAAAATCGGCTTGCTCGGACTATATATTAAACTTTATGACGAAGTGAAGCCGGACTACCGCCCGGTGGTGGAGAAATTCCTCGACAGCATCGCCGCCGAATACGAGAAACGCGGTATCGAAGTGGTGAAGTCCCCGATTGCCCGGATCAAGCCGGAATTCGAGGCCGCCGTGAAGCAGTTCGAAGAAGCCGGAGCGGAGGCGATCGTGACGCTGCACCTCGCGTATTCGCCGTCGCTCGAATCGATCGGCGCGCTGGCGAGCACGAAACTGCCGCTGGTGGTGCTCGATACCACCCCGGATTATGAATTCGGCTACGACGATATCCATAAACTCATGGCCAATCACGGCATTCACGGCGTTCAGGACATGTGCAATTTGCTGCTGCGCAATCACAAGCCGTTTCTGATCTGCGCCGGGCACTGGACGGAATCGGATGTGATCGACCGTTCGGTGGCGGCGCTGAAATCGGCGGCCATGGCGCATAAGATTTCCACGGCGCGGGTGGGAGCTGCCGGTGGCCAATTCGAGGGAATGGGCGACTTTCAGGTGCCGGAGGGAACATTCGGCATGACGGTGGTGCCGTTCAAAGGCGGACAAACACCGGCGGAGGCGGAAATCGCGGCGGAAATGGTTGCGGACAGGGAGCGTTTCGATCACGGTAAATACTCCGCGGAAGCATACCGCCGCACGCTGGGCGAATCACTGAAACTGCGCAAGTGGATCGAGGCGGAAAAACTCGACGCGTTTACGATCTGTTTCCTCGGCATCGAGCGAAAACAGGGCTGGGAAACGGTGCCGTTCCTGGAGGCCTCCAAGGCGATGGCGCGCGGTATCGGCTATGCCGGGGAGGGGGATGTACTGACGGCGGCGCTGAACGCGGCGCTGAACCGGGCGTTCGACCACGTGACATTCAGCGAAATGTTCTGTCCGGACTGGAAGGACAACCGGATTTTTCTGAGCCACATGGGCGAGATCAATGTCGACCTGACGGCCGGTAAGCCGCTGCTTTATGAGTCGGCCTACGGTTTCAGCGACACCGGGACGCCGGTGCAGGCCACAGGGTGCTTCAAGGCGGGCACGGCCTGCCTGATCGACCTGGCGCCGACGGCCGACGGTTTCCGGCTGATCGTTTCGCGCATTGAGCTGGACGCCCCGAAGCGTCCGTCGCAAGAGGGCAATCAAGGGTGGTTCACTCCGCCGGTACCGGTGGCGGATTTCCTGGCGGCCTATAGCCGGCTGGGAGGAACGCATCACCTGGCATTGGTATACGACGCCGAGGTCGAACTGCTGAGAGACTTCGCTCACCTGATGCGCTGGGAATTTGCCGAGATCTGAACAATATTTTAACCACGGAATACGCGGAAAAATACGGAAGAGGGAGAATTTTATAGAAACTTTTCCGTGGTTTCCGTGTGTTTGTGGTTTCTTAAAAATATTTGGAATAAGGGCTGGATTTATCGGAGCCGGGACGTATATTAACGTTATCACATTTTAACTTCAACCAAAGGGAAAGAAAATGTTGAACAAAGTTCCGGGAACCGTTTACGAGACTTCGGTCAATGAGATCGACGGTGTGACCATTGCCATGGCGCGTGACGACAAGGAAAAATTCCTGATCATCGGTGGTAACGCCAACAGCCCTGTGTTTAAAGATTTTGCCGGAAATGCCATCGATGGCGGAATGAAGAAAGCGCCGTTGAATGCTGAGAACGCCGCGGCGTTGCGGAAGCATTTCCCGTGGACCGCGCCGGTATCGCTGCGCGACCGCAAAACCACCGTCGGCTGCGGCGACCGTCTCGGCCTGGCCAGCGTCGGCCACATTGCCGCCGTGAAGCAGTACCAGGCCACGCCGGTGCTGGCACAGCAGTCGATGCGCGAGCTCGACATGACCGGCCGCACCTACCGTCAGGTGGTGGACGACACGGTGTTCATGGTCTACCAGACCGGTTATAAGGATGGTTACGGCGCGGACGGCGACCACCTGAAGAAGATTGTCGATATCGACGTGGCGCTGGCCGCCGGTATGCCGATGATTACGCTGGACCTCTCGGAAGTGATGCTGGCGGCCGCCGGCGACTGGCCGCAGGCCCAGATCGACGAAGCCTTCGCCAAAATCGACGCCGCCACGCAGGAACGCGTCCTGAAAACGTATGCCGACAAGACCATCAAGGTCGGCGACAGCGAAATCAAGATGGACGCCGCCACCGTGCGCCGCTGCGCCGTGATGTACCTCGGCGCTTTGGACTTCGCCAAACAGGTTTATGAGCACCTGAAATCCAAACGCGGCGACAAGTTCGATCTGGAAATTTCCATCGACGAGACGACTTCGCCGACGCTGCCGAGCCATCACTATTTCATCGCCGGCGAACTGCAGTTCCGCGGCGTGGAATTCACTTCGCTGGCTCCGCGCTTTATCGGTGAGTTCCAGAAGGCGATCGACTATATCGGCGACCTGGCCGAGTTCGACCGTCAGTTCAAGGTTCACGCCGACATCGCCCGCAACTGCGGCGGCTACAAGGTTTCGGTGCACTCCGGCAGCGACAAGTTCGCCGTGTACCCGACCGTCGGTTCCATGACCGGCATGCGGCTGCACCTGAAAACCGCTGGCACCAGCTGGCTGGAAGCGGTTCGTGTGATCTCCAGACACGACCCGGTGCTGTACCGCAAAATGCACAAGAAAGCGCTGGCGTCCTTCAACGACATGCTGAAGCTGTATCACATCACCGCCGATATCAGCAAGATCGGCGACGTCGACAAGATGGCCGACGCCGATTTACCGGCCCTGATGGAAATGGCCGAAGCGCGTCAGATGCTGCACATCACCTACGGTCCGATTCTCCGCGACGCGGAAATCCGTCCGCTGTTCTTCGCCGCCATGCATAAATTCGAAAAGGAATACGGCGAAACCGTGCAGAAGCACTTCGAAAAGCATCTTTCGCTGCTCGGCGTGCCGAAACGGTAACCAATTAAGAATTAAAAATTAAGAATTAAGAATTAAGAATTCAAGTAAGAGAGCCCGGTGCTGAATTTTCAGGTGCCGGGTTCTTCTTTTTTGAACTTGGCGTTTTGGAAGAATTCGAGGACCTGGCGCTGGACCTTGGTACGCATCATGATGAAGCTGTGGGATGAGGTCATGACCAGGTAGTCGGTTTGGTTTTCCAGCGAGGTGGAGTCTCGCGGCACGGCGATATCCGCGGAGGCGGCGATGATGCCGATTGGAATGCCGGAGGGAACCGGAATTTTGTGCACCGGGGAGTCTTCGCCGTAGGAGAGATCCGGCAACGGCTCCATGATGTTGGGGCTGAAGGGGACGTATTTAACGGCGGCCGAGGCGACTTTGGAGCCGCGGTTCGGCGGGGCCAGCATGACGATGCGCTTGATCCGCTTGCGGGTGAGCAGTTCGCCCGGGCTGCATGGTTGGTTGTCGCAGAGGTGCCCGAGGGTTTGGCGGGTGACCAGGCCGCCCATGCTGTGGGTCACGATGTTGATGGGGTAATCGGGATATTTGCGGGAGAGGGTTTCCAGGAATGCTTTGAACTCGATGGCGTGTTCCTGCACGGTGCCGCGGGTGGTGCGGTAGTCGAAGCAGTAGGCTTCATAGCCCCTGGATGCCAGGAATTTGGCCATGGTGTACATGTGGAGCCCGTTGTGGGTCAGGCCGTGAATCGTCACCGCCAGCTCCTGTTTTTCGCATTCGGGATTGGCGGGGAAGTGGAAACGCAGTGTATGCTGCAGGGGCTTTTCGTCCATATCAGTTTTCTCCGGGGCGGAGGCGCAACCGCCGGCGATCAGCGCCGCACCCACCAGTAAAATCCATATTCTCATGAGTTTATCAACTCCAGTTAGCGGTTAAATATAGTCCGAATATTCACGGAAAGCAATTTGAGAAAATCCAAAAATGGAGTAATTTATAGGAGCAATGTTTTTAATTCAGGAGAAAATTGCCATGGCGGAAAGTAAGTGTAAGGCAGTAGCCGTATTGACCAGTGGTGGAGATGCCCCGGGGATGAATGCAGCGGTGAGGGCGGTCGTTCGCGGCGGAATTGCATACAAAATGGACGTTTACGCGATCTATGAGGGATATCAGGGATTGATCGAGGATCGCGTGGTGAAAATGGAATGGAGCTCCGTCTCGGGGATTATCGGGCAGGGCGGCACGGTCATCGGGACAGCCCGCAGCAAAGATTTCAGGACACACGAAGGGCTGTTGAAGGCGGCCGAAAACCTGTTCAAACGCGGCATTGACAACCTGATTGTGATCGGGGGCGACGGCAGCTTGAGCGGCGCGGAGGCTTTCAGTACCTCCTGGAGCGATCTCGGGGCGGAACTGGTGGCGCAGGGGCGGATCACCGCCGAGCAGCATCAGGCGTGCCCGAAGCTGAGAATTATCGGCATGGTCGGCTCGATCGACAATGACCTGGCGAATTCGGATATGACGATCGGGGCGGATACCGCGCTGCACCGGATTGTGGATGCGATCGATGCGCTGCGCAGTACCGCTTTCAGCCATCAGCGGATTTTCGTGGTGGAAGTGATGGGGCGGAACTGCGGTTACCTGGCGCTGATGAGTGCGATCGCCACCGGGGCCAGCTGGGTATTTATCCCGGAGCACCCCCCGGAAGACACCTGGCAGGAGGATATCTGCGCCCGTCTGGACGAAAGCAAAAAAGCGGGCCGCCGCGATATCATCATCATCCTGGCCGAAGGCGCGCGGGATATGCACGGCAATGAAATCACCAGCGAAATGGTCAAGGACACCATCGAATCCCGTCTGCATGACGAATGCCGGATCACGATTCTGGGTCACGTGCAGCGCGGCGGGGCGCCGAGCGCCTATGACCGCTATATGAGCACGGCTTACGGTTATGAGGCGATCAAACAGCTGCTGACGGAGGACCCGGCCAACGAGTCGAAGATCGTCGTTTCGCAGAACAATAAAGTGACGACGGTGCCGCTGGTCGAGACCGTGGCCAAGACCCGCGCCATTGCCGCCGCCGTGGGCGCCGGTGAATTTGACAAGGCCGAAAGCATGCGCGGCATCGGCTGGGGCCAGATCAGCGAACTGGTCGGGTTGAACGCCCGGGTGAAACCCGAAAAAATGCCCGATGAAAAGAGCCCCTGCATCGCGGTCATGACCGCCGGCTGGGCCGCGCCCGGGATGAACGGCGCGCTGCGCACAATCATCCGTACCGCCATGAACAACGGTTTCCGGATCATTGGCGTGGAGGACGGCGTGTCCGGGCTCATCGGCGGCAAGTTCCGGACCTTTAACTGGATGGAAGTTGACCACTGGGCCGGCAGCGGCGGGACCAAACTCGGTACCAACCGGACGCTGCCCGAGGAACCCGATTTTTACCGCATCGCCTCCAATCTGGAGAAACACCAGATCAAGGGGCTGATCGTTATCGGCGGTTGGTCGTCGTTTGCGATTGTGAACCGGCTTCGCAAGGCGCGCCCGAATTTCGAACATTTCAACATCCCGATGCTTTGCATCCCGGCCACCATCAACAATAACCTGCCGGGGGCCGAGTTGAGCATCGGCTCCGACACCGCGCTGAACACGATTGTCGACGCCGTCGACAAAATCAAGACCTCGGCGGACAGCGCCCGGCGGCTTTTTACGGTGGAAGTGATGGGGCGCTATTGCGGTTACCTCGCTCTGGTGAGCGGCATGGCGACCGGCGCGGAATATATTTACATGCATGAAATGGGCGTAAACGTGGATATGCTGCAGAAGCACACCCATCAGTTGGTCGATCACTTCCGCAACGGACGCCGCACCGCGCTGATTATCCGCAACGAAAACGCCAGTCCGACCTACGACCTGGAATTCATCAGCAAGCTTTTCGAGGAAGAGGGCGGCGACTGGTTCGACGTCCGGCAGACGATTCTCGGCCCGATGCAGCAGGGGGGACGGCCCTCGCCGTTTGACCGCACGCTGGCGGCGCGGCTCGGCTACGAGGCCACCTTGCAGATGATGAAGATGATCGGCGATAACGACACTGAATGTGTCATGATGGGCCAGGCGGGCAGCAAAGCGGAGACCTTCGACTATGACCAGCTGATGAAAAAGGTTTCCATAAAATGGCAGCGGCCGCTCTACCAGTGGTGGGAGAAGTACTACGAAGTCACCCACGTCCTGGCCACGCTGCCGCCGCACATCACCGAAGCCGCCGACAATTAACGTAAATAGAGGTCCGCGAGGTCCAGGTAGTGGGCCCAGTCTTCGTGCGTCTGTTCATGCTTGCCGGTCCGCAGGTGATAGCTGACTTCACCGGTGACCGGAGTGTCCGGCGGCGGCATGACGTCGGTGCCGAGTCCCTTCGCTCCGAAGAGGTTGTAAACTTCGGCCGCGTGAACGCCGGAGAGGAATTCGCCTTTCGGGTCGGCCCACAGGTCCTCGGTGGCGCTGGCGATGCAGACCGGGCGTGGCGCCATCAGCGCAACCAGGAAATGCTGGTCGAACGGCATGCTCGCTTCGTTGTTGATGTATTTCAGGAAAGACTGGTTGAACCAGTGCGGGAAGGTGAATTGGATGATTTCCAGCGATTCGCCGAAACAGCGTTTGGTCAGAGCAGCGCCGCCGCAGCCGGAGTCATTGGAAATGACCAGCTTGAAACGGGTGTCGTTGGCACCGGCCCAGAGGGCCGTTTTGCCGAGGCGCGAGTGACCGTGAACGGCGGCCTTGGCCGCATTGACCAGCGGCTCGCTTTCCAGGTAATCCAACGCGCGGCTCAGACCCCAGGCCCAGGCGCTGATGGCACCGCCGGCGGCATCGGGGAAAAGCGCGTAAATGCTTTGGTCGCGGTATTCCGCGGCATCCGGGAAAATATCGTGATAACAGGCCGTGGCCGTGGCATAGCCGCGTTTGATCGCTTCCGGCAAACCCAGGCGATGGGCCTGAAGCGAACGTGATTCGTCACTGAGATCCAGATCGGGCTTGCGTCCACCGGTAGGCATGATGTCTTTTTCCGGGGTGACGGTGTGGTTGCCCTTGAAATTCAATCCCAGGAAAACCGGCGGCGGTTTGGTTGCGTTTTTCGGAACGTACAGAAGCAGGTCGAAATAATGCGACTGGCCGGAATTCATCGCGAGGTGAATGCGGATTTCTTTGCGGATGGCCGTGCCGTCCAGCGCATCGTCTTTGCGGGAGAGAAGCTCGAAAGACATTTGATCCGGGCGCGGCGGCAGCTTGCCGTAAACTTCATTTTTGTACAGATCCAGAATACGCGGACGCTGGAAATTGACCCATTCGAAAGCGGTTTTCACCTGCGAGCCGTCTGCTTTGGTCAACGGCGAGGGCAGGGTGTACGCCGGTACTTTTGACTCGTCCTGATTGATGTCGCTGAGGATGTCTTCGCGTGTTCTAGCCATGATTCTCTCCTTCGATGAATTTACGGTGAAAGTCCTTATCCTGATAAGGGTCCGGAGCGCCCGGTTTCAGGTCGTCCACACTATAGTTTGACTGCAGATCATATACGGTGATTTTATTTGCCGGCAAATCGGCGGTGAAAAACAGTTTCCAGGTCCGGCAGCCGATGCTGTAATGGTCCGGCGAAACTTCGTCGAGGCGTTTCCGTGCTTCGTTCAGGGGATCGATGCTCAGCTGAACGCGGGCAAATGACTCGAGGTCGAGGCCGCTGATCTCTTTCAGCCGGGTAATTTTCGCCATGGCCTCCGGGGTGAATTCGACGTCCAGCGGGACGGGGCGGTCCGGGAGCCAGCCGGCCGGGGAATCCGGGAAACTGTCAGCGACCGGAATGTACGGTTTGATATCGAGCACCGGGGTGCCGTCGAGCAGGTCGCAGTTGCGGACGCGCACTTCGAGGCCGTCGATTCCGACCAGCTCCACGCAGCTCATGCCGATGGGGTTCGGGCGGTGCGGCGAGCGGGTGGCGAAAACGCCGATTTTGCGACCGTCCTTGACCACCGGCGGCGTGACCGCCGGTTTCCAGCCTTTGTCCAGGTTCAGGTGAAAACAGAAGATGATCCAGATGCGCCCGAACCCTTCAAGATCGCGCAGCGCCGTTTCGAAATTCCGGTGCGGCTGCAATCGAATCACCGCTTCGTTGTCGGCGAAAACCGCCTGGCGGGGGGCTTCGAAGCGGTACTTGCCGCTGCTTTCCACCACGCCGATCGGTTCGAATTGAAATGTATTCACGGCCGTGCTTCCGTCTTGACGGGTTTGGCTGCGGAGCGGTTCTTCATCCATTGGCTGGTTCCCACGATCATGAAGACCAGCAGCAACGCCAGAATCAGCCAGATCCACCAGGCGAAAATCGAGGTGCTGTGCTTGTAGCCTTCCTCGGGAATCAGTTCATCGGACGTTTCCTCGGGCGGCGGGGGCTCGGAGCCGGGCGGCGGCGCGATGGTTTTCAGCGTGGGACGGGGCCGGATCGGCTGGTGGCACTCCGGGCATTCCAGATCCATATTGATCCAGGCGTTGTCCACGCCGAGGCGGGCCCGGCAGTGCGGACAGGTGTACTCAAATTGACGGCTCTCGGTAATCACCACGGGCGGGGGAGGCGGAGGCACGGCCGCGGCCGGTGTTTGCGGCGGCGGGGTTTTGTCCGCGGTGAGTTCTTCGTTGATGGCGGCGGCAAACTCGCTGCCGGTGGCTTTGTTGACGCTTTTTACAATGCAGCGCGCGCCGTCTTTGCGATAGAAAACCAGGCTGCTGCCGATGACGCTTTTGTCGTAAACCGCTTCTTTCAGGGAGTCCAACATGATTTCGAGCTTTTTCACGCCCACGAACATGACCTTGTCGAGAAATAATATCCGCAGAGTGGTGGCGGCGATGACCCAGCTCCGGCCGTCGTAATTGCCGGAAGTCAGCGCCAGGACGTGCTCGTCGTCATCCAGAATCTCGTGCAGTTCACGGACTTCCTTGCGGTTGGCGAAAACATTGCCGCGCGTGGCCAGCGCGGCGAGCTCGATTTTCAGGTCGTCGTGATTTCTCATTTATTGTCGGTTAATTTGATTTTGTCGTCCAGAATTTCAACCTTGCGGGCTTTGTAAAGTGCGCCGAGGGCTTTCTTGTACGTTTTTTTGCTCATCTTGAAGAGGCGTTCGATTTCGGCGGGCGGCGTTTTGGCATGAATTTTCAGTTCGCCGCCGTGGTCGCGAAACACCTGCAATATGGCCTCGGAGGCGTCGGGCACGGCATTCTCATAACCCTGCTTCTGCAGCGTCACGTCCGCCTTGCCGTCGTCCCGGACTTTGCGCAGATACACCGCGCGCTTGTCGCCCGGATACAGCCGTTCATGCACGTCGCTGCGGTAGAGCATGCCTTGATATTGATTGTCCAGCAGCACGCGGTAGCCGGTGGAATTCATGTCGATGATCACCGCGTCAAAAGCCTGTCCGAGCGGCAGGTTTTCCGGCACCGGCTTGATCCGCTTCATGAGCCGGGCGGTGGCGATGATCCGCTCGCTGACCTTGTCGTATTTGACCCGGACCAGTACGTTGTCGCCGGACTCCAGCGGATGCAGCTGCTCCTTGAAAGGCAGCAGCAAATCCTTATCCAGTCCCCAGTCCAGAAACGCCCCGACTTTGTTGACGTCCTTGACGCGCAACACCTTGACATCGCCGGCCACGGCCAGCGGCGTCTGCGTGGTGGCCACCGGACGGTCCTCCGAGTCGTTATAAACGAAAACCCGGAGCCGGTCCCCCAGCTTCATTTCCGGCGTGACAAATTTCGAGGGCAGCAGTACCCGGTTTCCTTCGCCGTCGCCAAGGTACAACCCCTGGTCCATGGCCCGTTCGACCCTGAGTGTCTGATAAGCTCCGTTTTCAATCATGATTTTCTCCAGAATAATTTACTATACAATACTTCTGCCGGAGCGATAAATCAACCATTTTATGAGCAAAGATGCAAAAGGATTTCCGGAGAAATTCGTCTCAAATTTCCTCAGGAGGAATTTGGCTGGGCGGTTCCTCGGGTTTCCGTTTTTTGCGGGCCCGGTAGATCAGGTAGGAGACCAGGGTCACCAGAACCAGGACGAGCACTACATGGATGATCGAGCGGCCGAAAAGCTCGACGGCCTTGATCATGGCGTGTCCGAAATAGTAACCGCCGACACTGAAACTGGTGGACCAGCAGGCGGCGCCGATCAGGTTGAAGAGGAAGAAGCGCCGGTAAGTGACGCCGCTCGTTCCCAGCAGAAGCGGCGTGACGTTCCGGATGCCGTATACGAACCGGAAACCGAGGATGAGGAAGGAATCGTATTTCAGCAGCAGGCGCGTGGCTTTGTCCTTTTTCTTGTTCAGCCGGGGGAAGCGTGCCAGGACGGCGTTGCCCTTCCATTTGCCGAGGGTAAACATCAGCTGGTCGCTCGTCATGCTGCCTGCGAAGGCGCAGAGAATCACGCCGGGGAGCGACATATTGCCTCCGGCCACCAGCATACCGGCCAGGATTACGATCATCTCTCCTTCAAGGAAAGTGCCGAGAAAAATTGCCCAGTGCCCATAGGTTTCAAGCAGATACTGCCAGTCGATATTATGCAAAAGTTCCATACGCTGATTTCTTGTAATGCTTCCTCTTTACATGAACGCCTCGTGATTAATATACTTCATCGGACAAATACGTTCAAGTACAGGATGTGATAGTATACAAAAAAATACCGGGCGAACAGTAAATGCACGCCCGGCTGCGAAATTGAAAAGTTTATTTTTCGATCAGCAGATTGGCGGGGTTCTCGGAGAACAGCGGGGAGAGCGGCTCGAGAATCCGGAGCTGAACGTCTTCAATCGCGTCCCTCAGGGTGATCGACCAGATTTCGGCTTTGGTCGAATCACGTTTGACGGTGAATATTTCGGGACCGTCGAAGTGCTCGCGTCTTTCGATCAGTTTGCCGTCCGGCGATTTGATTTCGGCGGTAACGCTTTCGCCGGGGTAACCGGTCACTTCGACCCGGAACTCGGTCAGGTTTTCCGGCACGGCGAAGTAGATGCTGACGCCTCTTTTGCTCGGTTTGAACACATTCACGTAACCGTCGCTGGTTTTGGTGCCCTTCATGGCCCAGTGGAAACTGGTGAGGGGCTTGAACTGAACCATGTGCATGGTGATATTGGCGTCGATGAGGTATGCGCCGGTTTTCTCCGGGGTGAAGCTGAAGGTTTTGGTTTCATCGGGAGCCATTTTGCCGAGCTCGGTGGTTTTGCCGTCGGCATCGACCAGCTTGAAGGTCAGTTCACGGAGCTTCTGCTTCATGTCGCGGCCCTTCAGTTCGAATTTGATCTCCTCGCCGGCCTTGCCCCAGAGCACGAGATTGAAATGCTGGCGCAGGAAAAATGCATACTTGGTCGGCTTGGCTTCCGGTGCGGCCGGGGAGAGCTTGCTCAGGTCGACTTCGCGGGATCTGTAATCGGTGCCTTTGTCGTAGCCCTGCTGTTTGATGTATTCCGCCGCATCGATTTTCCGGCCGTCGACATTCAGGATGCCGGTGACCTGGCCCAGATAGGTATTCGGCGTCCAGTTTTTGAAGGCGATGATTTTGCGGCCGGAAATGGCCTTGATGCTGACGTTGTCGAAATGGACGTTGCCGACTTCGCCTTGAGTTGGGCGATTGTAGGTGAAGCTGATCGGGGTGATGCCGAGGGCGGTGCCGGAATTGATCATTTCGCAGTTTTTGAAGTCGATTTTGTAGAATTTCGAGAGATGGTTGCCGATGACGATACCGCTGTTGACATTGTCAATGAATTTGCAGTCGCTCACTTCCACCGCGCCGGGGTTGGTGCGGCCGCGGTCGGTGGGCGGGGTGCAGGAGAGCCCGCGGGTGCCGCCGATAATCGTACAGCGTCGGATTTTCAGGTCGACCGGGGTATTGATTTCGGTCGCCACCAGAATGCCGCCGCCGGCGTTGTTTTCGACGATGCAGTCTTCCATGATACAGTTTTCCAGCACTTCATTCGGACGGTTCGGCTCGAAGTCGATACCGGCCGCCGGAGCGGTGCCTTGGGTGTTTTTCAGCACGCATTTGCGGATGAGCAGATTGCGGGCGCTGATGACGCTGATGCCCTGGCGGTGGTGGTCGTCGCAGATGACGTTTTCGATCAGAATGTTGGAGCAGGTGCCCAGCGCGTTTTTGTCCTGTACGGTCTGGCGGGTGGTGACTTCGCCTTTCAGGGGGAACCAGGCGCCGCCGATGTAGATGCCGTCGCCGCCGCTGGACTGGATGGTCAGGTCGCGGACCGTGATGTTGTCGCAGGCCCAGAAGGCGAGGCTGTGCCGCCATTCGGAGTGCTTGTACTCGGCCTTGTTCTGATAATCCTTTTTGTGCATGCGGATCGTGGCGCCGGATTCGCCGCGAATGGTGATATTCTGACGGCTGTAGGCCCCGAGCATGGTGTCGCGGACGCCTTTGTAGCCGCCTTTGCGGGCGGTCAGGACGACGTTTTCGGCCAGGACGATTTCCTGATTGTCGATCAGCTCGACCGGGTCGAGAATCCAGTCGCTGCCGGTATTGTCGATAATCAATTTTTTCACGCCGGAATTGATGGCCGCCTGCAGGCAGGCCGTGGCGTTTTCCTGGTCAAATCCCCACCAGCTGGCTTTGGCTTCGGTCCGTTTTCCTTCCTTGATTTCGGCGATTTCTTTTTCAAAGCCCGCCGCGCCCAGACCCGCGGCGAGAACTGCGGTCAATATCAGACAGATCATCTTCATTCTTTTGAATTTCCTTTCTTGGTGAATTATTTACGGCCAGCCGACCAGTTGATTGTGTAGTAGCTGCCCAGTGTTTCGTAGGGCAGCAGACGGTTGCCGACTTTGACGATTGCCGCGTGCCCGTCGACATAGAGGATATTCACCGCGCCATTGTGACGCATGGCGTCGATGGTGCCATTGCCGGCCGCACTGCCGGGGTATTCGATGACGCGGTAATTCCCGGTACTCAGATCATTGGCTTTGGAAGCGTCCATCACCAGATAACCTTCCGAGGGACGCGTCAGTTCCGATGTTTTGGCGGATTTTGCGGCGTCCTTGTTGCTTAAGCCGTCGCCGTTCCTGCCGCCGATGTAGCGGAAATTGTAACCGTAACCGGAGTAACTGTATCCAGCATAAGTATGATCCTGCCGGGTGGAGGGGTTTTTCAAGGCCGGATCGACGAAAGAGCCCGGCTTCATATCAGCGTTTTCCATCAACAGATTGATCCAGCTGTAATCTACGGTGCCGCGTTTGAATCCGTAAACCGGGTAAAGGTCATCGTATCCGTCGATATAGATCAGAAATGCATTGCCCTGCTGCTTCAGGTTATTCATACAGGACGCGCTGTTGGCACGCTCGCGGGCGGCGGTCAGGGCCGGCAGCAGCATGGCGGCCAATATGGCGATGATTGCTATGACGACCAGCAATTCAATGAGGGTAAATTTTCTTTTGTTTTCCATGGTTCATCTTCCTCCTGGTTTGATATTCAAAACTTCTTTGCTTGTCAATAATACGGGTTTTTCTTCCAGTTCCGGGGGAATCGGCTTGATATTCTGTCCTTCCGACTCCAAAGTAATGGGGAACCATTCCCAGAAAATCAGTTTATTACTCTTGTGCGCCGGGCAACCGCAACTGCGGCTGATGCGGTATCTGGGGGAAATTTTTTCCGGTTCGGGATATCTGGCGAACATATTCTTTTCGATTTTGTTCATGGTGATACGGATGGCGCCATCCACCAAAGCCGCGACAGGGTGCACTACGGTAGTCAGGGGAGTCCGGGTGATATCGGTTGCCTCCAAGCCATCGCAACTGACAATGGCAATATCTTCCGGTACGCGATAACCGTTTTCATTCAGCCACTGGATGAAGCGTCCGGCCAGCATATCGCCGTTCAGGACAAATGCTTTCACCCCGCTGTCGATCAGTTTCCGGATATCATCGGCGAAACGGGCGTTCCAGGTCAGTTCCAGCAGCCATTCAGGGGGAACCGTGACCCCGGCTTCTTTCATGGCCCGCTGGTAGCCGTGGAATTTATTCTCATTCAGGGTCAGCCTGGCGCAGACAAAGGCGATTTTCCGGTGTCCATGGGCCTGCAGGTGCCGGGTCAGCGTGTAGATGCCTTCATCCAGATTGGCGATGAGGTCATAGTTCCGGTGGATTTCCGAAAAACAGGTGATCGGAATCGGATAATCCTCCTGCCGGATATGGTTCAGGGTATAGGAGGAGATGATTCCGCTCATGCCGCGGGAAATGAAATCATTGATCGTATCCAGCTCATGCCTGGGGTCGGTGATGCCGACAAAGTACGCCTGGTAATCTTCGACCCGCAACTTGATCGCCAGCAGGCGGGCCAGCTCGGATTGAATTCCGGTCATATAGCAGCCGTGAATGATCCCGATGCTTTTGTCGCGCTTGCCGGTCAACTGGACCGCGGAGAAGTTCGGACGGTACTTCAGACTGCGTGCAAGTTCGAGAATTTTTTCCCGCTTTTCCTTGGATACCTTGATGCTGGAATCGTGGTTATTGTTCAATACCGCAGATACAACCGGTCTGGTGACCCCGGCCATTTCGGCAATCTGCTTCATTGTTACAGGTTTGTGATGATTGTTGTCCACGATTGTTCCCGGTTTCTGTAAAATAAATAACTCGAGTTATCTAAATTATAACACCGAAATATATTTTTGCAATACCCGAATGTCAAAAAGAGCGACATTTCGTTATTTTGCGGGGAGGATGGAGAGTTTTACTTCAGAAGTGGAAGCGGGTAAATCGGAGTCCGGGACGGAAACCGCGCGCAGCGTGTAATTGGCATTGACCGGGAAGGGGTATTCGGATAAATCGTTGCCGATGTATTTTCCGTTCAGGAACCAGTAAATATTGCTGCGATTGGTCCGCAGGTTCAGCGTGAGGGTTTCGCCGTGACCGGCGGGTACCCGGTATTGTTGCGGCACCGGCGAGAGGATCAGCAGGGGAGCCGCGGCGGTCCGGGTACAGCTTTGGCATCCCGCCAGCGGCAGGCCGGAGATGGCGTACTGGCGTTCCTTGTGACGGCAAAACGCTCCCGGCGTCAACCCGGAATCGGCGCAGAGTTCGCGTAACTCAAAGGTGCTGAGGTCGGGCCACTTCGGCGCGGTACGGTTGCGGTACAGCAGGTCGAAAATCTCGCCTGCGGCGGGCGCGGCGGCTTCGACGCCGACCAGTGCGGGCGAGGGCTTGCCGTTTTTGTTGCCGAACCATACGCCGAGGGTGTATTCCGGGGTGTAAGCAAAGCACCAGGCGTCGCAATTGTTGTTGCTGGTGCCGGTTTTCCACGCCACTTCATAGGCGCAGCCCGGAAGCGGGCGCTCGCGCAGCATCAGCGAAACCATTTGGCAACTCCCCGGGAGGAAAATATCTTCGCGGAAAACCCGGCGTTCGCCATCGCGGACAAACGACGCCGTCGGCAGTGCGCCGCCGCCCGCCAGGACGCTGTAAGCCATGGTCATGTCGAACAGCGAGTGACCGATGGTTCCCAGCGCCATCGAGAGGCCCGGATTTTTTTCGCGACTCAGATTGCTTCGTAAATTGAGACGCTCGAAACATTGGATCAGGCGTTCGGGCCTGAGTTTGGCGGCCAGGCGAATCGCCGGGGTATTCAGCGAGTGGCTCAGGGCGTAGGACGCTGTTACTGTGCCGTAAAATTGTCCGTCATAGTTGCCGGGGTTGTAATCGGCGTAGCGCAGCGGTGCATCGCTCAGCCGGGTGGCGGCGACGATCCAGCCGGCGTCGATCGCCTCGGCATAAAGAAATGGTTTCAGGGCCGACCCGGCGCTGCGAATGGCGCGCACCGCGTCGACCTGTCCGGCCTCGCGTTCGCCGGTGTCCAGCGAACCGATGTAAACCAGGACTTCACCGGTCCGGTTGTCCAGCAGCAATGCCGCCGCGTCGTTAACGCCGGGCAGGTGCGACCGCCGGGTTCTCAAGAGCTGCAGCACATTGGATTGCAGCTCCAGATCCAGTGAGGCTGCCGCGCCGGGCGGAACCAGCCGCAGTGCGAAAATCGACTCGCCGGGCTCGGCGTATTGCTCGAACGAGGCCGGGTAACGGAAGTCCCGCAGCCGGAGCGGTTCCTCGCGCCGAATCCGGTCCGCTTCGACTTGCGTCATGTTGCCGCGCCGGACCAGAAGTTTCAACACGATCCGCTGCCGTTCCCTGGCTGCCTCCAGATAGCGGTCGGGGCGGAAGCGGTTCGGCTTCTGCGGCAAGCCGCAGAGCAGCGTAGCTTCGGCGAGATTGATTTTCGCCGCTGTTAATCCGAAATAATACTGCGACGCGGCCTCGATGCCGTAGAGCTTACCGCCGAAAGGAATCCGGTTCAGGTACTCGGTCAGAATCTCGTCTTTGGAGTGACACATTTCCATCTTCCGGGCCAGTGTGGCCTGCTTCAGCTTGTCCCAGATGCTTTTCCGGCCGGGCGGCAAGGTCATCCCCGCCAGCTGCATGGAGATCGTCGACGCCCCGGAAATCACCTTGAATGAAGTCAGGTTCTGCCACATCGCCCGGCAGATGGCACTGTAATCCACCCCTGAGTGCCGGTAAAATCCGGCATCCTCCGCCGTTAGTATCACCCGGACCGCATCCGGCGAAATTTCCGTGAGTTCGAGCGGGAAGCGCCACTCGGTGTCGTAGGTGCGCTCCAGCCAGAGAATTTTGCCGTGACGGTCGAGGTACGTGCGCACCGGGGTTTGATAGCGGAGCTCCGGCATGGGGTCGCTCACGCAATACGGCGCGATCATCCAGGCCGCAACTCCGATGATCCCCGAAACCACGAGGACGAGGATGACAAACAGAATTTTTTTCCGGTACTTCCTCATTTCACCGTGAATTTGGCAATGCCGCCGAAAACGCCTTTGACGTCCGGCTGGTACATCGACTCCGCGTGCAGCGGCGGCACCGCGAAAGTTCCGCGAATCACGGCCCGGGTGCGGTAGACGAACTCCGCCTTGCCGGTGTTGGCGTCGCCGAAAATCAGGAAGCGGTCATCGCGTTTTTCGAGCCGTTTCGGATAAAGAGCTCCGTATCGGGCGGAGATATTTTTCGGCAGCATCGCCGCGCGGGTGGCGAGGCTTTCGTCCTCGATTTCCAGTCCGGCGGGGAGCAGGTCGGCGATGACGATGCTCTCGATTTCAAACGGCGCTTCGAAATAGATTTTGACAAACACCTCGTCGCCGTGGTTCACTGCCGTAACCTGTTTGCCCATCCTGTCGAGGTACACCTTCGAAACCTTGAGTTTGCCGCCGTCCGGGGGCGACTGGCGCGGGATGCCGCTCACGATGCTCTCCGCGATCAGAATACCGCTGCCGGTGTTGGTCACGGTCGCATTCTGAGTCATCCGGCTTTCCTTGAGACTGGCGATCGAGAACTTTTCGCCGTTGACTTCAGCCTGCGCCGGTCGCGGCGGAAACTGATTGGAGTAGGCGGCCAGTCCCAGCGAGGCCCAGGCGTTGGCCTGTGTGGTACCCCATGCCGAGCCGTCCTGACGGACGCTCTTCGCCAGTTCGACGGCGAGCCGGGTCGCCAGCGCATCGTCCTTGAGGTTGCAATCCATCAGGATGTACAGCGCCATGCCGAGGCGGCAGGCGTCGTCGGAGTACGGCATCGGCACGTTGGATACGCGGTAGCACTCCATCTCCAGCGCGGCGGTCATGGGGCGTGTGCCGATGTTGGCGTAGCCGCCTTTGACCAGCGCCGCCCCGGCTAGGAAGAGCGCATAATCGGCCTTGTCTGAGCTGGACACCATGTTGCGCGCGGCGGTCAGGAACGCATTGTCACCGGCAATTGCCAATACATAAATGGCATAGGCACGTTTGTTGCGGTTCCAGGGCTCGGCATCGGTGGCGATTTTGCGCAGGTATTTCAGATATTTTTCGCGGCTGGCGTCGTCGATGGAAAGCATGTTCTGCCGGATCGCTTCAAAGACAAAATGCAGCGCGAAAATCGAAGCCTCGTGCCACGGTTCGCTGCCGCCCGGCCACATCGCAAATGAACCATCGGAGAGCGCCATCTGCAGAATCCGGCTGTAGCCGATGGCTACTTTGTGTTTGACCGTGTTGCCGACTTCCTGCGCCACCAGCCCGTTTTTCACCAGCGCAGGCAGCGCGACGAACGGGAACGCCGCCGCCACGGTCTGCTCCAGGCAGCCATAGGGATAGCCGTTCAGCCAGTCCAGCGCCGAGGCCACGCCGAGGGCAGGGGAGGCGCTCAAACGCAGCTTGCCGTCCGGCTTGCCGACATAATTGTCCGCGAGCTTGAATTCGGTTTTTTCGCCCGGCTGCAGGATGACCAGCCGGTAATCGGTCTGGGCCACGTTTACCGCGCGGACATTGACATAGGTGTCGGTCCTGGCGCTGTCGCCGCCGACCTGCAGCGCAGCCTTGAGGACGCCGGCTTCAAAGATTTCTTTGGCGCGGACGGTCAGCGTGAGATTTTTCTGGCTCCCTTTCGGCAGATCATTGCCGCTGAAGGTGAGCGACTGGTTGTTGACCGCTTCGAGGCTCTCCGGCAGCGTCACCGTGCAGGAATAGGCCGACGTCGCGGCGTCGTGATTGAAGACCGTGAACGAGAGTTCCGCCGTATCGCCGGGGGCGATGTAGCGCGGCGCGGAAGCCGTGACCGTGACTTTGTTTCGCATGATGATGCTGGCGGACTCCGCGCCCGCCGCGTCGTCGCAACTCGCCACGGCGAAGACATCCATCGCCCCGACATGGTCCGGGAGCTTGACCGTGACGCTCGCGGTACCGGACGCCGGCACCTTCACCGGCGGCAGCATGACCCGCGCGGTATCCTTCTGTTTCAATACGGCGATTTTTCCGGCCACGTCGCCGCCGACCCGGCCGTCCGGCGTGATCTTGAGCTGTTCGAAAATCAGCCCGTACATGTCGTAAAATTCGAAACCACACGCGATCGGGCCGTAGAAATAGTTGAAAATATCCGGTACCGTGTAATTGGTGAGCGAAATCACCCCGGAGTCGACGAGGTAAAGGCAGACCACGCCGCTTTTCGGCTGGCCCGCGGCATCGCTCAGGGTCACGGTGACGGGGATTTCCTTTTCCGGCTCGGACGTTTCCGGCAGGTTCAGTTTCACGCTCAGGCGGTGCGCCTTGCTCTGGTCGATCTTGACTTTCAGCAATCCGAAATTACGGACATAGGCGCTTTTTTCCTTGGTCACCACCGTGACTCCGGCGAAATAGGACGAGGAGTGAATATTCGTGGGCAGCGTGATGGTGACTTCGTTTTTACCGGCCTTGACCGGGACGATGCGGTAATTTTCGACCTTTTTCTCGCCCAGCACGAGGAAGGCCTCGCCGCTGCCGATGCTGTCAAACGAAAACACGACCTGCTCGCCCGGGTTATAAACCTCGGCGTTGGTATTGAAATACAGCGTATTGGGGTTGGCCGAGCGGCTGCCGCCTTCTCCGGCGTAGTGATAAAAATTCATCTGCGAGCAATAGAGATCGCCGATTTTCGCCGTGAGCTCATACTCGCCCGATGGCAGGTCCCATGCCACTTTTTCGATTGCCGTTGCGGCAGGAACTGGCCTGGTGATTTTGCGGTCCGGCAGCGGAATCCGGCGCTGTTCCCACTGGCGGCGGTAATTATCCCGCGAATCCATGGTTAGCGCATATTCCCATTCTTTGCGCACGAGCTCAAACGTGATTTCGGCATCGGCTGCTTTGATTTTCCGGTCCTTGACCGCCGGAAGCAGGGTCCATTCGATGGATTTCTTGAAGTTTTCCGGCTCGGCGTCGCGCAGGCCGATGAAAAATTCGGTGGGGTAAACCGTCACGCTCCGGAGGCCGGATACGCCGCGTCCGCCGGGCTCCTGCACCTCCGCCCTGGCCGTGATCAATACCGGGTTGAAGGAGTGTCCGCCCTGCTGTGCGAATCCGGGGTACTGAATAGTGATCACATCCTTGCCCTTGGCGCCTTTGCCGCTCCAGGTATTACCGTATTTGAAGAAGTCCGGCGCGCCGTAATTCCAGGATTTATCCCAGTGCGCCGGGCGGGGACCGAAAGACGCATCGACCTCGTATTTATAGGAGCCCAGCTCCACCGGTGCGCCGAAATAATATTTGGCGTCGAATTCAAAGTCCACCGGCGTGGCGATGCCGGGGTTTTCCGTTTTGCACATTCCGGTGATTTTGATCCGGTCCGGTACATAGGCCGCGACCGCGATCCGGCCGTAACCGCAGCTCTCTTTGCCGCCCCCGGCGAATGCGTAAATGCTGTAACTGCCGGTCATGGCCGTGGCCGGTACCGGGATTTCCGCCTGCGCGAATCCGAATTCATCGGTTTTGAGCTGCATCTGGGTAAACAGCCGGGAATTCGGGTCGTTGACTTTGAGCGTGACGGGGACATTTTTCATCGGGATATAGGTGCCGTTTTCGGGCTGGCGGAGAAAGACCGAGGCGGTGAAGCTCTCGCCCGGGCGACAGGCGCCGCGCTCGGCAAAAACGAAGGCGCGCGGCTCAGTGGCATCGTAAGCGCTTTCATTGCCCAGGTGCCGGGAGTCTTTCAACCGGAAATAGCTCAAATCACCGTCTTTTTTGGCGATCACCCCTACCGGATAATCGTCCTGGCGGTTCCAGGCCGGATCGTACTGGAGCTGGAGCGAGCCGTCCTCGCCGGTCACACCGGTCGCGACCACCTGATTTTTGTAGCTCAGCACGGTAACGGCCGCACCCGGCACGCTTTTGTTTTCGCTCAGTGAACGGCAGAAAACCAGAATCTGGCCGGCAAAATTATCGTCCACCGCCTGCAATGCGAGGTCGGTCAGCACGAAACGCTGGGAACACATCCTATTCAAATCCGGGGCATAAAGGTCGACCTTGTAAACTCCGGGGTTGCGTCCGCCGAGAATTTCGAGCAGGTCCAGTTCATGGAAAATGGATTCGTTTTTCGGGTCTTTCAGGGCAATGGTCCGCTCGGCCACCGTCACCATGCGCTGATCGGCGCGCCAGTCCATCCCGTAGAACGGATTGAGGTTGTTCTCGTAAGCTTTCATGACGGTGACTTCGACCGAGGAGCAATTCAGCGCCCGGTAGGGCAGGACCAGTTTTTCACTGTTGAGCGGCAGGTATTCGCCGCGGGTGACGAAGGCGATTTCCGGCGAGCGATCGGATATTTTTACCTCGGTCACGGCATTTTCATCCAGCACGCTGCCGGTGCTGTTTTTCAATCCGGCATTGACCGTGATGCGGTATTTGGTACCGGGCCGGAAGTCGCCGTAGAGCCTGATTTTGCTGCCGATGAGGTCGAAGCGAAGGTTATCGAGTTCGGGATCGATGCGGACCCCGGCAGTGTCGCGAATGAAGTTTCCGGACGAGATGAAGTCGAGGTCGATTTTGTCGCCGGAATAGCGCGCGGAAGCCAGCTGGACCGGCAGTTTCCCAGGGGTGTATTTATCGGATTTCGGGACCTCGATTTTTACCGGTTCGGCGGCTGGGACAGGCGCGATTCTGATTTCCTGGACATCCTTGCGGTTGTTGATGTTCTGATAATACAGCAGCAGGTTGGCTGCCAGCGATATGCTCAGGGCCCCGCCGAATAGCAGGACCGTCGTTTTTTGGGTCATAGTTGTCTCCTTTTTTGGGGGGAGTGGAAATTATATCCGGTTTGCCGGAAATACAATGGCGGAAAAAATTAATTTCCATCTATTTTTATTCTTAACCAAATACTAACGATTTCCGGGGCGCGGATGATTGCAAATATTTAGCATTCAAGCTATATTATAGCATCTAAGATGAGGAATGAATGACGAATATTACAACCGAAACCATTGTCGTGGGGCATCGTAACCCCGACACCGACAGCATCGCGGCCGCCTATGCGCTGGCCGAACTGAAAAAAGCCCAGCAAGTCCCCAATGTCCGCCCGGTCTGCATCGGGCTGCCCGGCGAACGGACCGAGTATCTCTTCAAGCGCTTCGCCGTACCGCTGCCCTCGACCCGCAACGACGTATATCCGCGCGTCCGCAATATCATGAACCCCGACCCGCCATTTGTCCGCCAGGGTAATTCGCTGCTCGACGCCATCGGCATTCTGGAACGGAAACATATTTCGCGGCTGCCGGTGGTCGACGACCAGCACCGCTTCAGCGGCATGTTGAGCCTCTTTTCGCTGCTCGGCAGTCTGCTGCAGACGGCGGACGCGGGGCTGACCGGCCGCAAGGTCCGCTCTTCGCTGCGGCTGATCAAAGAAGTGCTGCAGGGCGAACCGCTGAGTTTCTTCCGCGAGGACGAGGAACAGATTTTCGAGGTTTACGTGGCGGCGATGAATGTGGAGAGCTTCAAGGAACACATCCCCCGCGAGAACTCGCAGGCACTGGCGATCGTGGTGGGCGACCGCACCGATATCCACCTGATGTCGATTAATATGAATGCCCGGCTGATGATTATCACCGGTTCGCGCGAGGTCGATACCGTGGTGCTCTCCGCCGCCCGTGAGCGCGGCTTGTCGATCCTCAAAACGCCGTTTGACTCCGCCACCGTGGTCCGGCGGCTGAAGCTGTGCTGTCCGGTGGAGTTGATGATGCAGGAAGAGTCCGAAACATTTCTGCCCGACGACCGGCTGTGCGATATCAAGCGGCAGGTCATGGCGCGGCACGAAGATATTTTCCCGGTGCTGAATGCGGATGGACGGCTGGTCGGCAGCTTCAGCAAACTGAATATGGACAACGATGAGTCGTGCCATTTGATTCTGGTCGATCATAACGAGTTTGACCAGAGCATCGGCGGCGTCGAGGAGGTTCCGGTCATCGAAGTGATCGACCATCACCGGCTGAGTATGCCGCCCACGCATAACCCGGTGCGGATCACCTGCGACATTGTCGGCAGTACCTGCACGCTTGTCACCGAGCGTTATTTGAACGACAAAGTGGCGATTCCGCCGCAGACCGCCGGAATCCTGCTTGGCGGCATCATCACCGATACGCTGCTGCTGCGTTCGCCCACCAGTACCGCGCGGGACCGGATGGCCGTGGAGTATCTGCAGGGGATCGCCGGAGTCGAGGCCGAAACGTTGATGGCGGAGATTTTCCGGGTCGGTTCGCTGATTGCCCGGAGCAATACCGCCGCCGAGATCATCGATGCCGACCGCAAGTCCTTCACTGAGGGCAATTACACGTTTGCCATCTCGCAGGTTGAAGAAGTGGCTTTTGAGCAATTTTACAGCCGCGAAAAAGATATTCTGCAGGCGATGCGCGAGGCGGCCGAGGCCGACAAACTGGATTTCTTCGGACTCCTGGTGACCAACGTCGTGCGCGAGGATTCGCTGCTACTGGCGGTGGGCCACCGGGATATCCTGAGCAGCCTGCCGTACCGCAAAATCCACGACAATCTTTATGATCTGCCCGGCATCCTGAGCAGGAAGAAACAGCTCCTGCCGCAGTTGCTGAAAATCATCTCCGGATTATAAGCAGTATCAATCCATGCTGCATTTTCCGGTAAATATCCGGGGCGCTTGACAGGGTATTATTCGACGCCGACATTCATAGTCGAATCGGCAATTTTTCCCGATCGATCCGAATGGACGATGCTGCGGATCTTCACCTTATCCGCAGTATTGTCCGGTATGACGGTAAACTCCGCGGCAATATGTTTTTCAGTGTTCGGCATAATGGTGAAGCTTACCTTTGCCGGCGTACATTTCCAGCCATCCGGCAGCTTCAGAGTTATGTTGCCGTTTTCCGTTTTGCCGGACAGGTTGCTCAGGCGGACATAGACCGGATACGGTTTTCCCGCTTCCAGAACAGCCGAAAGGTTCGGCTTGTCAAAAACCGCTTTACGGGGGGGATGCGTTTGCTCTTTCGGCAGTACCAATTGAACCAGGGGCTTCCAGTTGTTATTCGATTTCAGTTCGGAGGGGAATAACCTCAAATTGAATTTCCCGGCTTCCGCCAGCAGTCCGGCATCCGCTCCGAGAATGAACTGCGGATAATCATCCAATGACAGGGTAATGAAGCCATTTTCGGTCTTTATCCGGCGACGGTTCCCCATCATGTCGGCAACTTCAATTTCTTTGGAGCCGGTGTTGAAACGCACCGGTATCGGCTGCGGTTCTTCTTTTACAGGAAAGCCGTTCCAAAGCAGCGGTGTCCCCGGTTTTTGATCCATCCACGCCGGAGTCGGTACCGTATGCTTGACGACATCCTGCCGCTTCAAGGTGGCCCACGCGGCCAGAACCGGCTTGCCGTCCCGCGTCCGGAACGCCCGTATATAGAGATAAGGCTTCAAGTCCGGATCGCGGTTTGTTTTCACTGTTTCCCGGTCGGCGGCCAGGAGTTCCTTTTCCAGTCCGGGGGTGGCTTGCCCGAACCAGGAGCGGCTGAACTCCTCATTGCGGTCCATGGCGCTCGAGACGCGCCCGGGCGACAGTAATTCCCCGGCATACTTCGCGCCGTCCAGCAGCAGGGTCATCGCGCCATAGGCCGGATACGCCGGCAGGGGCTGGTTGCGCTCCGTTATGCCGAAGCCGCCGTAACTGTCAATGGTGAACCACATTTTATTCTTCAATCCATAGGCAAGGCTCTGCAGGTAACTGCGGACCATAAAAGCCGCGGCGATGTTCTGCTCGGAAATCGAGCGCAACGGATAATTCTCCACACGCCGGTTCGGGTCCAGCGTCAAATAGCCGTTTTCACTGTCATAGACCGCTTTTTCGCCGTATTTGTCCATCAACTCGCGCAGCAGCGTCACCCGGTCATGCAGCCAGAATTCACGGGTCATGATGTTATTCACTTCCGGAGCGCGCGGAAAACAATGAAGGTGGACGAAAATAGCGTCCATATAGTCCCATACGCCGCTATCCTGCATTTCCTCAAACCAGTGGATATCGACCCCTGCGGTGCCCGTGGAGCCGACCATGACGGCAGGATCATGCAGCTTCGCCTTGATATATTCGATTTTCATCTGTTCAGCAAAATCGGCCGGAAGGCGGCGGATATTTTCTTCGTTGGTTCCCTCGGTGAGGCGAAATGTACCGGCGGGCATTTCAAGGATGGAAGTGGTCAGGGCAATGGGTTCAATGCCGCGCGCCTCCTGTTCGTGGAATATTCGTGCGGCATCTTCTTTGCTATAAACACCGGATTTGGGCCGGGAGGGCAGCACCACCCCTTTGGCGGCAATCGGATAAGCCCGGCGGATCGTGCTCATGCCGATCCAGTTCATCAAGTCCAGTTTCTCCACGGTCTTGCGATTCCAGGGATAGATGATACCTCCGAAGATGGAGTCGGATTTGTACGGGCGGGCAACAGGCGGCAGGACACAATAACTGTGGGTCGAAACGGAGGTGCCGTCCACTTCCAGCGTCATGGCGAAATATCCGTATTGCGTGGCCGGAACCTCAATTTTCCGGCGGATGATTTCCCCCGGGGCGGCGGTCAATTCCAGAATCTGCGAGGAAACATTGTTTTGCCGGTAATCCTGAATCTTCAGAACGGCGCGGCCATCGAATTTGCGTTTCGTCCGGTTATAAAAATGCAGAACGGATTCGGGGCGGTCTCCTTCGAGCAAGACACTGCATGGCCTGGCAAATTCAAAACAAGCTTCATAATCGCGCCCGGAGATACGGTTGAATAGTGGCGGCTGGTCCCGGTACGGCACCAGCACGATTTCCTGCGACGTACGATACGACCCGTCATCATTTTTTTCCCAGATCAGGTTCACGCTGCCAAGCTTCCTGGCGGCATTGTGAGTCAATATCAATTCCGGCTGCATTTCCGCTTTGATACCGTAGGGTTGATCTTCAATTCCGGTTTCCGCAAACGGCACATGGAGCGACACGTCCGGAGAAGCATATCTGATATTGGCCCGCCGGAAAAACGCTTTGCCGATATCGCTTTTGCAAACGCCGTCAAGGTTTATTTTCAACCATTCCGGGTGTGCTTCAATGGTTCCCGTCATGGTTACCCGGTCCGCGTCCCGGCCGGTAAATTCATACTGAAATTCGATCGATGTCATGGACTCCGTCTGTTCTTTCAGAACGGCCCGGAAACCGGACGAACGAAAGAAATACTCCCATTTCATCGTGGCGCATTCGATATCGATTCCAGCCAGAAATGGTTGTAACGATCCATCCGTTTTTTTCAGGTCAACCGCAATGCTTTTGCTGTAATCCAGTATATAATTTTTCCCTTCGTAGTGGGCGGGAACTTGAGCTTGAGTTGCAGCTACACCGAGAAACAGACTGATTATTATGAATATTGATCTCAACATGCTTCAAAAACTCCTCAATTCGGTTGAAAACATCCGCCGACATTGTTCAGCCAGTCATGGTATTTACGGTACTCGACATGACCGTCGAGAAAGCCTCCGTTGCCACCGCCGTTATGGCGCTCCGAAACACGCTGGTCGGTCGCATAGGTCCAGGGCGTAGTCTTGTTCCATGAAACAGTTATGCTGTTATGAGCATCGGCCACCAGGACCTTTGTCGAAACGTTTTTCAGCAACCCCAGTTTCAGGGAAAGATTATAGCTGACGGAATAGGTGACGCTCGCATAAATTCCGATCACTCCGCTTGTATCCGGCTGCCGCGACGGACAGACCAAAACGCCGTCGGCACTTTTTCCTTCATTTTCACTCTGCCATTTCTGAGGTGTCGGCAGATAGTTTCCCCGAACCAGAATATTTGTCCACCAGTTTTTTAAACGTAACGGATCGGAGAAACTGGTCGCCAGATTTACCGGCGGAGTATGGTCATCAAAATCGTGCGCATACATCAAAATGGCTGACATGATCTGCTTGTTGTTCCCCAGGCATTTACTGGTCTTGGCCTGTTCGCGGGCCCTGTTCAACGCCGGAAGCAGCATCGCCGCCAGTATCGCGATGATGGCGATCACAACCAGCAGCTCTATCAGCGTGAAATGAGGTACTGTTTTTTTCATGACTTCTCTCCGTTTTCATTTATTTTGTTTCTATCTTTAACACTGTCGCGTTCAATTAATGTATGGGGAAAAAGCAGGTTGTGCGATTCCGGTTTCCTGAGCCCGAGGACGAGGTCGACGGCGGAGCAGCCCATGTCATGGTAATCTGGCGTCACCACGGTGAGCGCGGGATGGAGGTATTGATACAAACTGCGCTCGCCCTCGCTGATCAGACTGAGGTTTTCGGGAATCCGGAAGCCGTTTTCCTGCAGGACCTTCTGGGAAACCAGCGCGCCGCTGCTCGATTTATAGATGAGCGCGGTCAATTTTTCGCGGCGGATCGCGTCCAGGTTCGCCCGGGTCAGCTGCACGGCGGAATCGAGCGAACTCTCCCACGAACGGATCGTGGCGCCGAAGATGCGGTCGGGCGTCAGGTTCAGGCCGTGCTCTTTGGCCTTGGCCAGCAGCGTTTTGCGGAAAGCATCCATGTATTCGCTGTTTGGCTCGTTGCGGATATAGCCGATCTCGCGGTGGCCGAAGCGCGCCAGGGTTTCGATGGTCAGCGTGGCGCAGGAAGCCGGGTTTGGCGAAATCGTATAAATATTGGACGGCAGATTGCGGTAAAAATAGAGACTGTCGACAATCACCACTTTCATCGGCAGCTTGCCGAGCGCATCCAGCCGCTCCTGGTCCATGCGGTCACTGCCGACCAGCAGGATCAGTCCGGCACAATCCGGCACGGTGCGGACCTGTTCGATGATCGCTTCGGTCGGCGTATCCTGATAGATCTTGAAGTCGAGGATGTTGCACTTGCGGAAGCGGGCGTGCTGGATGACGGTGTGGCTCATGCGCCAGGTGCTTTCGTCCGGATAATCATTGCAGGCGAAAACGAGGGTTTTGCCATATTCATCATTTTGCGGGTCGAGCCGCTTCACTTCGCGGCTTTGGCCGGCGGACACAATGCCGGAACCCTGCCGCCGGGTGATGATCCCGTCGTTTTCCAGTTCCGACAGCGCGCGGTTCACGGTGGACAGCGAAACATTGAAGCGCGCCATCAGCTCGCGCACCGTCGGCATACGGGTCGCCGATTCGGGACGGACCGCCACTTCTTCCAGGTATTCTTTGATTTTCCAATACTTTAACGGTGCCATTTGAAATATTCCGTCAATTAATGAACCACTGTTGCGATACAATTATTATAATGCAGTTCCCTTTTTTGTCAAGAGGCGAATACGAAAAAAGATGAAAAAATCAGGATCGGAGGGAAGGGGGGATTTTTAACCACACATCTGTGTTTTGGGCAGAAAAATGACGTGATTTATTTTGGGGATATTTTCAATTCGGCGAGGGGAGTGGAGATGGGGGAATTGTGGTTGGTGGTGCTTCCGCTGATTACCGTTTGCAGGTTATGGGCGGCGGCGTAACTTGAGATTTCGGCGAAGATGCATTGCTTGAGATTTCCAGAAACCGAGAGCGGGTCGTAATAGAATAGTTTCAACGGAATTTCCGACCGGGCGAATGAGACCCGGAGGTGGTCCAGTTCTTCTTTGCAGCAGAAGATGGACTGTATGGAAACCGCTGCCACCGGAAAGGGGGCCTCCAGATAAATCATTTCCAGCAGGGCGAGCAGCAGTAAACTGCCAGCCCCGCCGGAAAACGCCAGGACGATCCCGGCGGCGGACTTCTGCCGCAGATATTCTTTCAAAAGTTCGGTCATGGGATGTGCTGTTTTTATTTCGGTTCCGGAATCACTTCGTTCAGACAGGCGATTGCGTTCAAGGCGCGTGGATAGCCGAAGATTGACTTCTGGACCGCCAGCCCGGCTCGAAGGTAACGTTGGCAATGGGACAGTTGAATACTTCGTCCCTTTCGGAGAGCCGCTCGACCCAGACACGTTTATTGAGTTCTTTGCCGCGGGGGAAGATATTATGGAACGTCATTTTCGCCTCACTTATCTTTCTTTTTCAGGTTCATTTTTTCGAGCCACTGGATGACGTCCTGCTCGGAGCGTTTGGCCCGCGAGCCGCGAATGGCCAGTCCGTCCAGTACGGTCGACTTCGGCGCCAGTTTTTTGATTTCCTCTACGCCGATACCCAGGCCGGAGCCCTCGTGGGTCATGAATGGAACAAGGGTTTTTCCGGAGAGATCGTAACTGCCCAGGAAGGTCGAAACCGGCGGCGCAACCGTCGACCACCAGTTAGGGGAGCCGACGAAAATCGTATCGTATTTGGTGATATCTTTGACTTTGGTTTTCAATTCCGGCCTGAAGCCCTCGTTGATCTCTTTTTTTGCCTGTTCGGTGGTTTCGTAATAATCCTTCGGGTAGGGTTTGACCGGGACGATTTCGAATATTTCACCGCCGGCGTTTTTCTGAATGTACTCGGCGATGGTTCTGGTGTTGTTGGAGCGCGAGAAATAAACGACAAGAATTTTCTTTGATTCCGTACTTCGCGATGTTTTCTCTTCTTCGGCCGAGCAGCCGATCCCTGCCAGCAATGCTGCCGCCATCGACAATGCCATCATTTTCATCACAACCTCCTTGGTTTATATATCAGTATAATCGTTAGAGTAACTGTAAGTCAATAAATGCAAGTAAAAAAATCGAGAAAAAATTATTTTTAGCATAAAATAACCGGTTTGCGAATAGTTTAATTATGAAATCGGTCTTTTTTTATCGGATTATTTGCGTTTTTTTACAATTAAAGCTACTGTAAGGTAAACTGCATGGAGGCCGGATATGAAAAAGTACAAGCCCGCTTATGACAAGAAACCGAAATTCACCATCAAAGAAGTCGCCGAGATGACGGCGCTGACGGCGTACACGATCCGTTATTATGACAATGTCGGGTTGATTCCCGGCTTGGACCGGACGGATGGCAATGTGCGCATGTTTTCGGAGTATGCCGTGAGCTGGCTGCAGCTGGTGCATTGTCTGCGCATGACCGGTTTGCCGGTGGAGCAGGTCAAGCATTATATCGACTTGTGCCTGAAGGGGGATTCCACGATTCCGGAGCGGGCTCAGTTGATTTTTCAGCAGGAGAAGGTCCTGCGGCAGCAGATCCGAGAATTGCAGAAGCAGATGGAGGTCCTCAAATACAAAAAGACGTATTACAAAAACCTGCTGGAAAATTGTACCGTCGATTCCTGTAATCCGAAGGTTCAGGGCGAGGTCCACGAGCCGCATATCGTGCCGGTGGCCAATTGAACCGCCGGCAGGGGTATTTGACAAATTGAAGGCGATATGCTATAGTAATACATATTAGTTATTCGCATTGTGCATGCGTTAGCTAAAACACCAAAAAAGGATCACGAAAAATGAAGAAAATCATGATGTTGCTTGTTGTCGGTCTCCTTGCCATGGGTACGGCTATGGCCCAGGATGCCGCTCCGTCGATCGAGGACCTGAAGAAAGAACAGAGTGCCGCGACCAAGGTTTTCAATACGGCAAATAAGAAATACAGTGATTTCGTCCGGGTAAACATGTCTCAGGAGTGCAAGGATGCCCGCGCCGCTCTGGAGAAGGCGGAACAGGAATACTACGACGTGAAGATCAAGCTGCTCCAGGGCGATGAAGCGACCGCACAGGTGGCCAATGATTTCGCAGCGGCCAGAGACGCAAACACCAAGCAGAAAAACAAGGACACCGATAAGGCATTGGGCGTGGCCCGCAAAGCTTTCGATACTGCCTGGAGTAAATCCGGCAAGGAAAAGAGCAGCGATGAAGCCAAGGCCGCGATCGCCAAGGTACGTGGCGCACGCGCCGCCAGAGAGAAAGCGGATGCCGCTTTCCGCGCCAGCAATGAAGAAGCCGGTAAGCTCTGGAGCGAACGCGAGACCGCCAACAAGGCCAAAAGCGCGATCGAAAAGAAAGTGAAAGCCGCTGCCGAAGCTGCCAAAAAATAAGTAATACGGATCAGAATCCATATCTTAAGAAGCCGGTTGAAAGACCGGCTTTTTTGTGGCCCGGTTATTGATGAATTTTGTTGAAAAACCCATAAAAAGCAGGATCGATCAAAAATAAGGCAGAATTCGTGTGGTTTATCGCAGTGCTTTGCTGTATAATAATGTCGTGATCTAAAATATAAGGTTGTGACAATATGACAGGAAAAGTGTTGGTTCTGGGGGCGCATCTGGATGATTCGGTGATCGCCATGGGCGGGGTCATCCGCAAACTGGTCAATGCCGGGTGCGAAGTATCGGTATTCTGTTTCGGCAACGGCGACGAGGCCTACACGGAGCCCGGCGGCGGTCCGGCGGCGGTGGAGCTCTTCAAACGCGAGGCAATCAAAGCCCATGAAGTACTCGGGGTGAAGAGCTTTGAATGCTACGACATACCGGATTTTGCGGTGGACCGCAACCGGGAGTTTTACCAGCAGTGCATCCGGGTAATCCGCCAGCATCAGCCGGACATCATTTTCGCGCATTACTGGAACGAGTATTTCCAGCATCACGGCATGGCGACGGTTTCGCGCGACGCCTGGAACCAGGCGGCATGGGATTGCAGCGCTGATTTCGGCAAGCCGTGGCGCGCCGGTAAATACTTTCATTTCGAACTGAACGATCCGTTGCCGGAGCCGACGCATCTGGTGGATATCACCGATACATTTGATGCCAAAATGGCGTCATGGCACGAGTTCGGCGCGGCGCATGATCACCTGGGGGAACTGGACGATCAACTGGTGGCACGGGCGCGGTATCACGGCTCGAAAATGGGGGTGAAATACGCGGAGGCGTTCCGGCAGTCGTTTTATCTGGTGGAAAAAGTTTCAACCGTACAGGAGTTGTTTCGATGAATATGTATTTCGGTATGAGCGTGGACGATGTGGCGCTGACCGGGTGGTCGAATCCGGCGAACTTCGCTTCATTGATCCGTTTTTTTGACGATGAAAAAATACCGGCGACCTTTTTCGTGGTGCCGCTGGATGAAGAGTCCGGCAACACGTTCGCAGAGTTGCCGGGAAATTATGTCGATATGATCAAAAAAGCCCACAACGGCGGACACGAGTTCGCTCAGCACGGGTTGCGTCATAACCGCTTTGAGCTGGGCGTGCCGCCGCTGATGATACTGGATTTGCCGCACGAGACGGAGTCGAAGCGTTATGCCGAGGAAAACCGGGCGCAGCTCGCCGCCGAGCAGACGTGCGAAAACCTGCGTCCGCGCCTGCGGCAGGGACGTGAAATATTGGAAAATGCGCTGGGATTCCGGATTGCCGGATTCCGCGCTCCGGCGCTGCAGGAGAGCCCCGGCATGTTCGAGGCGCTGGCCGCCGAGAAATATATTTATGACGCATCCGCCTGTCTGCAGGAAACCGGCTGGGATTACATCATGGGCCGGATGGATGTCGCACCGCGCGAAATTACCCGCGAGCGTTATCTGGAATTGCGCAAGAAAACGTCGATTCCTCTCCTGCCGCTGACCACCGATTACACCTGGTACCTGACCGCGGAAAAATACGACCGGGTATGGGCGATGGCGCAGCAGGATTTCCGTGCCTGCTGCCGGGCGGGGATTCCGTTTGTCACGGTAACTCATGTCGACCCGGTATTTGAGGGAGAGGGCATCCGGTTTCTGCACGAATTTTTTGCCTGGGCGCGTGAGGAAGCGGTCCGGCAGAATCTGAATCTCGAATTTATGACCCTTGAACAAATTGCAACAAAGGTGAAATGATGACCGCAACCCAGAATATAACCAGTTTCGACGCCGAAAATGCCGGAACCTTCGGTGACGTCCTGACCAAACGGCCGCCCCGGGGCACGACCACTGTCGGAGTGCTGGGCCTCGGATACTTTGAGTACTGGCGCATGTACCCGGCGCTCCGGGGACAGGTGGAGCAGGATTTACAGCAGGCGGCGAAGCGGCTGCAGGAGGCGCTGGCCGGATACCGTGTCGTTTATCCGGGCATGGTCGATACGCTGGACCGGGCCGAAGAAGCCGGGCAGGCAATGGCTTCCGAACAGATTGAGATACTGGTGGTTATTGCGGGAACTTACCTGCCGGACTTCATCACCATGCACGCCATCAACTGCCTGGGCAAGCGCCCGCGGGTGATTCTTTTCAGCACCCAGACCGGCAAAGATGTGTCGCCCCATGACAACTATATGGCCACGATGCGCAACAGCGCCCTGATCGCCATTACCCAGCTCAGCGGCTCCTTCCGCAAAATGAAGCTGGATTACGAGACCGTGGTCGGGGAAATCAGTGACCCGGAAGCTTATCGCAAGATCTGTACCAAAGTCCAAACCGCCACTGCCGTGCGCGAGCTCAAATCCAGCACTTACGGCTTGATAGGGCATGTCTTCCGCGGCATGTACGACCTGGAGTTCGACCGGGCGCGAGTGAAGGGATTTCTCGGGCCGGAAGTGATGACCATCCAGGCGGAGCACCTGATCGACTGCTGGCGCGATATTTCCGATGCGGAAACGGATGAAGCGGCCAACCGTTTGTTCAAGCGTTTTCAGGTGAAAAATGTCGAACTTGACGATGTGAAACGCTCCTGCCGCGTAGGGCTGGCGATGCGGAAACTTTATCACCGGTTCAACCTGGACGGGCTCTGTTTCCTGGGTCAGCACTATATCGAAAAAATGACCGGGGCGCCCGCCCGCATGGGAGCCTCGATGCTGATGGAGGATGACCGCTTCATGGTCGGCTGCGAGGGGGATATCGGCGGGCTGGTGATGATGGATCTTTTGTACCGCTTCACAGGGCAGGTGCCGTTTCAGGCGGAATGGGGGCAGTTCGATGTGAAGAACAACGCGCTGTTCCTGCTGGGCCACGGCATCGCGGTGCCGGAGCAGGCCGCCTCCAGAGATGCGGTGAAACTGAGTTGTTCGCCGGAGGAATGGGGCTTCAAGGGAAGCGGGCTCAATTATGAGATGATCGTCCGGCCCGGCGAGGTGACGATGGGGCATTTCCTGAATACCGGCGACAGTTACCAGATGCTGATTTCGCACGGCGAATCCATCGACTTCCCGACGTTGCCGTGCGACGAAATCCACGCCATGGTCCGGGTAAAAAGCCCGGTACAGGAATACCTGAAAAATCTCATCGATCTCGGTACCGCGCACCATATCGTCCTGGCCCACGGCAATGCGGTGGAGGCACTGCAGGAAACCGCCGACTTAATGCGAATCAAATCCATAACTTTGGAATAAATAGGAATATACCCATGAAAATCAGTCGTGAAGAATTTAAGCAACGTTTGAATAATATCCAAGTCGCAATGGCGGAAAACCATCTGGACGGCCTGTTGGTTTACGGCGATGAATACCGCAAGGAAAATCTGCGTTATGTCTGCGATTTCTGGCCGATTTTCGAGCGGGCCGCGTGTTTCATCGCCCGCTCCGGCGAACCGGTGGTGGCGGGAGCGCCGGAGGGCGAAATCTACGCCCGCGAAATGTCTGTGTGGAGCGATTACCGCAATGTGAAGGAATTCGCCTGTGTGTCGGTGCCGGAGGAGATCGATTATCCGCTGGCGAAATTCTCGAGTTTCCGCGAAATCCTGGGCGATACGTTGAAAGGCGGCAAGCGCCTCGGCATTGTCGGTTACTGGGATATTCCGGGGCCGATCATGGAGCGGATCAAGGAAGCCGCCGCCGGCGTGGAAATCGTCGACGCCATGCAGATGATGGCCAAGCTCCGCATGATCAAATCCCCGGCCGAAATCGCCTGTTTGCGCGAGGCTGGACGCCAGGCCTGCGCCGGTTACGCCGAGCTGATGAAATACGCCGTGGACGGTAATCCCGAAACCATGGCCGCCGGAGCCGCCGAGGGTGCCGCCCGCATGGCCGGGGCGGAAGACATCAACTTCACGGTGTTCGGCAGCGGTCCGCGCGCCGCCACCATCATCGGGCGCGCCACCAACAAAATCATGCGCAGCGGCGAGATGGTCATGGCCGCCATGGCCGTGCAGTATCAGGGCTACGTGGCCACGGTGGAATATCCGTTCGTCATCGGCACGCCGTCCGATGGGCAGAAGCGGTTCTTGAGCGCGCTTTTTGAGGCGGCGCAGGTACAGCAGGGATTCCTGAAATCCGGGGTGGTTGCCGGTGAAATGGTGCGTGAGGTGAAAAAGATTTTCGCCAAACACAGACTTTCCGAATACGATGTGTACCCGCCGATGCACGGGATCGGGCTGGCGGAAGCCGAGTCGCCGTACCCGGATGAAAATACCACTTATAAATTCGAGAAAAATATGTGCGTGAACTCCGATATCAGCTTATTCGGTCACCCGGACGGCTCGAACCGGATCGAGGAAGGTTTTGTCATTACCGACGGCGCGCCGGAATCGCTGACGCCGCTGATCCGCGAACTCGTAGCAAAAGGAATCTGAGCATGGAAGGTGGAAAGAAAATCTGGTATTTTGCCGACGGCTACCTGCCGGAAAAAAAGAACAACGGCGAGATGGAAGCGCATGAAGCACTGATGCTTTTCAATACATCCACGGAAGACGTGACGGTGGAACTCGACGTCTACTTCTCCGACCGGGCGCCGAATAAAGGCATCGTGATTCCGGTAGGGGCCGAGCGCATTAAGGCGATTCGCCTCGATCATCCGGAGGAGCTGGGCGGCGTGGCGATCCCGCCGGTCACGCAGTATGCGCTGCGGGTCCGCGCGAGTGCGCCGATCGTGGTGCAGTTCGGACGGCTGGACACCACCCAGAACGCCATGGCCTACTACGTGGGGGTTGGTTTCGCAGAATAATGGTTGAAAAACACGGGTAGGTGATTTACATTTTAGTGACTTAAATAATTACAGGTTTGATATGGCGGATTATGATTGTTTCTGGTGGATGGAGCTGATCGGGTTTGACAACCGGGACGCGGACATGGGCGTGAAGCATTTGCTGGACAAGGCCGGCTTCAAGCCCGGCGCGGTGGTGCTGCTGCTCTGGAGCAATGATTTCATTCATTCCCATGAGCCGGGCCTGCCGGATTCTACCATGCTGCGCGAGGATTGTTCCAGCTACGTGGGACAGCTCAAGGGGTTGGAACACGACCGCCAGCATTGGAGCCAGGGGCAACTGAAGACTCTGGTCCGGGAACTGCAGAAAAACGGTATCGCGGTTTATTTCTCCGTCTTCGATCAACTGATGAATGATGAGATCGCCCGGCGCTTCAAGCTGGAAAATCTTCCGGAGACCTGGACCGACCGGCACCCGGAAATGCGCTATGTCGACATACAGGGCAATCGCATAGAGGCGATCTGCCCGTGGAAGCGGCTGGCGGACGGTACTTTTTACGAGGACTTTTTCATCGGAAAACTGCGGCAGGTGATGCTGGATTACGGCTTCGACGGATTCCACGGCGCGGACGGGTATATTCACCAGCGGATACCGATTTATGACGGGGATTTTTCCGACGACCTGATCGAACAATCGGGGCTCGGGCTGCCCGCCGGAGCCATCTGGCGCGAGCGCCGGCATGAGTGGATCGAGTTCCACGGCCGCCGCCAGCGCGAATTCTGGCAGAAGACCAACGAAATGCTGAGGGGTATCGACAAGAAGCTGATCGTCAACAGCATCTGGACGCGCGACCCCTTTGAATCGCGTTACCGCTATGGCTGCGATGTCCGCGCCATCAACGAAATCGGCGCGGACGCGGTCATTCTCGAAGCTCCTGGCACGGTGCTTGCGCTGGAGAACTGGGGTTCGAAAGAGGTGCGGCCCCTGTATAAGTTCATGCCGTCGCTGCTGCGCCTGACGGCGGCCATGCCGGAGATGCGGATCAGTTTCATGTCCGGGTTGAAGGATGTGCTGGAAGAATACAACTCCATCGAACACGACCCTGTTCAACTGGAAGCGGAACTGGTGGCGCTGACGAATTGTTTCGTTTATCGCGGCGGCGCGTGGCAGCGTGCGCTGCAGGGAATGCTGGGGTGCCTGACCTCGCACCTGACCGCAGGGGAGTGGCATTGGATCAAACGGCGTTGGGATATGATTTTCGCCGAGGCACCGCCGCGGAATTGCGCGGCCGCCGCCGTGGTCTGGTCCGCTGTGGCGCTGGACCGCGAGCTGGAGGCTTATGCCCGGGCAGGGCGCTTCACTTCCGCGTTTCATCTGCATTGGCTGCTGCTGGCGGGCGGTGCGCCGGTAAACACCATTGTCGACATCTGCGACCTGAAGGATTTCACCGGTCCGGTGGTGGTGCTGAACCGCCGTTTCATGCCGGCGGACGAGCTTGAAATGTTGTCGGCGTATCGCGGCGGCGAAGTGATCTCCTGCGAATGCGAAACCGTCGATAATTCAGGCACCGATCCACACTCCTGGCTCGTCGATCTGCCCGAGCCGGAACCGCCGGCCGGGACCGTTCGCGGGTGGGTCGAGCAGATTCGGACAGCGGTGCCGCAAATACCGGGCCTGGTGTCCGGCGAAGCGCATCTCTTATATGCCGACAATAAACTGACGCTGATCAACGACCTCAATCATTATCAGCGCGTGAAGGTCCAGCTGCCGTTCAAACCCACCCGGATTACCGGCTGCCTGAACAGTCTCATCCCGATTACGCCCGACGAAACCATCACGGTCAAATTGCCGCCGAAGGGGGCGGTGATCCTGGAAATTATTTGACCCGGACGGACTTCGGGGTTTTGCCGGTGATTTTGCGGAACATCCGGTTGAAGTGGGGCAAACTGGGGAAGCCGCATTCGTAAGCCACATCCGAAATGCTCAGCGAGGTTTTGCGGAGCAGTTCGGAGGCTTTCTGGATGCGGTAGGAATTCAGGTAGCCGATGGGGCTCTTGCCGGTTTCTTTCTGAAACTGATGGCCGAAGTAGCTGGCGCTCAGGCCCACTTTGCGGGCGATGCCTTCGACGCTCAGCTTCGATTTGAAATTGGCTTCGATGTATTCGCGTGCGGCCGCGACCGGATTGCTCTCGTTGATGGTGCGCAGAAAAAGAATCTTGGCTTCCGATTCGCAGACATATTCGCCGATCATCTGCAGCAGCTCCAGCATGCCTTCGAGTTTCTCCGGCGGCACGACCGGCGTACCGGCATAATACTGCTTCAGTTCGTCGGGGCCGATTCCCAGGTAATCAAGCTCACGGCAATGCTCGAGGATGTGGCTCTTGGTCGGTTTGGCGGCCAGGAACTGGCCCACACAGAGACAGCCGATATACTGGGTTCCCACATACAGCGGCACAATGGCGTCAACCAGCCCCGCGTGACACGGCGAAATCTGGAACTCGCGACTGACCCGGCAGCGCTGCACCCGGTCGTTCGTCATCTTCTCACAGGCTTTGCGCCCTTTTTCATGCTCCATGATTTTCCGGCACAGCGGATGGCAATGCTCGTTCGAGCAAAGTGTAAAGGTCCGGTTATCGAGCCCGACCCAGTCCAGCGGCACCTGAAAAAGCTTATAGAACACCTCGTGATACTGCTGCAAAATCTGTTTTGCCGCCAGCTCAAAACTCATGATATGGTTCCTCGGTTAATTACAACAGTAAAGATACAGCGGAACAAGCGAATAATCAACTCAAATGAATAAATAGCGATTTTAATTTTTCCGGAAAAATTGCAGGATATTTGCAAAGCCCTATTGACAAAACGACCGGGGGACGTTATAATCTATATAAACTGGTCGACCAGTTTGACCAGATGAAGGAAATTAATAAAATGAGTGATGTAAGAAGAGATGTGCAGGATCACATTTACTCGCTGATGGCGGAGCCCGGGGTGATTCTGAGCGAACGCGAAATCGCCCAGAAATTCGACCTGAAACGGGGGAACGTCCGCGAGATCTTGCTTTCGATGGAAGGCGAGGGAATCCTGGAGCGGATGCCTCAGCGGGGCTATCGCTGTGTCAATTACCACGACACGGACCGGCAGACCACGCTGACGATCCGCTATGCCGTGGAGCACGAGGCGGTACGCAAAGCGATCGACCTGGCGGACCGCGAGGACATCGTGCGGTTGTCGCTGCTGATCGAGGACATGGACAAGTGCGTGGCGGAGCACGATTACGAGAATTTCGCCAATGCGGACATGGAGTTTCATACGGCTCTGATCGCGGCATCGCGGGATAACCTCCTGATCAAAATCTTTGCATTTATGAGCTCAACGGTGTTTCGCTTGAATCATCACAACGACGTATTCAGCGCGGAAGCGCAGGTGAGTCACCGCCAGATTTTTCAATATTTCAAAGACAAAGACTGGAAAAATACCGAAAAAGCACTGCATTTTCACCTTGGACGCAGTGTAAAACTATAAAAAACTTGGGGGACAAACAAATGAAACCGTCGATGGAAAGAAATTTTACACTTATAGAGTTACTTGTTGTTATAGCTATCATCGCTATTCTCGCGGCGATGCTGCTGCCGGCCTTGAACAAGGCCCGGGAGAAAGCCAAGGATTCTTCCTGCAGGAGTAAGTTGAAACAACTGAGCCTCGGCGTGGCCATGTACAATCAGGATTCTAACGATATGATGCCCCCCAGCAGATTTGGTGCGACGGGAGATTTGACAAATAATATGAAAGAAGCATATATTTTCAAGATCGCTCCTTACATGGGAGTAGAGGGGAAGCCCACTGCGGAGAGTGTTACTTCGAAAATGGTTTGTCCGACTTTTGAAAATGAACTGGGCGCCAATGTCGGCGGAGCGGATGGACGGGGAACGGCGACCCTGAGCGGATGGCTCCGATTGGGCTATTCCATTCATGCCTGCTACAACTCCGGCTCCAGGAATTTCCCTAAAGGATGGGGACTGTATTGCGGCAATGACGGGGAGTCGCGCAAAATCACTACAATTAAAAATATCAGTGGCATGTTTATGCTAACCTGCAGCTACTGGGCCGATTACATTACTCATACCAATTACAATGCCGCAGCCTGGAAACCATCGCACGGCAGCAATATCAACATGGCTATGACGGATGGTCATGTGGAGCCAATTGTGCGTGCAACTATAACCCAGGACAGCGATTTCTGGAAATCCCGTCTTGATTAATCACCGAAAAAAAGGTAATCTTATGAGAATCAAAATATTCATTGTGTCGTGTCTCTTTTTAATAGGGGTCATCGCTTCGGCCGGAACATGGTTGAAGCAGGATTTCAGTAACCGGGAATTATTTCCGGAGGGAATATCCAAACAGACCGGCCTGGTTGCCGATATCGGTGGTGCATGGATCGGGCTCGATAACCGGAATTTCGCGATCATTCCGCATCCGGACAATCCGGATAAGCACGTTTTGAAAATCGAGCGGGTTACGCCGGGCGTACTGACCGTGGTTCGCAATCAGCAGGTTCCGGATGGGCGGAATATGACCGTTCGCTTTAACATATTTCCCGGAACGGTAGGGGAGTCTACCTGTGCAATCCGGTTCAGTAATCAGAAATCCGGCAAAATCGTAGCTGTACTCCGTTTGGATGTGGAGCGTAATATCATAGCAGGGATCGCTGCCAATAAATCATATTTTGGAATTCGCTTTGATGAAAAACAATGGCGGGAATATGTCCTGAGGTTCGAGCCGAACAAAGACAAATACCAGATATCGAAAATATTGGATGACAAGACAGAGCAAAAAGGTCTTGAGATTCCGTATGAAAATAATCTGCCCATCGACAAAATCGAGTTTATAACTTATCCGGCTTCCAGGGGAGAGAAAAATGTGGTTTTGCTCGATCGGCTTGAGGTTTCATATGATGATTCTTCATCGTTGACGGCCCGGGCCAATGTATTGTCCAGCGCCAACGAAACCCTGGCATTCGTCGTCGACGCCAAGGGCAATAAAACGCCCGCCGGGAAGTTGAATGACGGAGATGTGGCCGGGGAATCGGCCGTGGTGGTCGCCGGGTTGCCGTCGGTACTGCTTTTTGAGCTGGGGCAGTCGTACATGGTCAGTACTCTCCGGCTGTTCAGCGGCAATCTCGAGTATCTGAATAACCGGAGCGGCGAACTGGCGGTGACCGGTTACAAGGTGGACGTGATGTCGTCCGCCAGCGGGCAGTGGCGGGAAATCCTCAACCGTTCCGGTCTGAAAGGGGGCAAAGAGGCTAAGGTCGAAGACAATGAAAGCTTTTTTGATGTCTGCGACTTCGACCCTCTGGAAATCACGCAGTTAAAAATCACGCTTTTGAGTTCCAACGATACCGGCAAGCGGGCCGATCCGATGGCCAAGCCGCTGCCGAGCGCCATCATCCGCGAAGTTGAACTGTATACTCAGGAAGCGGTAGCGAACCGGGCGACTCAGTTGAATTCCGTGCTGCAGTCCGAATACCGGCTGCCGGTGTACCGCTACCAGGACATGGCGCAACTGTACGCGATTCTTGATCCCTCTGTGCCCGAAATGCAGCTGGAAATAAGCATCAAGGAGCGGCATAACGGCAAGGTGCCGGTGCCGCCGGTGATCGTGAAAATCAAGGCCGGCGAAAATATCATTCCCATCGATATCCGGAACTGGGAAAACGGCGAATACCGGACGACCATCCGGGTGTGGGGCAAGGACTCGCCGGTACAGGGCAGTTTCGCCCGGCTGCTGCGTTTGAACCGGGTCACCGATCCGGCGCCGACGCAAGCTGTAGAAAACATGACCGGGCGGAAAATGTTTTTCCCGGACAACTGGTATCTGCAGAAGGTGGAAAATCTTGAATACAAACTGGAGTTACCGGAAGCGCACCGGGTCGGACGTCCTCTCCTGAAGCCCGATGAACTGGTTCAGTTGGGTACCGGAATCGGTTTTGATAAACAGGATGGCCTGGTGGTACGATTTAACGCGATGAACCGTGAATGGGATTCCAAATCCATTGTCGGCAGGTATGCCCGTGCTGACTTGAATAACCTTGACAAGTGGGAGATCATCGAAGGCAAGCCGGAGAATGTGGATTTCACCCCGGCGGAGATTCAGAAATGCGGTACCCGTTCCGGCGGCAGCGGCTCCATGGGGTTTTCGTTTGACCAAGGGAAGTTCCGGTTTTACGACGCGGCCAAAGACGGTCCGGTGCCGCTGGACAAACTGATGGTGCAATACGTCGGTTACAAGCGCGTTGACTGGGGCGTGATCAAGCCGACGCCGCAAAGCACCTGGCTGCTGTGGCCGAAGGACGGCGAGTACCTCATTCTTCAGGATAAGCCGTTTCTGCAGGACAATATCTCGCCGGAGGAATTTGAGGACCCGACCAACAGTAATGACAATTTTGCGGGTCAATGGCTCTCGCCGGATAAAAAGACCTTCTATTATGTCCGTGGCCGCCTTCTCAAGCGTTATCCGCCGTTTGTGGCTCGCTACGATAATTTGTGGCAGATTGCCCGGATTCTGACTGTGTTTACGACACAGGATGGATTGAATTGGGAACAGATTTATTTCGGATTGCCGGACGAGCAGGATGCGCCGATGGCGCAACATTATGGCGCCGGGATTTACCAGGTGCCGGGCGGCAACGACCTGATGCTTTCCTATACCTACCCTTATGACGCGAGGGAACAGCAGTACTATGTGGAACTGTATTATTCCTGGGGAGGGCGGGTATGGAAGCGTTTTCCGGGGCACGCGCCGTGGATCGCTCCCGGCAAACCGGGCGAATGGAACTTCGGAACTACTACCTTGCACAACAATATCGTGGAGCGCGGCAATAACGCGTACCACCTGATCGGCTGGGGCAGCATGCTCCCTCATTTCGGCGGGGATTTCCTCTATTCGAGTAAGCTGACCGCCGAGCTGGACGGGAAGATGCTCGAGAAACGCTACGACAAGCGCGAAATGAAGAAGTGGCCGTTTTTCTCTCACTACGGTTCTTATGACAAAATGGCCGAGGAACTCAAGTCCTATGGAATGACGCCCGGGGTGATGGTTTACCGCACGGACGGCTGGTTCGGTCTGACGGCCGGCGCGAAATCCGGTACGATGGTATCGCGTCCCATAAAGGCCGCCGGCAAGATGACCGTGAACTTGAAAGCGGCGCATGCCCGGTTTACCCTGATCGACGCTGACGGCAAGGCCATTTCGGGCTATGATAAAACGTTGTCCGGCATGGACAGTGTGAACGCGGTAGTGTTCGATACCTTGCCGGAGCAGGATTTCCGGGTCAAGGCGGAGCTGAAAAATGGTACATTATATAACATTGGATTTGGAATTTAAGATCGTATGCATGTGACTTTACATATTTCAGATTATGCCGTCATGGCCGCCTATCTGGCCGCTCTGGTGGTGATCGGGGTCTGCTGTTCATCCAGCAAGAAGGATTCCAAAGATTATCTGCTTGGCGGCGGCAGAATGCCGTTTTTCGCGCTCGGCATCTCCTGCCTGATGGCGGCGCTGAGCGCGTTCTCTCTGGTCATGGTACCGGGTGAGATTTTCAATCACGGGCTGTCTTTCTGGGTATTGGGATTGATCGCGCCGCTTTTCACCATAATCACCTGCAGTATTTTCATGCGGTTTTATTTCAAGATCGGGGCGTTTACGCCGTTCGAATATTTGGAGCGGCGCTACAGTCCCGGGGTGCGGACGATGATCGCTTCGCTGACGATTTACCTGCGGCTGATTTATCTGGGGATGGTGCTTTTCTCCACCAGCAAAATTTTCGAAGGTGCGGCGGGGTGGCCGGGATGGGTTACGGTTCTGGCATGCGGCGGGATCGCCATCGTTTTTACCACGGCGGGCGGATTGAAAGCGGTGGTTTGGACGGACGTCATGCAGTTCGTGGTCCTGATCGGCGGGTTATTCTGCATTCTCGGAGCGCTGTTCATAAAAGTCGACGGCGGGCTTTTCGGCGGGATCGCTTATGCGTTCCAGAACGGGCGAGGGTTGGACCAGTTTGCCAAACCGGAATTTTATCTGGTCAATCCGTATGTCCGGCTGTCGTTCTGGCTGTTGCTGCTGGGGCAGCTGCTGGCTCCGATCAGCATCATGGCTTCGGATCAGATGACGGTGCAGCGGCTGCTGGCCAGCGGCAGTTACAAGGCCGCGGTTAAGACACAGGTGGTCAATACATTTCTGACGATTCCGACGATTCTTATTCTGTGGACCATCGGGTTGCTGGTTTTTACCTTTTTCCATCAGCATCCCGAGCTGACTGCGAAGAGTGGAGATACTGCATTGTTCAATTTTATTTCCACGCAGCTGCCGTCGCCGATTCCGGGGCTGGTCATCGCCGGAATGCTGGCCGCCGTGATTTCCACGCTGAACGCCGTGTTCAACAGCATGGCGACCGTCTACGTGAAAGAACTGCACCTGCGCTATTTCAATCCGGCCATGACTGAATCGGCGCAGGTGAAGATATCACGTATCGCGACCGTGCTGGTGGGTGTCATTGCCTGCGGGCTGGGACTCCTGATCACGTATTCGGCGGAATGGCTGGCGCAGAGCGTGGTGGAGGCGTCGACGATCTTCAATGCGTTCGATGCCATCGTGATTCCGGCATTCATTTTCGCCGTGCTTTCGAAGCGCGCCAGTACGCTGCTGGTCTGGGTGACCGCCGGTACTTTGTGGGGCCTCAAGCTCGCCATGACCGCCTGGTACCTGGGCAGTACCGCCGACTTCAACCGTTGGCAGCCCGGCATGGACATGGGGTGGGCCGGGCCGATCAACTGGGGGCTGGCTTTGCCGTTCATTGTCGCGGGAATCGTTGTCATGGCGGTGTGGGGTGTCCTTTATCACCGGAAGAAAAAATATACGACAGCGGTTCTGGTTACGGGAACCATGATGCTAGGTTTCGGCGCCGGAGTTTTGCTGTGGGTGATATGCAGCAATATTTATTGCCGCGAGGAGGCTCATGGCTTGAGTTTCCAATGGCTGGGGTTTCCCGCCATAATCTGTTATGCGCTGATCGGGGCGGTCTGGCTGACTTGCGGCAAGGTGCAGAAAAAAGAAAAATATCAGGGCTTGACCCTTTTCGATAAGGGAGAAGTCGAATGAAAAAGCAATGGATCACCGAAGGATTTGAAGCGTTCCGGCGCGGAACATTCGGCAACGGCGGACAGAATCTGTATGTGTCGCGGGCAGGGGTACTGCAGCGGATTTATCAATACGACCTGAACCATAACGGTTATTTCGACCTGGTTTTCGCCAATTGCCAGAATCATCACGAAGCGGCTCCGGCCTATGTTTACAGCGATGTGCTTGGTGGGGCGCGGCGGTCGAGCTTGCCCGCCCAGGGGGCGGTGTCCGGCGCAGTGGCGGATCTGTACGGTTCCGGCCATGCCGACCTGATTGTCTGCGGACGCTACGACATGGCGGCTCCGTTTGCCTCCAGCGATATTTATTTCGGCGGCAGTGGCGGGTATTCGGAGAACCGCCACATCCGCATCCCCACGCCGTGGGCGGAATCCTCGGCGGCGGGGTATTTCAAAGGCGGGAAACTTCCGGCGCTGGCTTTTTCGCTGCCGCTCTATAAAGTTGTCCGTATTTTTTACCCGTCGGAACTGGGGGTGGAGTGGAGCCGCTTCATCGACCTGCCGGTCATGACCGGACAGCTGGAAACCGGCGACCTGGACGGCGACGGTTATGACGAGTTGATTGTGCGGAAAAACGACTCGGTGGAAACGGTCATTTACTGGGGCGGACCGGATGGCATTTCGCCGGACCGCAAGACCGTGATGCCGGAGCTCCCGGAGGCGGACCGGATCATTGTCAAAATCTCTGCGTCGGTGCAGAGTCAGATGGAAAAAGAGATGAAATCGCCCGCGCTTCCCCGGATCGTCGTGATTGACGGACGGCAGTATCTGACGGTGATCACGGAGCGGCGGATCTTGTTTTATACGATCAATTCCAAGCGTGAAATCGGGTTTGGATTTGAGCTGCCGGTGGCGGAAGCATTGGCGGTGGCGGCGGGCGATTTGCGCCATAACGGGGTTACCGATTTATTCATCGCCAGCCGCAGAAAAGAAAACAATGTCCAATGCTCGTATCTTTACCTGGGCGGTCCCGGCGGTTTCAACGAAGAAAACCGGATCATGATTCAGACCGACCAGGCGGCCGACGCCATCATGGCGGACCTGAACGGCAATGGCCATGCCGACCTGATTATCGCCCAGAGCCATACGGAATATTCCTACACCAATCACCTGCTGGTTTATCCGGGCACGTCGGAGGGTATCGGCAGGGAACCGCTGAAACTGGAGGCCGAGGACGCCCAGCGCGTGTTCGCGGTGCCGAAGCCGGACGGTACGCACGATCTGCTGGTGATCAACCATTATGCGCGCTCGGCCGTCGGTTTCGACAAATGCTATATTTACTGGGGAAGCGCGAACGGTTATTCCCCGGAAAACATGCAGGAGGTGCCGGGCTGGTGCGCGGTCGACTCCCTGTCCGCCGACCTGAACGACGACGGCTGGGCCGAACTGGTCATCTGCAACAATTCGGAGAATTCGCTGCATCTGGACCCCGGTTTTCACGTGCATCATTTCGGGCCGGACGGCTTCGAGCCGGAAAAAACGTATCTGCTGCCGACCGGGATCGGCTGGGGGGCGGTGTGCGGAGATTTCAACCGCAACGGCTACCTCGATATCATCGCCGTGGCCGAGCACTGGAACGCACTTAAGATTTTCTACGGCGGGCCGGACGGCTTCCGCAAATCCGAGATTATTTCGCTGGAAAACCGCGGCGGCGCGCGTTGGATCATCGCTGTTGATCTCAACAAAAACGGTTATCTGGACCTGGTCATTCCCCTGATCAATACCGACCGTACGCTGATCCTGCATGGCGGGCCGGAGGGCTTCAGCATGAAGCGTCATTCCGAGCTGGCGGTTTTTCACGGGACCTGTGTCCGGGTGGCGGATCTCTCCGGCAACGGTTATCCGGACCTGATCATCGGTTCCCACATCGAAACCCCGCAGAATGGCGAATTGACGCCGCACAATCCGCACCAGTCTTTCGTCCATATCTACTGGAACGGCCCGGAGGGGCTCCGCGAAAACAATAAGACGATCCTGCGCGCCGACGCCGCGGTGGCCATTGCCGTCGCCGACTTCAATAACGACGGCTGGCTGGATATTTTCGCCGGCAATTATCATAACGGCAAGGAGCGCGATATCAACTCCATTCTGTACTGGAACCGGCAGGGGAAATTCCATGAGCTGGACCGCCAGCTGATTTTCACGCATTCCGCTTCCGGCTGCCTGGCCGCCGATTTCAACGAAGACGGCTATGTCGACCTGGCAGTGGCCAATCACAAGGTCGATGGCGACCACCTCGGCTTCTCCACGGTCTGGTGGAACGGGCCGGAGGGGTTCGAACGCCGCAATTCCACGGACTTGCCGACGGCCGGGCCGCACGGCATGACTGCCCTCGAACCGGGCAATCAGCTGGACCGCGGCCCGGAGGAGTATTACACCTCGGAACCGTTTCAGTTGAAAGAGGATGCCGTGCTGGATGAGATCAAATGGGAAGGCGAAGTGCCGCCGAAAACCTGGGTCAGTGCCAAAGTCAGGATCGCGGCGCGTCCGGAACAATTCGATGGTTCCCCATGGTTGAAGCCGGGGAAAATCGCCATCAAATCCGGCGAGTGGGTTCAGTATCAACTCGTGCTCGGCGCAGTCAATTCCCTGCGGACACCCCGGATCACCAGAGTGACAGTGAGTTTTTCATGCAACCCGAAAACCGGTTACCGGCAGAAAAAACTGGCCGGCTGCCTTAATCAATAAATGATATCGCTGATCTTATCCGAGCAGAGCTGAATGGTCCGGGCGTCGATGCGGCGGGAGCCGGGGCGGGCGGAGGCGCTGTCCGCCGTGTCGGTATGGAAATAACGGATTTCCAGTGTATACGGTGGCGCCCAGACGACCGGCGCGATTGCTTTCTGACGGTGCTTGAGCAACGCGGTCTCGGCTTGTTTCTCAATGGTTTCGCGCGATTCGGCGGCGGTCATCGTCATGGCGCAGCTCCGGCCGAGGCCTTCTTTGACGGCGGCGGTCGTGATTCCGGGCACCAGTTCTTCGGCTTCATCGCAGGCGGCAACGTCGCCGGAAAGAAAAACCAGCGGAATTCCATATTCGCCGAAAAACAGCGCACACTGGGCCGTTTCGCCAATCAACTTGCCGTTCAGCTTATAGTAATCGATTGCCGTGGAACATTGTGTATGGTTCAGATTGCCGTTGCGGACGCCCGCCATGGCATGCTGCCCCACCATGGCCAGGACATCGTACCGGGCGGCCAGCTCCGCAAAAAGTTGGTTGACCGGAGGAAGTGGACGCCCGTGAATCAGCCGTGCCGGCGGCTGCAGTGTTTCAAAATCGACGGCTCCCGGTCCGTGTCCGTCAATCACGGCGATTTCCGTGGCGCCGGCTCTCAGAAATCCCCGGACCGCGGCATTGACTTCTTCCGCCAGCAGCCGCGTAGCGGTCACGTAACGGCATCCTTCCGCCGCAGTATCTACGGTAAATGTGCTTACCCCGGCCACTCCTTCCAAATCCGTGCAAATCAATACGCGCATGAGAACCTCATTGTTATGAAAAATCCTTAGTATTATACACCCAATCAGTCTCTTTGTAAATGGAGGTTTGCGTTGCCGGCGGCGATTATTTGTCAACATTCTGCCGGTGATTTATGATTTGCCCGATATAGTGGTAGAGACTGGGAAGAATCAGTCTGTTATTCCAAAATCTAAAACCCAAACAACAAAATGGCATCCAGCGTTTCACGGAGTTGCTCCAAATCTATTTTTCTAAAAAAGCTATTTTCTCGATCTTCACATATTATTATACTGCCTGTTTCATACTTTATCAAATCTGTTATAATTAATTTCTGATAATTAATTTGCCCGATATCGAAAATAATTGAGTTTATTATGTGATTAAGTGAATTTTTTGTAAAATTATTGCGCAATTCATAATTCAATGGAAATGTATTATGGATATTATTTATTGAATATATATACATCAATAGCGAAATTATAGCAAAAGTATGAAATCGGAGTGTTATTTATTGTTTGGATTCATGGTTTCGCGATACCGGCTGGGGGATATCCCGAAGATGGACTTGAAGCGGCGTGAAAAATGGTATTGGTCTTCATAACCGAACCTGGCGGCGATTTCGGCAATGCTGTTTCTGGTGTTGATCAGCATTTCCGCCGCTTTGTTTAGCTTCGAGCGGTCGATGAAAAGCTTCGGGTTGATGCCGGTCCGCTGATGAAAGACCCGGCGGAACTGGTCGCGGCTCAGATTGCACTGGTCCGCCATGTCGGAAACGGTCCACCACTGCTGAGGATTCTCCCGGATGCGGCGGAGCAGTTTTTCGAACTGCGGATATTCCTCGCGTTCCGAGGAGCATTTCTCCAGGTAGATGTCGACCAGCAGGCGCTGGAGTTCGATATTGGCTTTGATCTGTGAATTTACGGTCGGGTCGAGCATATAAGCCTGGATCGGCAGCAGGCGCCGTTCCTTGCCCAGTGGAAATACGCCGTTTGAAATAACCCCGGCCTGCATCAGCATGTCCGCCACCGGACCGCAGAACGTGAGGTTGTCCTCCTGGTACACATCGTTGTGGCCGCCGTAACGGTTGATGGTACCGGGGGTGATGACAATGCATTCGCCGGCTTTCACCTCCTGCTCGACGCCCGGTGCGAGCCATAATTTGCCGTGCCCCTCGAACATATGGGAAATGGAGTAAAACTCGAATGTGCGGGGGGCGCAGCCGGGAAACGAATTTTTCGGCCCGCCCGGACTCGATGAGCCGCCGCTGATGAGCCATAAACCGTATTGCTGGTGGATTTGGTGCTTCACAATATCCTGCGGCATCCGGTGAATACTGATTTTTTTGTCATCAAGCATGCTGTTTTTATCCATTTGATATTTTTATATATGCTGTAAATTAATAGGTATCGCTAAAAATGCAAATGCATTTATCCAAACAATAAGGGAAAGCATATGAAAATCGGAGTTCTTGTTGAATCATTTCGGAAACCTCTCATGGAAGCGCTGGATGCGGCGGCGGAGATGGGGCTTCAGGGTGTTCAGATCGGCATGAAAAAAGAGTTTCTCGATTATACGGATGAGCAGTTGAATGAGATCCGGGAGAAATGCCGGGCGAATAAGTTGGAAATTTCGGCGGTCTGCGGCGATTTCGGCGGCGATCCCTTTCATGTGGAAGGCGAGGGGATGGAGCGCGCCGAACTGCTTTGCCGCATTGCCGATATCGCGGTCAAGCTCGGCACGAAAGTGATTACCACCCATATCGGAGTCGTGCCGGAGGACCGGAACGATCCGGTTTATCCGTTGATGATCAAGTCCATCGGCTATGCCGCGGAGTATTCGGCCGCCCGTGGCGTGACATTTGCGATCGAGACCGGGCCGGAAAAGGCGGAAGTGTTGAAAATGTTCATTGAGGACGTCGGCTCCAAAGGGCTCGGCGTAAACCTGGACCCGGCGAACCTGCGCATGGTTTCTTGCGTGGACCCGGTGCATGCCGTCGAGGTGCTGGGCAAATACATCGTTCACACGCACGCCAAGGACGGGGTGAACGTTTCTCCGGGCTCGGCCGCGGCCGTATACGGCATGCGCAATCCGGATGGCTCCAAACGCGTTTTCGCGGAAGCTCCGGCCGAATACAAAGAAGTTCCGCTGGGGCAGGGGCAGGTGCCGTGGGATGAATACCTGGCCGCACTCAAGAAGGCCGGGTTCAATGGTTTCCTGACCATCGAGCGCGAATGCGGCGACGACCCCGCCGGCGATATCCGGCTGGCCATGAATTTCCTCAAAGCAAAAATAGGATGAAGCGCAAATGGCTGAAAAACTGAAAGTTGCGTTGCTCGGATTCGGCGGTATGGGGCATTATCACGCGGCCCGCTACAAAGATCAGGTGAATTGTGAACTGGTCGCGATTTGCGATATCGATGAAAAACAGTTCGAGAATCTTTCCGTCAGCATCAACATTGGCAGCAGCGGCGAGGCCTCTTTGGCCGACGTGAAGCAGTATCTTTCTTATGAGGATATGATCTCTCATGAAAAGCCGGATTTCATCGATATCTGCCTGCCGTGCCACCTCCATGCCGAATACGCGATCCGGGCCATGAAGGACGGTTTCCACGTGCTGGTCGAGAAACCGATGGCGCGCACGACAAAGCAGGCCGACGAAATGCTCCGCGTCGCCCGCGCAACCGGGAAAAAACTGATGGTTGCGCAGTGTCTGCGCTTCATGGGCGCCTTCAATGCTATCAAAGACGCATATGACTCCGGGAAATACGGCCGGCTCCTGCGGCTGGACCTGCGGCGCAACAGTTCGCTGCCCTCCGCCGCCTGGTACCGTGACGCCGCGTGCAGCGGGGGCGCGCTCCTGGACCTGCATCTGCACGACACGGATTTCGTGAATTACCTGCTGGGTGTCCCGGAATCGGTCCGCACCTGCGGCATTTCGCGTGCCACCGGCGGGATCGACGATCTCATGACCACCTACATTTACTCGGGCGGCCCGATTGTCAATGCGGAAGCAAGCTGGTGCCGCGGCGGCTGGCACAACAGCGCGGCCGCGATATTTGAACAGGCGACCGTGGAGCTGATCGACGGCAAACTCACCGTGGCCCGTCCCGATGAAGCGATGGAGGAGCTGACGGTGTCGGAAGAGGATGCCTACGGAGTCGAGATCGCCTATTTCGCCGAATGCATCCTGAATAACCGGGCCCCGGAGCAATGCTCCCCGGAGAGCACCCGGGAATCCATCCGGATCGCCCTGGCCGAAGAAAAATCCGCTCTCTCAAAGCGCGAAGTCGAACTGTAACCGTAGTTGTTTCAGGCGCGTCCGTGGCAAATGCTGCGGATGCGCATTTTCATTTCGTCGATGCCGAGAATGCCGTGGGCGAAGCCTTTTTTGACCAGTTCGGCGGGGAGAAATTCGTCGTATTTTTCGAATAGCGGCAGTTCGCCTTTGTAGATCAGCTCCATGGGGTCGAGCGGCTGCTTTTCCATTTCACTCAGCACGTGGAAAAACTCCTCTTTCGAGGCTTTCATTTTGAACTGAATGAAGTATGGCCGCGAAGAGTCCAGCGCGGAGAGGCCGAGCAGCGGCGCGCATTTGATTTTGATGAAGCGCTCCAGCGCCAGAAATGCGTAAGTCCCGAGCCACGGAAAGAGGCACCACATATCCCCGCCGAGGCAAATGAGCGGCTCTTCCGTCATGCCGGAGTTGACCGCGGTGTGCCGGGCTTCGATCAGCCTCGCCGCCGCATTTTTCATCAGATACGGGTAGACAGTATCCTGGCGCAGAACCTCTTTCATGCGTTCAAGCACTTTGGTATTGATGTCGCCGGGGCACTGGCCGAAATACGCCGGAACTTTGCCCTTGACCTGTTCGCAATAAATCAGGTGGCGCTTGTGGTCGACTTCCTCCACGATCCATACGTGTCCGGCGAGGGCGATTTTTTCCCCGACGGGCGGCGGCAGCACGATCGTGCCCAGTTCCTGCGAATGGCTGCGCACGGTGTATTCCTCGTTTTCCTTGAATACGGCGTAAAACTTGAAAGAGTTGGTCTGGCGTTCTCCGCTCAATCCGACGATCAGCCCGCCTTCCTCGGTTTTCTGAATATGCTCCGCCTCTACGAGGTGCTTCAGCAGGAGTTTGTAGTCATCCTGGGTGATCCGGTGGAAATAGCTCAGCGAAAGCACGCGCGAGGCGAGTGCCGCCGGCGACATTTCGCCACAGGAGGCCAGCGTGCACATGGTCTGGTGATACAGCAGGCTGAAGGGCAGGCGGTCCAGCTTCGGCGGTTCCACCCAGCGTTCCTCGCGGTAGAGCTGAATCAGGGCGACTCCCTGGATCAAGGTCCACGGGATGGTGACCGGCAGCATGGCGCGGGATTCCGGTTGTTCCTCGCGGATGACGAACCACATTTCAGGCGGCAGGTCCCGGCGGCCGGTGCGCCCCATCCGCTGCAGGAACGACGATACCGTGAACGGAGCGTCGATCTGAAAGGCGCGCTCCAGCCGGCCGATGTCGATGCCCAGTTCGAGCGTGGCGGTGGTGACCGTGGTCTGGAACTGCTCGTCGTCCTTCATGACGGCTTCGGCGGTCTCGCGGTAAGAGGTGGAGAGATTGCCATGATGGATCAGAAAACGGTCCGGCTCATGATTCGCCTCACAATACTGGCGCAGCGTAGTGGTGACCGCCTCGCATTCCTCGCGGGAATTGACGAAGACCAGGCACTTTTTACCCCGCGTGTGCTCGAAGATATAGCCCATCCCGGGGTCGGCGTTTTTCGGCGCGGTATCGGTCGCCATATCCAGCACCGGCAATGTCTCGGGGAGCTCCTTGTCCTCCGCCGATTGCGTGCCCTGAAGGTAAAAATGCTCCATGGAGAGCCGCCATTTGGCGCCCTTGGCCTCGATTCTGGGGATGGTGATATTCCGGCCCGTGCCGGAGGAGAGAAATTTGCCGGTATTTTCCAGGTCGCCGATGGTGGCGGAGAGGCCGATTCGCCTCGGATTCACTCCGGCCAGTTTCGATAGCCGCTCGATCAGGCAGAGGGTTTGTCCGCCGCGGTCGCCGCGCATCAGCGAATGGACCTCGTCGATCACGATAAACCGCAGATCGCCGAACAACCGGGCGATATAGGAATGCTTGTGAAGCAGCAGCGCTTCCAGGGATTCGGGGGTGATCTGAAGGATGCCGGATGGATTTTTCAGCAGCTTGTTTTTGTGCGACTGTGCCACATCGCCGTGCCAGTGCCAGACGGGGATATCCGCCTCGCGGCACAGATCGTTCAGGCGCATGAATTGGTCGTTGATCAGGGCCTTCAGCGGGCCGATATAGATGGCGCCGACCGACCTTGGCGGGTCCTCGGTGAACAGCGTCAGGATGGGGAAAAACGCAGCCTCGGTTTTGCCTGACGCGGTGGAGGCGGAGAGCAGGATGTTGTCGTCGGTATTGAACACCGCGTCGCCGGCGGCGACCTGGATCGCCCGCAGCGCCTCCCAGTTATTCTGATAAATGAAATCCTGAATGAATGGCGCGTAACGCTGGTAAATACTCATTGGCGCACCTCAAATCTCAAATTCTTCAAATGCCTTTTCGGGGGCTTCATTGTCGACCTCCGTTTTGGCATATTCGAATTTTTCCGAGCTCAGGAGTTCGGTGATATTGATATGGGGATTCTGATGCACGATATTGAGCAGCTCGATGAAATCGCGGATCACCTCGCGCGGAGTAAGCTTCGTGTCCGCCCCGATACGGCTGAATTCGATTTTGATGAAATTGATCAGGTCGTCCTGCGTGAGCGTCTGCTCGTACTCAAAGAGCCCGGCGTGGATGCCGGCGAGCTTCTCGATGAGCACCAGCATTTCTTCGTAAGTGAGCGGCAGCAGTTTGATCACCGGCGCCAGCACGTCCTTGATGCCCTCGCGGCCGAAGCGTCCCTCTTCCAGCCGGGATTTCAGCGCTTCGTAGCTGAAAATTCCCCGCCGGGTGTCCTCGATGCTCTGGGGCGTGCCCCCCATGATGATGCCGAGGTACCGGGCCTTGCCCTGCAGCGTATCGTTGTACATGGTCAGGATTTTTTCGTAATTGTACTGGCGGGTCGTGCTGTTCGGGATCTTGTAAATATTGACCAGTTCGTCGATCAGGATCAGCAACCCGTTGTACCCGGCCTTTTTCAGGAACATGGCAAAAAGTTTGATGTATTCGTACCAGTCGTCGTCGGTGATGACGATGTTGACGCCGAGCTCGGCTTTAGCCTCCGTTTTATTCACATACTCGCCGCGAAACCACTTCACGACCTTGGCTTTGCTCTCGTCGTCACCCTCAATGTACGAGCGGTAGTAAATCACCAGCAGCCGGGCGAAATCAAACCCGTGAACCATTTCGTTCAGGGAGCTGATCACTTCGTGGATTTTCTTTTCCACCAGTTTGCCGAAGCCGCTGTCGGCGGGCGTCAACCCGCTTTCGACGGCCGCTTCGCTCTGGATGTTGCTGATCCAGCGGTCCAGGATCAAGGTGAGGGCGCCGCCCTCGGGCCGCGTTTTGGTGGACATGTTCTGAATGAGTTCCTTGTAGGTGGCCAGTCCCTGGCCCCGGGTGCCCTGCAGCCGCCGCTCCGGCGAGAGGTCGGCATCGGCCACCACGAAGTTTTTGTCCATCACATAGTTGCGGATCGTCTGCAGCAGGAAGCTTTTTCCACTGCCGTATTTGCCGACGATGAAGCGGAAAGATGCGCCGCCGTCCGCGATGATATCGACATCGTGCAGCAGTGCGTTGATTTCCGATTCCCGGCCGACGGTGATATACGGCAGCCCGATTCTCGGCACCACGCCGCCTTTCAGTGAATTGATGATGACCGTCGATATTCTCCTGGGGACTTTCATATTCCGATAATTCCTTTCAGCTCGTCAATATAATCTTCGATCAGTTCCGGGGCGTCTCCAGCGCAAACAATTACCGTATCGTTAAAGGTGTCAAAGAGTTTTTCGTTGATAGAGTCGACCACGACGGAAAGAATCAGGTGGTTCGATTTCAGCACTTCCTCATAAGCCGCGCCGGAGAGCAGGCAGCGCATGAACTGATATTCCGGAGCGCTCAGATTTGTCGTATTTTCCGGCGCTTCTTCCGGTTCGGCGAAAATGTCCAGCTCCTCCACGATCAGCTTGCTCTGCGTCTCCAGCGAGGCGGTCCGGATGCCGTGCAGTTTGGAGACGTCGATGCTGATTTTCGGCAGGGCATTTCTTCTTTTTTCTTCCAGATAAGCATCGATTTCTTTGTTGATGATATTCTGATGGACCTTGGTTATTTTGTCGGTTTTCAAGGTCGAGGGGTAGTAATATTTCTGGCGCATCAGGAAATCGATGGCTTTCAGCAATGCTCCGGTCTGCTGGATTTTTCCTTTGTAGCAGAAAAACCGCTCCATGGTCCATTTGCCGCCCTGGCAGCGGTAGCGGTAGATGTTGTTGATCTCATAAACAAAGTCCTGGCGTTTCAGCCGGTCGCAGAACACCGCGGAGCGGAACATGGCGTAGGAACTCGAGCGGTTTTCGCCGAAAAACTTTTTGTCGATACTGTTTTTGCGGTTCCGGTCGTAATAATCCGAAAGTTCGGCGAAAACCCGGCAGGTGACATTTTTCACATCCTCCGGATAGAGTTTGCTGAACCGGGAATTTTCGAGGTTGTAGGACGATAAAGAATTCAGCGCCTGAAACAGTTCATCCGCATCATGCGATTTATGGTTCAGCAACGTCAGAACCGCGTTATCGAAATGGGCATCCGAAAAATCATCGAGCAGCGATTTGTCCAGATTATAGTACACCACATAATCCTTGAGCCATATTTTGAGGTAACGGGTGATTTTTTCATCGATCTCCCCATACTCGACCCAGAATTGTTTCAGCTTGTGAAAACCTTCTTCCGGCGAGCTCACGCCAATCAGATTGAGCAGCTCATAAACATACAGAAATGCGAAGGAGAGCGAGGTCCTCTCGAGGTTGCCGTGCCGCAATCTGGTGCGCCACGAGAAATACCCGCGAAGCTGGGCGTCGCTCATGCTGCGGTAGGTCGGAAAATACAGGACAAATTCCTCCCGGTAATCGAAGTCGTCTTCGAAATCCTCCATGAACTTGCCCTGCTTATAAAAGATCACGGTGTCGGGCTGTCCGAAGACGTCGAAGCCGGCGGCGATTTTCCGCATTTCCCGGTATCTGGGCGGGGTGAAATTAGCCGTCGACGCCGTACTTCTGAGTATGGGTTCGTCCCGGTATACTTTGGAAGTATTCGCATCAATATTAGCTGCTTTGTCTTCATACATTTTTTGCATCGTCCAAGAATTTTTCCGATCACAAAACATCTCGTTCCGTGGTTCTATATCTTACAATCGGAACGCGAATTTTCAAGGCTCGGAGCAAAATAATCTTGTGCTTGACTGTAAAAAATTTATTAGTGGATAAAATATATCAGGCAAACAGAACCGTCTTCTCGCGGTTGATGCGGGACACGGCATTGCGCTGTCATAGGTGTGAAGGAATATTATTTGACACGGTAATGCCCCGTGATCGGAAAGTCGAAAAGCCGGTCTTCCTCCTGCGTGCCGCGGCCTATGTTGTGGATGGTGAGTGGAACGCCTGCCGCCGTTTTCCGGTCACTCACAATCATGATGTGCGGCAGTTTGCCATTCACCGTGCATGTCACCAGGTCGCCCGGAAGGTAATCCTCCGGTTTTTTTGAAACCGCAACTGAAAATCCTTTGCGCGCGAAATATTTTTGGAGGTTCGGCACGCGGCGGTGGTCGATGTTGCGGTCCGGTCTGGCAAGTCCCCAGTTCTTCGGATATTCCGCAAAAGCGGCGGTCATGTCCTCATGCACGAGCTGCTGCAAATCCATTTTCAATGCGTCGCGCAAAGCGCGGATGACCACGTCCGTACAAACACCTTTTTCAATCGGCACATCGCCCATCGGATATGCAAGGCGCGCGTAGCCTGAATCATACACCAGCGTCTTTCCAACCTGGCTCCGCGCGGCGGCCACGATCGGCGGCGACGCGTCGGCAATCGTGAGCGTTAAAAAACTCCTGAAGTGCGATCGTCCCTGGTTGCGGACAATATGAAATTTCTCCCCGATGTTGACGTTTGTCACGCACCGTCCAAACGGCGCCAGCGCGGCGTTGATTCTCTGTACGGTCGGCGTTATTAACACGGCGTCCACAAAGGGTTTTCTAAGTGCAAGCACGTTCGGGTTTTGCATGTTGCCGGCGGAACGCTCCGCCTCGGCCAGTTCGCGCGGCGCGGTCTTTTTTAGCACCGTCAAAACCTCTTCCTGAAAGACCGGATCGAAAACTTGGAAATGTTGTAACCTTACGCATTCCAATCGAGTGACATAATCGCCTTTTTCCAATTCATCAAGCGCCTCCTCAAATGTCGCAAAACCGCGTTCTGCTGCATCATATTGGATCTCCGCGCGTGTGTCCTCGGACCGCGCGTCTGGCGGATAAACATTCGCCTTCCATCCGCCGAAAATATACGTGGTGCAACACGCCGTCAGGATGATTAAAATATGTCGTTTTTTCATTCGCTCCTCCCTGGCAAACAGGATGGCTCATGTGGCGAAAAATCACAAGCCGGACTTGCAATGTCGCGGCCGCCACGCTGGCTTATTCATTTCGGCCCATCCGAAACGTTTGATTAAAGAATAGCCCTTGAAAAAAAGGTTGTCAAGGGCTGAAATCACGAAGAAAGACAAAATTCCTGCGCCGGCGATGCACCGAATCATTACGGCGTTATGCTGTCAATTGCGCGCTATTTTCCCCGGAGGCAGAGTGTCAAAACCGCCAGGGCGGGCAGGCGTACCCGGTATCCTTCCGCGGTTTTTTCCAGCTCCGGCCGGGAGATGACGAAATTCGAGCCGGGCAATAGTCCGGAAGGCGTATACAGTTCCAACTCGACTGGCGTGCCAGGCACCGGCAGTTCGATTGTTTTCGCGTTTTCCACGGAGTCGTTATAGGCGGTAATCAGGAGTGAACCGTCGTCGTGTTTCGTGGCAAATACCTCCTCGGGGCGGGCGTCCCAGCCGCAGGCGGTTCCCCGGGCGTGACGGGAGATCAGGCGCATGACCTGGCCGATCGCCGTCAAATGGCTGGACCGGGGCAGGACGGAGATCGCCCCCTCGTTCACCGCTTGAAAATAGCAGGCGTAGTCAATCCCCTGTTCCCGGGCGGAGCCAAGCAGCCAGTGCAGTACCCGGGCCGCGAACAGTCCTTCGCCGACACCGACTTCGCGGTACCAGGAGTACCAGACGTTCCATTCGTCGAACGAAATGGAGAGGGAATCCGGCAGTATCTGGCGCATGGACATGGCGGTATCCCGGATCTGGTCGGCCCCGGCGATGATGGTCCGAACCGTCTCTTTGGCCCGCTCCGGTGTCGTATAATCCCGCAACCCGAAAACCGCATAGCGGTGCACCGAGACTACCGGTGCCACATCGGCCAGTGGGACCGCCGCCTTTGTCACCCACTCTTCCGAGAGGTAGATCGAGCTGAAAAGCGTGATTTCAGGCGAAATTCGCTGCATCGCCAGGGCGTGGCGGCGGGAAAGCGCGGCGTAGGCCTCCGGGGTTTTTGGGCCCTCCATATGCCCGTAACCCATTTCGTTGCCGAGCGACCAGTAGCGGACTTCGAATGGTTCCGGATAACCCTGTCCGGCTCTAAGTTTTCCGCCCGGCGTGTCTGGCGCGCCGTTGCAGTACTCCAGCCAGGCAGCCGATTCTTCCGGAGTATCCCAGACCGGGTTGATGGTGAAAAACGGCTGGGCGCCGATTTTGCGGCAGAGCGCGATGATTTCATTCGTTCCGAGCTCGTTGTCATCGTATCCATGGTTGCGGGGCTGGGTTTCGATTTCGTTGAACGACTGGAGCGGAGCCCGTGAATCGGGATCGAGCAGGCCGTCGCGCCAACGGTATTCTCCGGCGAAATTTCCGCCCGGCCAGCGCAAAATCGAAGTTCCGATGTCCTTGAGATGCGTGACCACGTCGGGGCGCATCCCGTGGAAATGATCATTTGGCAGTAGCGAAACCATGCCGACTGCGGCCAGCCCGCAACCTTCCACGGCGATTCGTAGTTCCGCATCGGCATCCCTGGCCGAGTCGAATTGAAACTCCCGCACTTCCCATTCGGAAGCGATGGTGAAACGGAATTCGACCGGCGCGTTTTCTCCGCTGGTGATGCTCACGGCGATCCGGCATGGATCAGGGTTGAGTGACCGCAGTGCCGCGCGGAACGTGTATCGCATGCCGGCGCGGAGTGCCAGCCCGGTTTGCCGGATTCCTGCCGGGTTTGCCGGATCGAGGTTCTGGATGCCTTGGCTGCTGAGTTCGTTCCGGCGCGGCATGACGCCGGAAGAGAGATGCCGGGTGTACGACTCCGGCAGCAATTCAAAAAACACCCGGCCGCCGAACGGCAGCCAATCGGCGGCCACTCCCTGGCGGGACGGCTTACCGGCAAACTTACGGTTTCGAATCATCTGGGCGCTCAGGCCGGTGAGGATGCAGCTTCGGGTATGTTCGAGGTTCTGTCCGAACAAGAACGGCGAAATCCGTCCGGCTTCGATTTCTTTCATTTTCATCTCCTTGGAAATTGGTTTGATTTAAGTGATTTATATATTATATTACTAAAAATAAATTTTCGCAATAGAGCGCAAATAAACAAAATTCCTGTTTATATGGATAATCTTACTGAAATGATACGGGATGTCCTATGGTTTCACGAGCCGGATACCATGGCGTCCGGGCGGTTGAAAATTACCGGGATCGGCTGTCCCGATCACATGGTCCCCTGCATGATCGATCGTCCGGACGGCACCGATGACTATTTGTTCATGCATTTCTCGACGCCGGTTCAGGTCTGGTGGGATGGCGCCGTGCGTCCTTGTCCGGCTCACACCTTTTTTCTCTGGACGCCGGGAAACCGGCATTGTTTCGGGCATCCGCGGCAACATTGGTGCCACAGTTGGATACACTGCTCGGGAGCGGCGGTGGAGCAACTGGTGGCGGCTTCGCGCATTCCGCTGAACCGGCCGGTCGATTTGGGGGACTCCAGTCTGGCCGATCATTTTCTCCAGCCGATTCTCAATGAGTTGAAGGAGACGGCGGTTCCCGATTTTGTGATTCTCGAATCGTACCTGACCCTCTGGAGCCGGATGATCGATCGCGCGGTGAATCCGGCGATACACGGCAGCCGGATTCCGGAGCGGATTCTCCGGGTGACCCGGTATCTCGACTCCCATCTGGCGGCTCCGCTGACGCTGGAGGATTTCGCCCGGATTGCGAACCTGTCGGTTTCGCGTTTCAGTGCGGAATTCCGGGCCGCCATGAAGACCTCTCCCGTCAACTTCCTTCTGGAGAAACGTTTGCTCCATTCCCGGCACTTGCTGCGCGACCGGAACCTTAATATCGCAGAGGTCGCCGTTCTCTCCGGGTTTCGCGATCCGTTGTACTTTTCCCGGCGATTTCGGATACGGTACGGATGCAGTCCTTCGCAATATCGCAATCGCCTGTTCAGTCAACGCGAAATATGAGCGTCATTTCTCTTTTGTTCGGCGGTAGTCGCGCGGTGCAATGCCGAACTGTTTTTTGAAGGCTTCGGTGAATACGGAGCCGTTTCGGAATCCGGACCAGAGCGCGATTTCTTTCATGGACATGGTTGTCTGGGCCAGGAACCACTCGGCTGTTTGCAAGCGGTTTTCCAGCAGCAGGTGGTACGGGGATACGGATGAGTATTTTTTCCATTCGCGGTAAAAAGACGCCCTGCTGAAACCGAGTTCCGCGGCGGCCGATTCGACGTTGAAATCTTCGCCGGGGTGGGACATGATCCTGTTTGCGATGATCTTGATTCTGGGGTCCGGCATGGAAAGCGTTTCGGCGGCATGCTCCGCGGAGACAAACGCTTCCGTTATCATCTGGAGCGCCAGCAGATCCTGTTGATCGGCGACTCCGGGCTCGGAGAGGGAATCCAGATTTTTCGAGAACTGCCGGAGCAATTCCATGAAATGAGGCGTGACCGCAAAATGGCGCCTGGCAAAAGGATATTCGGGCATGTCCATATCCCCGTGCCGGTAGCGGAACAGCAGCTCGTTGCGCCTGGTAGTGGCCAGGGTTGTCATGTGAGACCCATAATTTGCGCACGAAATACTTGGCGCGGGGGAAGAGGTATTGTCCCACTCCTGCCCGTCGACGAGCAGGCGGTTTTCGCCCGGGTCCTCATCCAGGATAAACGATATGTTATCGGCATCGATCACGGTATTCCGGTGCCAGTGGATGTGGTTCCGGAACCAGCCGATTTTTTCAATTCTCGGCTTCCCCCCGCAAAAACGCCGGAGAGCTTGCAGATCGAAAATACGGGACGGGCTGTCGAATAAATTCATGAGACAAAACCTGTGTTAGTTGAAACAATTTCAAAAATGTTGAATATTGTTTTTTGCTTCACCTGGAGTTATAATATCATTGTATGAATGAATTTTCAAGTGAAACAAAAACAAAAATAGAGATGACGGGATTATGAAACAGAATACAGGAATCGAATGGACGCTCCAAGAGAACTTTCTGTCTATTTGTCCGGCGGAAAACAGCCTGTTCGCAATCAGGCGTCTTTCCGGCTCCGTGGTGATGGATGGAAAAGAATACGTATTAACGGAAAATGGTTTCCTTTTTGAAAACGGCGTGCGCTGGAACTGGCGCGTTCGCGAGGTCGAAGGCGAGTTGGAAGTCGTGGCCGTCCTGCGGAATGAAGGTGCGGAAAAAGTCCGGATCGGCAACTGGAATGTTTTGCACGGAAAGAGTGCGTTCGGCAGCCAAATCGATTTGGGCGAAACGCCGGAGTCGATTCATTTTTTTCGTTGGTTTCCGTGGAGCATCCGCGTGGAACGGTTTGACGCGGATAAAACGGTGGAGTCGACGACGCTGTGTCACTTGTCCGAGCCCGCCAGCAAGCGTACGTTGCTGATTTCTTTTGTGACCGTGGACCGGATGAGCTGCAGCCATGAGCTCGCTTATGCAGCAAGTTCCCGCGCGATAACGGAATACCGCGCCACATGCGACGCCTGTGATTTCGGGTTGGAACCCGGCAAGGAATTGCATTCGGAAACGCTGCGGATCAAGTATTACGCGGACCCGTATGAGGCCCTGGAATCCTGGGCGGATGAGGTCAACCGGCGGTACCGACCCTCATTTGAGGGAACGGCGGGAGTCTGCTGGGGCGGCTCGATCTGGCGGGATGGATTTACCTCGAAAACAGAAGACTGGTCGGTCATTCAGCCTGCAACGGTTCAGGCGGTACAGGAAAAATTGGGTGGCTTTGGTGAATATTTGATGTATGGTGGTACGCACGATATTTTGAAGGGGGGATTGCCCGGAAACTGGTTGAAGTTTGAGAAAAGACGGGACGGCGGCAGTTACGAAGACTTGTTGAAAGATTTGCATGACAGGCAGTGGAATTTCAAATTCTGGTTTTCGCCGTTCTGGTTTTTCGGCGAAGCGGAGGGGATTCTGGAGGAGAACAAAGACAATTTGCTGATGAACAAAGACGGCGAACCCATTACCGAGATCTTTCATCGGGGCTGGGAGTTCGGGCGCGGACCGTACTCCTCCGAGCTGCTGACGATGTATTATCTGGACGGCACCCACCCGAAGACCAAGGAGTATATCCGGAAAGTCTTCACCCGCTACCGGGAGCTTGGGGCGCGTGCGTATATGCTTGATTTCCTGAGCATTATCCCCGGAGCGGTTCGTTATGATGAATCGCTGCTGCCAATTCAGGCGTCTCGCGATATTTTCCGGGCCATTCGCGAGGCCGCAGGTAACGATACGCACCTGCAGACGGCGGTTGCATCAGCCCCGGCTTTTATCGGTTGTGTGAACTCGGCCCGGGTGGTTCGCGATTTCGGAGAAGGGCGGCCCATGCACCCGTATCCGAATTGGCGGAATGCCACCTATTGCATGCATGACGAACATTATGCCAACGTCCATTCTTTCGTCCAGAACGCGGCGGCGGCCTGGTTTACCCACAAAAAAATCTATGTCAACGACCTGAATATGCTGACGATTGACCAGCCGGTTCCGCTCGAGTTTGCCCGGATCGCCACCACTATGTTCGGATTGAGCGGAGACAGCCCGGTTCTGATGGGAGACGACCTGCGAATAATGTCGCCGGAGCGGCTGCGCATGTTGAAAATGTGTCTGCCGCGGACGGAAGGAATCCCGAAACCGGTGGACCTTTTCGAATGTACCAGCGCCGGGGGCGGATGGCACATTGTGAAGAAGCAAATTGTCACGCCTTACGATACCTACACGTTGGTCGCGGTGTTCAACACGGCTCCGGATGCCGAGGTTTACCGTACGAAGATTGAATTTGCGAAACTGGGCTGCGATGCCGGAAAAAATTACCGGGTTTTTGAATTCTGGAACGGCGAATACGCCGGAACATTTCGTGATTCATTTCCGTGTGCCGTCCCGCCGGGATGCTGCAAATTGTTCCGTCTTTCGGAGGCCCGCGCATACCCCTGGCTGCTTGCCACGGACATGCACATCGAGCAGGGCCGCGCGGAAGTCGAGGAATTATCCTTTGACGGGGAAATGCTCACGCTGCGGGGAGTGGCCCGCCGACCGGCCGGGGAAACCGGAAGTCTGTTCTTTCTGATGCCGCGTCACCTGAAACTGGTCAATCATGAGCGCGCCAACACCATGAAAGAACTGATCGACATGCAGACGGTGATCAGCCTGCCGATCGACTTCGATACGGAGCGTAAACCGTTCACGCTCCAGTTTGAGTGCATGGATACGGACTATATCGCGCGCCCCGGGCTGCTGCCATACGCCACGGAGCAGGAATGGCTCACCTACGTAAAGGACCACAAGGACACTTACGGCACGCGTGTGGTGGAGTGATCAGCGCTTCGGCAGCGTCAGAAGGCCATCCAGCAATTCGGCGACGGAGTCCGGCTGTTCGTTACCGAAAATGGCCTTGCCGCCGGACGCCATCATATCGCCGGAAGTCACCACGATCATGCCCTTGCCATAGGGACGAACCATGAGGTAGTTAAAGAACTTACCGTCCTTCATCTTGATTGCGCCCATGGTGCGCCATTTGCCGGGCTCGACCGGCAGCCAGCCGTTGGAGGGCGCAATCATCGAACTCACCGCGTCTTTCATCCAGCCGTTCGGTACCTGATAATGTTTCCGTTCGGGGTCTATTTCCCAACCGGACCATTTCAGCTTGAGCGACGGATCGTTGAAGTACCGGTCCAAATACATTTCGCCGTAACCCGCCGAGACCAGCAGCGCGCCGTTCTGGACGGCCTGTTTGATCTTCGCCCATTCCGCCGCCGGAATTGCGTTGTCATTGTGCCGGACGACATAGATATCGGCCGGGAAATTCGCATCGTATAATTCATTGTTATTGTTGATGAAGCGGTAATGGAACCCTCTTTCCCGGAACACTTTTCCCAGTGTCTGGTACCGCTGGTCATTCAGCGGATTGCTCCAGACCACGTACTTGGAGGTGTTGCGGTTGGCATTGAAATACAGCGAGGCAAATGCGTCCGGTTTGTGATAGCTCTCCGGCGGAAACGCCCCGGTGCCGCTTTTCGCATTGCTGCGTCCGATGGCGAAGCGCCACTCTTCTCCGGCTTTCGGCGCGCCGCCGAGGGGCTTGAACGGCAAGGCGATCTCCAAACCCCAGCCTCCGGCTATCCGGAACGGCTTGACTTTGGCCCCGGAATCCCAGACCGGGCTGCCGTTGTAGGGGGTGTCGCAGGACATATCGAGCACGCTGCCGCCCGCCGAAACGATGATTTGTTTGTATGAATTCGGGATATCACGCGGGGTATTGAGGAAAATTTCGACACAGTCGAGTTTCCACAAATCCGCCGTATCGTGCGGGTGGGAGATGAAATCGACGCGTTTCAAATCCGGCTCCAGCGCCTCGACCCGGATCATCAGGGCATCGGGCGTCCAGCTCATTTTCACCGTAGTCCTGTCCGGGCCGCTTACTTTCGGAAGTAGCAGTTCGACTGGGGATGCAAATGGTTTGGCGGAATCGGCCGACGGCAGGTTCACCGTGTTGCCGCCGCTGTTTGTGTTCCACTTCAACTTCTGGTATTCCTGAAAATAATTCTGTTCCAGTGCAATGTTTCGCAGTATCCGCTCCCGGTCCCCGGCGTCGCCCAGTTTCCCGGCCATGTCCTTGGCTTCAGCGAAAGCGCCCGCGGCCAGTTCCGTCAACTCCGGAGTGATGAACTTCGAGGCGACTTTGCCGGGGAACTGCAGGTAATCGCTCAAGTGCATATCAAGAGAATTCCAAGCCGTTCCGATATTCTTGAAATAACGCTGCATGGCCTCGGCGCCCGGCCCGAAATTATAGCGACAGTAATCCGCGATCAGGGCATCGGTATCGGCCTCGGCGTTCCACAACAGCTGCGCATACAGATAAAGCCCCAGCCGGTTGCGCGTGGTGTGGCGCTCCTCATATGGCCGGTCGTCAAACCGGAAAACCTCAGTAATCACACTCTTTATCCCGAGTTCCCGGAATTTGATGAATTCATCCGCGAACAGCGTCCAGACCGGCATCATGAAGCTGCCTGTAAACAGGTCGAACTCATACCCGTAAATGCCGAGCGGGACCCCGGTTTCGCGCCATTTTTTCAGGCGTTCCAGCGATTTCGCATTATAAGGGCACGCCTGGTCGAAACGATGCAGAAAACAGCGGTCATACTGGCAGTACTCCAGGAACTCGATGTTTTCCGGCAATACACCGTTTTTCGGGGCCTCGAGGTAGCCTTGATAGGCGATGGTGGCAAATTTCAGCTGCGGGCTGCGCGTTTTCAGTGCTTCCGTCAGGCGGTTGAAATACTTGAACCAGGCGGCGGAGCGGTCCAGTTTGGAGCAATCCGCACACTGGCAGTACTCCTGATTATCGTCCGGGAAAAAGCTCATCATCTCGATCAACGGCGATTCGCTGGAGATTCCATGCAAACGGTTCACCAGTGCCTGAAAAGCACCTTCGCTGCTCCAGCAGATCTGCGCAGGCGATCGCTTGCCGTTCACCAGGGCGAAATACTCCGGGTGCGCCTCGTAAACCTCACGCGGCAGATTGACGAAATGGTTCGACACCATCAGGTGCATCCCCTTGGCTTTCTGCCCGGCATTGTAGCCCGCGTAGGGATGGGTGCGCATGATATTGATGAAGTTGCGGGTCATCCACGTTTCAAATTCAGGGTCCATCTGTTTATAACACAGATGAAATCCGCGGTATTGGAACGACGGCGTATGATTATATTTCAGCGCCGGCAGTTCGAAGCTGCTCCGGGGAGGAAAAAACGTCCCGTCCGTGCCGTCCGTCCAGAAAAAGCGCACGCCGAGTTCCCGCTGCAGAAACGCATACACCGCGTAAAGCGCGCCGCGCGGCTGGTTTCCGGCCAGAACCAGATTGTGTCCCTCGGTGTGAACCGCTGTGGATTCAATCTCGCCCGGTGTCAGGTTCAATATTTTCGCTCGGGCCCGGATCAACGGCGAGGTTTCCAGTGAGCCGATAATTACCGCCGGATTGGACGGCTCCACATCGGATTTAGCGATCCGGAATTCAATCCCGGAAATCTTCTTCAGTGCGTCGCGCAATTCATTTGCCGCGTTCTCCTCGGCAGAGGCCGGGGTGGTCGGTAATTGGATCGTATAAGCGGTGGCGCCGTTTTCAAACAGCGGAGCCGCCATGACCTGAACTCCGCAGAACAATACTATCAGACTTAAAATTCTTCTCAGCATCATATCACCAGTTAGCCACGACATAGTTCAGGTCCATGATCGCATCGACATGTCCGTCAAGAAAGAGGGTATTCATGGCCTTGGAATGCGCGCCATAATAATCTCCGGCCGAGATTTTCCCCTTTTTCAGGTAAATATTTTCCCAGACCAGCCAGGTTGCGGTTGGAACGGTGATTTCGTTGTAGCGCCACATATCCCCCAGAACCGGCACGGTGGATATCGAAACCCCCTTTAAGTTGCTGGCTTTGCCGACAAGGCTCGGTCCGGTCGTTGACTCGGCATAAGAGCTGATGTTCCATGCCGGGTCCGCTCCGCACAGATTCGGATTCATCCCATAGCTGACTGGAAGTTGCGTGTTCAAGTATACCGAGCGCTGCCGCTTGTCCGACGGACAAAGTACCATTTTCGATATTTCTTTGCCGCTCATCGGCGTACCGATAAAAAGCCAGTCTTGTCCTCCCCAGGAGATCAAATCCGTCCAGGCGCAATTCATATTGTACATGCGGACATTGGAGGGGAAAAGATTATCATTGAAATCGTTGGCATACATCAGATATGCAAGTCCGAACTGTTTCATGTTGCTCCGGCAGGAGATGGCATGTGCACGCTCGCGGGCCGAGTTCAGCGCGGGCAGCAGCATGGCGGCGAGAATCGCTATAATCGCGATTACGACGAGGAGCTCTATAAGTGTAAATCTTTTTTTCATGGTATCTGTTCCTTTTTGCGTGGTTGTAAATTTTATATATGACAGCATGAGTCCCGGACGATCATTTTTACCGGGATGATGGCATTTTCAAACGGCGCGTCCGGGTTCTCGATCCGGCGCAGCATCAGGCGGATCAGGTTTTCCGCAATCTCCTCGTTGCGGCTGTCGAAGGTAGTCATGGAGGGATGCCGGTGGCAAGACTCGGGAATATTGTTGAAGCCGACCAGCGAAAGCTCGCGAGGCAGCTCGATTTTGAGTCGCGCGGCGGCATCCACAAACATATACGCGATGACGTCGTTGTTGGCCAGCATAGCCGTGGGCCTGGAATCGGATTGCATGATTCGTTCGAGATTTTCCAAAACGCCGGGAAACGTCAATTTTTCGCTGCACCATGCCGGATTGAATTCCAGGTGATATTTCTTCAGAAATTGCTTATACCAGGAGAATCTGGCATCCATGAAGCCACCGGTGAACCCGATCCGCCGGTGTCCCAGCGAAACAAGATATTCAAAGGCTTCGTGCACAACCTGCTCCGCATCGAGACTTACGCAATCGCAATTCGGCAGGCGCTCCCCGAAAAATACGGTTGGAACAGCGGAATCCGGAATCGTGAATTCCGGGTCCCAGGCAATCAACCCGTCACACTCATGACTACTGATCGTACTGAACGTTTTCCGAATTCCTTCCTGGTTGAGCCAGAATGAGAAAATCGCCGAATATCCGTGCGCTGCCAGTCCGAGCTGGAGCCGCTCCGCCATATCCCCGTAGAACTGAACTCCGGGCGACGGCATGGCCACCCCGATGGCGTACATGCGGTTGGTTTTCAGCCCGCGGGCGATACGGTTCGGGCAGTAGTTGTATTGCTCGGCCAGTTTCAGGATTTTCTCCTGCTTAGCCCTGGCAATACGTCCATCCGCCTTGCCGTTCAAAACCAGCGAGACCGTACTTCTCGATACTTTGGCCATTTCGGCCAGCTCTGACATAATTATACCCATTGCAAATCCTAACATCACTCGATTAACGTCACACGAGTGATATTATACCGCGAACGTTTGATTTTGTCAATAGCCAATTCGCAAAATATTCACTTTTCCCAGAAAATTCAATTAAAAGTATTCCCCGTTCACTTGTTTCCGGGAAATATCGGTTTTCTTTCGTTTGGGCTATTGACATTTTTGATTTTTTTGATATAATTATGCCGATTATAAAAATTACTATTGCAAATATAGCAATAAAGGTATATGATGAAGACTTTGAGAAATGCCCTTGATGTATTGGAATTTGTTGCGGCAAACGGCGGATTGCCGACGTCGCCGTCGGCCGCCGCCCAAGCGACCGGCCTGAATCTGTCGAGTTGTACACGGATCATGCAGACGCTCGTCTCGCGCGGCTACCTGGTTCAGCAGTCGCGGCGCGGCGGCTACCAGCTCGGCCCGGCGGCGGCCACCTACGGCAACCGTCCCGGCCGCTACAGCGAACTGGTCGACGCGGCCCGCGAACCGATGCGGAAGCTCGCCAGGGAAGTTCATGCAATGGTGAATCTGTCGGTCATCCACAACGACCGACGCTACATCCTGTATCAATGCGGCTACACCGAAGGGGTCCGCCCGGCAAGTACGATTTCGATGCCGTGGAACTACCTCGAAAATGCCACCGAGCGGCTGCTGCTCTCCGCCGCCGACCACGCGGAGCGGCAGCGTATTTTGCGGGCCATCGGCCTTCCGGATGGGTTCGCGTCCGAAGATGAGTTTCTCCGGGAACTCGACCGGCTCGCCGCCGCCGGAACGGTAAAATTCTACAGCGACTTTCAGAAGCACTGGATTGTCGGCGGCTTGATGGCCGTGCCGGGTTATCCGACTGCCGCGCTTGGCCTCGGCGTGGCGACCGAACCGGATGCGGACCGTGCGATCCGGCTGGTCCATGAATGTGCCGGGGAAATCTGCCGTCCCCTTGCTCCCCGTACCGCTTTTGCCTGCTGAACGAATCAAAGGATTTTTAAATGAACGCCAAACGCAAATTTTTCGCCTACCGCTCCTTCTGGCCCGAACTCGAGGCCATGCGCAAATTCCATGAAGTCGGAATCGATACCGTCGTCTTCTTTCCTGCCAACAGTGCCAATTCGCTCGGCGAGCCATACAGTAAATACCCGCCTAACTGGCTTTGGTTCGATAACTACAATTTCGAGCCGGTGGACCGTCAGATCGCCGATATCCTGTCGGTCAACCCGGATGCGGAACTCATCGCCATACTCGACTTGAATTCCCCGCTCTGGCTGCAGCGGCAACTGGCCGGCAGGGTCAATGGCGACAGTTTCACCAATCTCTCCGAGGCGCTTGCCGAACCGCGCTGGCGCGAGGCGACCGGCAACTACATCCGGGCGATTGCCGGTTATCTGGAGCAGAATTACGGCGATCGCGTCGTCTCGTATGTCCTTGCCTGCGGGCAGACGGACGAATGGATGGATTATTCCGGCGGTAACGAGTCGACCGGCAAGTATCAGCTTTATGCCGACTACTGCCGGCGGCACAACCACCCGGTACCGGTGGATATCCCGACGCGTTCGCAGCGGGAACACATTTCGTTCGACGGCCTGTTGCGCGATCCGCTCCGCGACCGCGAGGCGCTCTATTACTGGCGCTTCACCTCCGATCTGGTGGTTGACGGTATTCTCCACTTCACGGGTGAACTGCGCTCCGTAATCCGCTCCGGCACGGAAGTCGGGGTTTTCTACGGTTATATCTTGGAATTGACCGGCGACCGGATGGTCAAATGCGGGCACCTCGCTTATGAACGGCTGCTCGCCGACGATTCGATTGACTACCTGATCAGTCCCGGGACCTACAGCCACCGTCACATGGGCGCGGGCGGCGGCTTCATGATTCCGGACGGTACCATCCGGCGATTCGGCAAAAATTACATGCACGAATGCGACCAGCGCACCCACTGCTTCAACCCGAACCTGACCGACGTGGTCAAACTCGAATTTTTCCATTGGAAGGATGAAAATGAGGACATTGCAGGCATGCGCCGCGAAATGGCGCTCTCGCTGATTAAGCATACCTCGCTCTGGTGGTTCGACATGTGGGGTGGCTATTATCAGAGTCCGGCAGTGTTCGAGAATCTCAGGTTGATGCATGAACTTTGGAAAAAGTATTCCGCAAACAATGATGAAAGTCTGGCCGAAGTCGCCATGGTGGTTGATCCTGAGAGCGTATTCTACCTCGACGATTCCAGTGAAGAAGTGACAGCAAAAATTCACCGGAATTTGCGCGATGCCTTGAATGCGCTCGGCGCTCCGTTCGACGTGATTTCGCTGGCCGATATTCCCGCGCTGGCTGACTTCGAACGATATAAACTGGTCATCTTTCCATCACTTTATGAGGTGACCGAAGACAAGCGCGCTTTGCTGGAAAAATACGTGCTGAAAGACAACCGTACCGTACTGTGGCTCTACGGTGCCGGTCTGAGCGACGGCCGGACCATGGACCCGGCCCGGATGGAGTCGCTGACCGGTATCGCTTTCGGCGCCGAAGGTGTCCAGCGCAAAACCATGAACGATTGGAACTCCGTTTATGCCAGGGAATACGATGCGGCGGCACCGGCGTTCCTGAAATCGCTGTCCGCAGCTGCCGGAGCAACAATCTGGAACGATGCAGGGGAACCGGTTTTTGCCAACCGGAAGCTGGCCTGTTTCCATACAGGGCAGGGGGGAACCAGAAGTATCCGTTTTCCCTCCGGCGTGCATTCCGTAACGGAGCTTTATACCGGGAAACGGTTTGAACTGAAAGACGGAACGATCGATTATCCGTTTGCCGAACCGGATACCGCATTATTCGAGCTGGAATGGCAATCAGTTTCGTCGAGATATCTGCAGTAGCGTTCGCAAAGTTTGCCGGCCGAGGGATACATGGAGTTCGGGCTGAGGAAGTGCGGAACTTCAAAGGTGATAACCTTCTCCACGTAGGGTTGGACGGCTTCCAGCTTGAAGCGCATCTTGCTCCATTCGAGCGGGGGGAAGCGCCACGGCATATCACGGTCGAACGTTTCCAGATTGGACCAGTAGGCGATACCGTGTTTCTGGAATACCTCATGGGTCGCTTTGACGTAGGACTCGAGTTCACGGAAGTCGACGTGTCCGTCCATAAACGCATAAGCGCTGATCAGCCCTTCCATTTCGGTTAGCAGATAATCGAAGTGGCGCGCATGGACATCCGGAGGGACCGGCCAGGCCGGATCGCATTTGCGGCCGTGGTAGCGCGGCGAGACGATGATCGGGCGCTGCGTGTCGAATTCGCGGATGGTCCGGCAAAGGGGTTTCCAGATTTGTTCCGGGTGAATGTGCAGGCTGCCTTCATGGCTCATGTACCAACCTTTGAAGGCGGGGAAATGACCGTAGCGTTCGTTCAGTTCATGGATCAGCTCGCGGTTTACGGCCACCTCGTTTTGCCAGTCGTTGAGCGGCCAGTATTTGACCGTGTCGTACAACCCGATATATAGTGAGATACCGGTCCGCCCGGCCTCGCGCAACATGATTTCGACCAGGTCGGGGGATTCGTACAGGGAGGTTTTCATGACGGCCGATTTGTACATGGCGCTGTCCTTGAAACCGACCCGGATGATGATGACGGTGTCGATACCCAGTTTTTTAAAGTGATCGAACTCGCGCGCCCAGTCTTCCACGCCCCAGTTGTTGCTTGGGATATCGGTGGCGATGCCGTCGACGAAGGTCCCGGTGATTTTTTTGAATGTGCTATTCATTTGCGGCACCATTCGTCGATCATTGCGGCGTCCACGGTGGCGACGGCCAAACTGCGGTCGCAGCAGCCGTAGTAGACGAAATACTTGTCCTTGAACCGGACGACGCCATTGGTGTAGACGACATTGTTGACGAAGCCTTCCTTCTCGTACGGCATTTCGCAACTCAGGATCGGTTCTTCCTGGAACTTGATGATTTTCGACGGATCGTTTTTGTCCAGCAGCATGATACCGAGGGCGTATTCCTTGCGGTTGTTTTTGCCGTGCCAGAAGAGTAGCCAGCCGTATTCGGTTTCCAGCGGCGGCGCGCCGATGCCGAGCTTGTTCTCGTACCAGGTGCCGGGCTTTGTCTCAAACATGCAGAGCGAGTCGTGCCAGTTTTTCAGGTCCTTGCTCCGGGAAATCCACATATTGGGCATGGGCCGGTGGAACAAAACGAATTCATCGCCGATCAGACCCGGCAGGAAACCACTGGTGCGCTGTTCCAGCTGATGCATCAGCAAGCCCTTGTCCTCGAAGTGTTTGAAATCGCGGGTTACGGCATAACGGAGTCGGTCGCCGAAGTGGCCGAACCGCGAAACCCCGACATATACGATATAATACAGGTCGCCGATTTTGCTGATCCGCGGATCTTCGCAGCCGAATTCCAGCCAGGGGTCCCGGTCGCTCGGGGCGAAAACCGGTTTGTCGCTGCGCCAGGAAATATCATAGCCGTTTTCGGATATGGCCAACCCGATGCTGGTATACGGCCACGAGCCGGGACCGTTGCGGCGTTTTTCGCCCTCTGCGCGGTAAAGCAGATACACTTTGCCGTCATGAACCGTGGCGGCGGCGTTTGATACGTTGAAGTTTTCCCACGGGTTGCCGGTGGCGGACATGATGGGATTGCGGTCGTAGCGGGTCAGTTTGATTATCATCGGGAATCACCATGTTAATGTATTGAATAATTCCGGCTCCATCAGCGTGTACTTCTGCAATGGAGTCATGGAATATATTTCACTTTGCCGGCCGGGCACTGCCCGGTACCTGGCGATATTGAATTTAGCCTTGCCGGTGGCAACTTTCAAGATGGAATCACGCTTGATGGCGATTTCCATGTTGCAGGTTTCCCCGGAAACGGACGTTTTGGCGGAGACCTCCCACGGGGTCTGTTTCACATTGAGAGACTGGCCGCTGACCGTGTCGGTCTGGAAAATTTTACCGGCGCTGTCGACGATAATCTTGTGCTGAATTCCCTGCGGCAGGCCGAATGAAATATCCAGTCCGTCGTTTTCCCAGAGGTCGCGGCTCCCGGCCAGGAAAGGGCGGTCGGTTTCCTGCAGGCGCGCCTGGATATAGAGGTATTGAGAATTCATGGCCAGCAGGAGCTCGGTAGCCTGGGCCGGGCGGTCCAGCGTCGGGAGGACATGCAGTTCATCGATTTTTACCGCATTTTCCCATACTTTGTCCTGCGGGGAGAGCTTAATGTCATAGGGTTCCAGGTTCAGGCTTTTCACCTGCGTCAGGGGCGAGGTCGGTTTATCGGAGTGACCGGTGACTTCGAGGGTCAACCTGCGTTGTGGCCCGGCCCCGTCCGCGCCGAGAATCAGCCAGACTTTGCCATCCCAGCCCGCCGGGGCCCATTTGGCAAGATCGAGCGTGTAGTCGGCGCTGTTTTTGGTACCGATCAGATTATCGATCATCGCGTACTGGACCGGAGCCTTGGCGTAACCGAAGCGCGGCCGCTCCAACGTGCGTCCGGTGTTGATTTGACCCAGGCTCAAGCCGACCCGGTGGGTGTAGCCCTGCGCCGTATGGTAATCGACCATGATGCCGCCGAAAGAATCCACCCCGGCATACGGGAAATTCCCGTGACTGGTATGTTCACTATGGATGTCCTTCATATTGCTGACGGCCTTGATGCTGACCACGCGGAGGTTCTCGAACTCGAAACCGGCAAATGCATAATCCCCCGCACCGGCCCAACTCGCCGGATTGTCGAGGCCGCCCACCGTGACGGCGAGTTTATCCGGGTCGACTTTCACATAAGCGGTACTGTCGTAATTGTCATGGGAATCGATGCCGACATTGAGCAGCTTCAGCCCTTTAACCGTTTTGTTGACGGGTTTCACCGAAATGACCGGCGGCTTTTTCTCGCGGACACGGCCGCGAATCCATTTTTCCGCCGGCGGAAAGTATTGATACTGGCGGGATACGGTAAACGAACCGGCGGCGGACCGCACCGTGCCGTCCTGCTCAATCTCGTCCGCGATAACGCTGTATTTCCCCGCAGCCAATTGAACCGGCAGTTGCAGTTCGATATCCTGCTGGTTCCGGAAGTGGTTGACATATACCAGTACATTGTCCTGCGACATGACGCGCAACGCGACATTGCCGCCGGGTTTGTTGATTTTCAGCGAATCGCCCTGCTGCCGGACATTGAGTGCGCCGGAGTCGGCGAAACTGCGTTTCTCCACCATGCGCTCCGGTTCGATGACGGCTGTCCGGTCCGCCTCCAGGGCGATAATCGCGTACTGCTTCCGGTCCATGAAGAAGTTGGCTTTCAACTTCGCGCCGTTCACTTTCAGCCCCAGCCAGGACGAGGGGATATGAACGATACTTTCCACGTCGCCGCTTCCCTGCTGGCTGATTTCGATTCTGTTGTCCGCCATTTTCGAGTTCAGGGAAATGCGCCCGCTGTCCGGCTGCCAGAAGTTCGTCCGCTGCCCGTCGATGGAATAAACCGCAGCCGGGCCGGTGGACAGGACCAGATACTCCAGAAATTCCGGTTTGAAGTTGAATTGTCCGCGGAAATGTTCGCTTCCAGGCACCGTGCCGTGGAAACCGCCAGCGGCGACAATATCGCAGCCGAACCCGGTTTCCCGGTAGATATCGGCGGCCATCCACTCCGGCATGCCGTACTGCGGGGGCTGCAGGCGCGGTGCGATATCCAGCAGCGTAAAACGCCATACAAACAGTTCGTCGCCGGCATTCAGTTCTATCGATTTCCGGTCGACCTCGATATCGACCGGGGAGGGGAGGCGGTTGTGGTCGATGACTGAAATCACCCTGCTGGCGCCGTTCTTGAAGGTGTACATTTCGGTGGCGGTATCGGCATTGAACCGCCAGTCGGGAGTGTACGCGCCGTCAAGCAACTCAAGGTTCCGGTTTTCGTAAGCCGCCGAGATATAGGCCGTGCGCGGGATGATTCCGGCCCAGATCATGGGCGGGAAACCCATGCCGATGCTGTAATTTGCGTAATACTGCGCGACATTGTCGAGCCAGTACATCAGGTGCACTTTGCGGAGCGGATCGGATTTCTGGCGGATTTTCAGCGCATAAAGCGCATCGGCGCTGTCGCGCCACAAGTCGTGCGTGAAACGGCTCTGTATGCCCTTGTGCAGCCCGATATCATAAACCCATTCGCTGCGGGAGTTGAAATACATGGCTTTTTCAGGACCGAATGAGCGGACCTTTCGTTTCAGCTCCGAATGAAAATCGTCCCAATCGTAAATCTGCGATACCCGCAGGTTTTCCCAGTCGATGACATTGGTGCCGCCGCAGCCGCCGTCCAGGTAAAAAAAATCGCAGCCGATGTTTTCCATGATCTCGCCGGCGCCATTGAGCAGGGCCGCAGCGGAGGCGGGGTCGCCGACATGACGCAGGTAATTGGTCGAGGTCCCGCTGCCGTAGGCGCTCCAGAAGCGGCCGTTTTTGTCCTTGCGGATGAACCACTCCGGATGTGTCCGGTATGCCTTGGAGTCCGGCGTGCCGCACCACGCCCAGTTGTAGATACCGGCGCGGGCGAACGGGAAACGGCTGCGGACTTTCTGAAATTCCTCCGCCACCTGGCTGCACGGTATCAGGTCGCCGTAGGTGCTGACGCCGATGCCTTTGCCGACCCAGTCGCCCCACAGGTTGGGGCCGTTGTTCAGGGCGGTCACGTGGCCGTCGCGGTTGAACATGACGAGGCTCTTGACCGTTTCGTCGAACAGGTTGCCGGGTATGCTGCATTTAAGGTCCCGAATCCATTCGGGCGCCAGCGCCAGCTCGTTGTACTTGGCCGCGATTTCCGGGATTTCCCGGTAGGCGCGGTAAAAATCGAGGTCGCTGCCGGCGAAGCGGATATACTGGTATTCCAGTGAGGTTTCCACGCCGGGGCTGAGCTGGAGCGTCGCCATACCGGATTTCCAGCCGTCCGGCGTGTACGTGAGCGGAATATTCTCTTTTTCGTACCACAGCGTGATCGTGCTGCTGACGGTACGGTCGTTAACTTTCAGGAGATACTGACCGATGTTTTCCTGGTATTGTTTGTTGATGAAAAATCCGATCTTGGAGTTACCGGCGGCCTGGGGAATATTGGCCATGTCGAAGACCACCTTTTCCGCCGGGACACGTCCGCCCAGCCCCCAATCCGCGCCGAAGTAAACGCCGTTCTCGCGATAGCCGGGGTCCAGCAGGACATGCGAGCGAAGCGTCAGGAAAAGATCGTTTGCCTGATCGCCGCGCGTGTTGCGAAACGAAATCTGTTTCAGCAGCCTTTTGCCATCCTCCGCAATGCGGTACCGCTTGGTGATGGCGACGCCCGGCATTTGCGGATTTACCGCCTGGATGATCAGCTCGCCGCCGTCCTCGGAAATATTTTCCACCCGGTCGGCCAATTCGGACGCCGGAGTGATTCCCTGTCGGTTTTCGAGGAAATAAAGATCATAGGCGGCGGCGACCTGCAGCTTGCCCGCGTTTCGGATGCCGCTGAGTGCACCGTTGGTCCTGGACACCGCCGCTTCAAAGCCGTCGCTTTTCAGATAACAGTTTTTCCGGTCGTCCGCCGTAAACGAGAGGGCCGGCAGCTCGGCGGGACGCCGGAGTTGTTGTTTCGTTTGCCCCGCGGCCTGCAGGGATGCCAGGGAATCATTGCCGAAAAACCGGATGTCGCTGATTTCCACGGCATTGTCGATTTTTGAGCGCTTAAAGACCAGGCGGAAATATTGGCCTGCGGCATCCACTTTGCCGCTGAGTTCGTATTTCAGGCGGGTCCGTTCCGCCTTGTCGTTGATAATGGCCGAAACCGTCTGCCAGTCCTTGCCATTGTTGCTGACGGATACAATCGCCGAGCTGAAATTCTGGGTTGGAATCGCATCCGAGCCGATCCGGATTTCCTGAATGTGATACCGTTTGCCGAGGTCGAAAACAATGCCGGGTTCCCCCTCGGCTTTGATGCCCCAATACGCCTGTCCGGAGCCGGAATTGACCGCTCCGCGTTCCGGCGGCGTCAGGTAGCGGATGGAGGCCGTTTCCACGGCTTCGGTCCGGTCGTATTGATGGATGACCAGCTTGTGTATTTTGCCGGCGCTGGAGAGCGAAACCGCATTGTCGCCGCGGTCGAACGGCTGGTTATCGTCAGTCGCATACAGGCACAGCACGCCGTCGAGCCATACCTTGAATATATTGCCGGTAAATTCCACCTGCAGTTTATAAGTCTGCCCGGCCTTCCACACGGGCGGCGCGGCGAGATAATAAATCTGTTTTTTAAATTCCGCATCCAGTTGATTGTTGACCATTTTTTCGATGCTGATCTGACGGAGCATCGGCCGGAAATAGACCCAATAGGAACTGTACGGATTGTTGCCGGTCTGGCGGAAGCGGCACTCGACTCCGGCGTATTTATTTTCCAGTTCGCTCCAGGATGCCTCGATATCGATCCGGCCGTTGATCAGCTCCGGACCGCCGCGCTTCCAGGGACCGCCGATTCCCGGCCAGTCCGCGGGGAGGGCGTCCGCAGTGAATACCGGCGCATCGGCGGCAGGCCGCCCGTCAATGACCCGGTTTCCCGGCGGCAGTTCGAACTGCAATTCACCGATCTCCATGCTGTACGGCTTTTTGAATTCCTTCGCATAAATCGCCACCGATGAGATCAGCCCGAATTCCCTTTCCGGCTTGTCCCATATCCAGTTTTTCCGGTCGAGGTCCAGTACGATTTCATCCAATTCATCCGCGGCTCTGCTAGCAAATGAACGGTACAGGTAACCGCCTTGCAGGAGGTTGAGGCGGATGAGGAAGTCAAATCTCCTGCCGGTGGCCTTGAACTGGAATCTGATTTTGTTGTCGCCGGTCGAGTTTTTCAGGTCGGCGATTTTGTGGATGACAATACCCTGGTAATCGGCCCCGTCCAGCGGTGTGACCCTGTGCAGCGGGCCGGCCTTTTCCAGGCTCGGGAGCAGCTTATTGTTGCTCGAAGTCGTCGTGTAGTTCCCGGCGGCAGCGGCCAGCGAAATAATTGTACATAGGAGGAGGAAGAGCTTTTTCACGGGCTGTCCTTATATTATTTGTTCTCGATGAAAAGCTTCCAGCCGTCCATGAACGCAATTTTGTAATTTGTTCCGTCAATATTATTGCGGTAAAGTTTCTTTTCCGCGTCGTTGTAAGTGATGGCATGACCGTCCGCATACAGTACGTTGTAACGGGTCTGGCCGTGCGCGGGGTCTTTTTGAACAGTAGCACTGTCGGTGTAATAATGCTCGGCGAGCAGCGGTTGATTTCCTGCCGAAGTGGCCTGCGCGACATCGGCGCTGCCGTTGTTGACCACCGGATAAGGACCGGACAAATTGAGGAAATATTCCACGTTCCAGACCCAGGCCGGGAAGAAATTATAATAGCTGCTATAGCATTGGTTGTTATTTTTCGTCCCGTCCGGGAGGACAAACCAGTTGACCGTGATATTCGGATTGATATCGCTTGGGCAGTAGAACACTTTTGGGGCCTGAATATAATTCGGATAAAGCTTGCCGATACCGTATTTCGGATTGCTGCCGACGTCATTGCCCAGCATGTAGCAACTGTTCGGATAACCGCCGGGGGCGAAGCCGCCGTTGTCATCCGCATAAAGAGCCACGCCCAGCCCGAGCTGCTTCAGATTGCTGAGGCATGAGGACATTCTGGCGCTTTCCCTGGCCCGGTTCAACGCCGGCAGCAGCATGGCCGCCAGTATGGCAATGATCGCGATTACGACGAGAAGCTCAATAAGTGTGAATTCCGAACGTTTTTTCATCTTTCTTTTCCTTTATGTTGTAAGTGTTTTCACGCTTGCACGTTTAATCAAATCCGGCCGCAGGATAATATTGCCCGCTTCTTCTCCGCCAATGCGTTGCAACAGGAGTTTGCCGGCCTCATAACCCTGCTCGTAACGCGGCTGCCCCACGGTTGTCAGCTGCGGCCGCAGGCGCTTGCCGTAGTCTTCCCCGTCGACGCCGATAATGGAAATCTCGTCGGGTACTTTTACCCCCATGTCCCAGGCGGCCGCCATCAGGTCGGACGCCAGCATGTCGCTGTAAACCAGGTACGCGGTGGGCGGTTCGGGCTGCGACAACCCCCATTCGAGTATTTCCCGCCCGGTCGTTTTCTCATTGTGCAATACCATCAACTTGACTCCGGTCTTCCCGGCCAGGGCGGTTTCCGTCCCGAACATGCGGTTCTTGTCGTTCCCGCACTGAATCCCGATCCGGCGGTGTCCGCATTCAAGCAGATAGTTGACCGCCAGATAATTGACCATGCTGCCGTCCACGCAAACGAAGGGAATCTCATTGGAGCCGCTCATCTTCGCCAGGCAAACGACCGGCATCTCTTTATTCACCTGGATCAGTAATTCCGTGAAAGGATTGTTGGTCGCAGGGAAAATGATCATGCCGTCCACTTTTTTATTCAGCAGCACCTGGCATTTCTCACGCATTTCCTCATCGCTGCTGTATACACACAGCAGCAAACTGTAGGAATCCTTGTTCAAAACCTCCTCCAACCCCTGCAGGATATCCGGGATAAACGACTGGCTGATGGCCGGAAACACCGCGCCGATGATAAATGTTTTTCCCTGCGCCAGGGCCCGCCCCGCGATACTGGGCCGGTAATTCAGTTCCTTGGCTGCGGAAATAATCCTGGCTTGGGTCGCCGCTCCGACCTTGTGCAGCTTCGTCCGGTTTATGACATATGAAGCCGTACTGATCGAGACCCCCGCATGTTTGGCCACGTCGTTCAGAGTCACCATTTCGCTTGTTCTTCCTTGCTCATTTATTTTTAGCGAAGCGCTTAACCTAGCATTATTATACATGAGAATCTCAATATGTCAATGGCTGATTTTTATTTTTACTTCAAAATCCGCCGGCTGTATCGCGCGAATCCGCCGCCGGCTTTTCTTGCGGAGCACCGGCACACACCGGGCGGCGACATTCCAGCCGCGAATCCGGACCGTTTCGGGACGGCCGGCTTCGGAAGTGAGTTTGACTTTTACCGTCCGGGTCGTACCGGGCGCGAGCGAAACGTAATTATCCAGCCAGTAGACCTCCCCGTGGGGCAGGTCGGGGAAATCCAACCGGACATTGAGCGCCGCGGTCGTGCCCGGATTGTGCAGGCGGATCAGTCCGCAGCTTTCGCGATCCGGAGCGGGCGTGAATTCCGCACTTATCGTCAATTCGGTTTCCGGCAGTTCAAAGGCGCTTTTGAAATCCGGCGCGCCATAGAGGCGTTCGTCTTCAAACAGGGTATGGCCTTCCGGGCCGCACAGCTGCAAGCGCGCAAGCAGCAATCCACCGGCGGGCGGTTTCGTCCAGGCGGCTTGTATATTGGTTACCTTCGTTGTTCTGGTCGCGAAGTTCCGCGTCTCGCGGACCCGTGCATACTCATGCCCGGCCGGGTCAATCAAGTCGAATTTGACCGTCAGTTCCGCCGCATCGCCATCGTTCACCACCCACAAGGAAGCCTGAAATGTGTTGCCGGCGCAGCAAAGTGAATCGTCGCGCAGCGACAACGTCAGCGGCGCATTGGCCCTGGCACAGCGGTAGTAGGCCATTTTGGGCAGCGTATAGTAGTCGACGATGCTTACGGAGCAGGTCGGCCACGGTTCGTTGTATTGCCAGATGAAGCAGCCGCTGGACTCCGGGAATTTCCGCCGGTAATGGCTCATCATGTACGACAAGGTGTCTCCCTGGAGCTGCATCGAGGCCTGACTGTGCTCCCAGACGGTCCCGGCATTGAACAGACAGAACTGCTTTTTCATATCCAGTTTGCCGCTCATGGCCAGGAAGTGGTAACTCCAGCTCGGGCCGTGCGGGAAACTATCCTTGTCCGGGATGAAACGGCGAAGCGATTCCTCCTCCGGCAGGCCGTTGCAGCCGACTTCACTGGCGACCAGTCGATGATGTGCGTTGATTACCGAGTGGTCGATAAAGTTCCATGGCCCATGGTGACATTCGCCGGGCCGGGACTGGTCGGGCGACGAGGTGTGGAAATCGAGGTCCGGCGTCAGGGTTTCCACCAGTTGGCGATACTGTTGATAAAGCGGGCTGCCAGGCGTTTCACCATAATAATCGACCTCGTTGCCGCCGCAGATCAGTGAGAGTGATACGTGGTTGCGGATTTTGCGCAAGATGGCCTCGCCCTCGCGCTTTTTGAACGCCAGGTATTCGGGGTCCTTGCGGTATGAACTGCACGCGTGCATGAACTCCTGCCAGACCATGATGCCGTAACGGTCGCAGGCCGCGTAAAAAGCGTCTTTTTCGACAATCCCGCCGCCCCAGACCCGGAACAGATTGAATCCTGCCTCTGCGGCCAGGCGCACCAGGCGGTCATACTCTTTTTCCTGGCTCCGGCAGTGCATCAAATCAGCCGGAACCCAGTTCAGGCCGCGCGCAAAAACCGCCTTGCCGTTGATCAGGAATGTCTGATTATAGGCCCCCTCGGGGGAATCCGGGTTCCGCTGCATGGCAATAGAGCGGAAAGCCACCTGCAGCTTTTCCGTGACGCCGTCAATCTCCAGTTCCAGGCAGTACAAAGGTTGTTCCCCGTAACCCGCCGGATACCAGCGGCGGACGTCCGCCGACTCGAACTCCGTCGTTATACGGCAACTGCCGAAGGGAAGCTGAAGCTGCTCGACATGCGAAGTCGAAGCACCGGCGAAATTAACCGGACTCAAACGGATATGCAGGGGAGCCGCCACCGCCTCGGTCGTTTCAAGATCGATTTCCAGGCGGACGCGGCTGCCTTCGGAGCGGAAAAAACAATCCCGGATTCGAACACGGTTGCTGCCGCTGAGATAAACACTGTCCCAGAGGCCGGCGGCCACCATGCCGCGCATCCAATCCCACCCGTAACTCATCTGTGAACGGTGATATTCGGCAAATTCAGCAGGCTGCGGGTATTCGTCGGGCATCCGGTGGTTCGGCGACGCCTGCGGCACCGGCTCGAAAATCACCGCCAGCAGATTTTCCCCGCTGCGATCCAGCAGGGAACTGACATCGAATTCCGCGGGGATAAACATCCCCAGATGTGTTCCGAGCGGTACCCCGTTCAGGAAAAAATGCGCATGGTAATCAATTCCCTTGAAGACCAGCCGGATGCGTTTCCAGTCGCGCATATCCTCCGGCAGCGTGAAACGCTTGCGAAATGCCCAGCTGAAACGCTCCGACCAGCGCGAATGATCCATGTTGCGGCCATAATAAGGATCGTCTATGACCCCGTTCTCCGTCAGCATCGTCCGGTCACACCCTGGCACGGAGCCCCGGAAGGACGGGCGGTAATTGCTTCCCGGACAATAAAATCCGGCAGAAAACGCCGAATCCAGAAGCATATTGTTGATATTACGGTTATTGCCGCGCCAGGCTGTTTCCTCGGCGCTGGCAATAAAATAATCGGCTTCCCAGTCGTTGCCGTCCAGATAAAAACGCATTGCGGTATTCCTATTTTACTAAATGCATTTAGTTGCTTATATATATTATAATGATTTTTTTAATTTTGTCAAGATGGCGGCTACGAGAAATTCGCAAGTATTTTTATGGTCTCATTTGTCCCATCCGTCTCATAAAAATACTTGCAAAGTTCATCGCACCATGGTATATTCGAGGCTGTAATAACTTGATTGAAGCGTTGGTCCGATGAAGAAGAAAAATGAATTGTCCATTAAACGCATTGCCGAAATGGTTGGTGTTTCGCCGACCACGGTTTCTTTTGTGCTGAATGGCAAAGGGGAACAATTCAAGATTGCCGGGGAAACCCGCGCCAAAATATTGAATATCGCCTCCGAATACAATTACCAGCCCAATTTTCACGCCCGGGCCATGCGGGCCAAGAAAACATTTCTGATCGGAGTTATCGTTTATCACATCGACAGCAGTTTTACCGCGCAGATCCTAGCCGGTATCAGCCGTGAACTGGCGGCGAGCGGTTTTCATATGGTACTGGCGGAGTCGCACCGGCTGCCGGACAAGGAAAATGAAGCGTTCGACTTTATGGCGCAAATCGGTGTGGATGGTTATATTTACGCTCCGGTGATGAACGGCAATTTGCCGGAAATCATCCATGACGCCAAACAGCTTCGCTACAAACCGCTGGTCAGTATCCTGCACCCGGTGCCGGACACCCCCGGGGTATTCACCGATCACATCATCGGCGCGGAGCTGATTGCGGAGAAATTGTGGAACTCCGGCCATCGCAAAGTCGCTTATTACGGCACAATATCCAAGGATTTGAACACGCGCTTCGATGAACGCTATATCGGCCTGCGGGACTTTTTCCGGGCTCGTGGTTATGAGGTTCCCATCCTGAAGGAACAGCAGGTTTGGGAGTCCGCCAGGGACTATACCGCGATCTTCTGCTTCAGCGATGACTGGGCGGCTCAGCTGTTCTCGATCCTGCAGAAGCAGGGCATCCGGGTGCCGGAGGATATTTCCCTGGCCGGTTACAGTTTTTCCGACCCGATCCATACATATTTCCAACCTCAGATCACCAGTATCATGGAGTACAAGGAGGAATTGGGCAAGGTCGCCGTCCAGCGGTTGCTCGAGCTGGTGCTGAACAAAAATACTTCGGAGAATCTCTACTCCAAGCTGCGTCCTTACCTCATGGAAGGCGAAACAGTCAAGACGATAGATGTATCTTAAAAACAATATTGCCGGGGGCAACATGAAGACAGAGAAAAATTATGAATTCCGCCAGAGAATCAGTACCGTTCACAAGACCGGACGCCGCGATTTGACCGCTCAACCGCAACCCGGCGAGGTCGTCATCGACGCCGCGTGGGATATCTCTTTCGCGACAGACGCGGATGCGTTGATCCGGCAGGCCGCCAAAGACTTACAGGACTATTTCCTCGTCAGCATGGGAATGCCCCTCCGGCTGCAGCCCGGTGGCAACAGCGGCATTGTCCTGACCCTGAACCCCGGCCTGGAAAAGCCCGGCAGTTTCGAGCTCACCGTTGAGTCCGGGCGGATCACTGTGGCCGGCAAGGATTCGCGCGGCGTCATTTTCGGCTGCATTTATCTGGAGGATCTGCTGAACCTCCGGGAAGCGCCGTTTGTCGAGCCGGGCCGGGTGATCAAGGAGCGCCTCGTTACGCCGCGTATGGTGCACTCCGGTTGGGGCATGGATGCTTTCCCCGATGATCATTTGAATGCCATCGCCCACGCCGGTTTTGACACCGTCGTCATTTTCACGGCCGGCATCGATAAGACGCATGTCGGTTATCTGGATATCAGCGACGTGATCAACCGCGCCGAATCGTTCGGGCTGGATACCATGCTTTACGGTTATCTGCCCGGCTACAAGCACCCGGACGACGCGGATGCACAGGAATTTTTCGAAAACGTCTATACAAAGCTGTTCAATTATTACCCCAAGGCTCGCGGCGTCATGCTGGTCGGTGAATCCGCCGAGTTCCCCAGCAAGGACCCCGCCACCACCGGCAAAAGCTGGCGCGAGAGCGTCAAGGACGGTATCCCGGACCCCAAACCCAGCCCCGGCTGGTGGCCGTGCTCCGATTACCCCAAATGGCTGACCATGGTGCGCGACGCCGTCCGCAAGGCCAAGCCGGACGCCCTGATCGTTTTCAATACCTACAACTGGGGCTGGGCCCCGCTGGAGCATCGTCAGAAATTTCTCGATAATTTCCCCGAGGGCGTCGTTCTGCAGGCGACGTTTGAGATGTTCAAGGAAATCGACCGCGAGGGGCTCCAGTGCGCCATCATGGATTATACCATTTCCACTGCCGAACCCGGTTACTACTTCACCAGCGAATCGGCCAGCGCCCACGCCCGCGGCATTCCGCTCCTGGCCACCGCAAACACCGCCGGTATGACCTGGGACATCGGCTGTATTCCGTACGTGCCGACCCCGCAGCAGTGGATCCGGAAATTCCGGTTGCTGGACCAGGCGCGCGTCGACTGGGGCGTCAGCCGTTATTATGACAACCATCATTATGGCTGGTGGCCCTCGGTCATCACCGATCTGGCGCGCTGGAACTTCTGGAGTCCGCAGCCGGATATGGATAAACTCCTGCGGAAATTCGCCGTTCGCGACTTCGGTCCGGAAGCGGCTCCGCTGATGCTTCAGGCGTGGGACAAATGGAGCGAGTCGATCGGTTATTTCACCCCGACCAATGAAGATCAATACGGTCCGTTCCGCGTCGGCCCCTCCTATCCGCTGATTTTCCACCCGAACATCACGCGGACTTTAGGCAACAAGGAAATTCAGTTCCCCACCGCGCCCTTTGCACATTTCGGACATCATATCATCAAAACATTCTACCAGCCGTACGAAAACATCAATCAGGCCCCCGGCAAGCTCCGCTATCCGGTCGAGTTGCGCTCCCTCGAAAAGAGCCGCGCCCTCTGGCAGGAAGGTGTCGAGCTGATGGAGCGGGCCGTGCCGCTGATGCCCGCCCGCAAGCGTCCCAATGGCGAGTACGAGCTGAATCTTGGCAAATTCATCCTGGCATCGCTGATCACCGGCATTCACGTCAAGCAATGGTGGCTGCTGAACACCGCTCTGGTCAACGCTTCAAGCAGCGCCGAGGCCTCGAAGCTCCTCGACGAAATCGAGTCCCTCGCCAAGCAGGAAATCGCCAACGCAGAATCCGCGATTCCGGCGGTTGAAAAGGACTCGCGTCTCGGCTGGGAGCCTTCCATGGAATACGTCACCGACCGCTGGCATATCGAGTGGAAAATCCGCCAGGTCCGGACCATGATCGACGGCGAAATCGGCGCTTACCGCAAAATCCTCCAATTGGCGAAATGATTTTGTTGATTTTGAAGCGTTTCCCGGATTGCAAAGACGGCGCTGAATGTTATAGTTGTTCTCAAACCGTAAGGATTGTTTGAGTAGCTTATGAAAAAGTTTTTATCTTTGCGTCCCGGCGACGGGCGTTTTGCCCGGATACGGATGGGGATATCGCTGGCGATTCTGATTCTGCTGGCGGTGATCTGCCTGATTCCGGGCGGGGCCGAGACATTCCGGCACTATGCCATGAAGGTCATTCCGGCACCGGCGCCGACCATTATCGTGATGACGGGCGACGCCCGGCAGCGCGGAGTTATTCAAGGCAAAAAATTGAAATGGTCGATCAAGCTGCTCGACAAAATATACATCCGCCATTTTGCTCCCGATGAAAATTTGCAGCTGTATCTGAAACAGGCCGAGAAATTGTTCAGCGAAATTTCACCGGAGTGGGGCGAGGAGATCGGGGGCATGGCGGAAGCCGCCGGGGTGGAGGATGGCATACTGAAGCTCGGAAACAGTTTTCTCGACCTGGGGCTGAATGCCTCCGGCTGCCGCCAGATCCACATGAACCTGAACGGTGAATTGCTGCATTCCCATAACCTGGATTGGGATAATCTGAACGGCGTCGGCAATTATCTGGTGACGGTATTCCGGAGTTCCGGCAAGCCCGGAGCGTACCGGACGGTGCACCTCGGCTTTCCCGGCATGATCGGGGTGCTGGATATCATCAATGAGCACGGAGTCGCGTTATCGTTCAACCAGATCGGGCTGGGTGAGAAGGAGCAGAGCCGGATGCCGGTATTCATCGCCATGCGGGAAATCGCGGAGACTTGCGCCGATTTCGAGTCTGCGCGGGAGAAGCTTCTCAACATGCCGTCCGGCATGCCTTTCTGCATCGGCCTGAGCGATGCGAAAAGCGGCAAAATGGCGGTATTCGAGCGTGATATCGGCCGCGGCACCGCCGAGCTTCTGCCGGACGGACCGTATCTGACCGCCGACAATAACACCCGCAACGGCGCCCGGCACGCCAACCCGATGCATGAATTGGTCCGCGCCGCCGCGCCGCAGAACCGCGAGGATCTCATCGCGCTGCTCCGTAACCCGAAAATCATGCTCGGCTGCAACATCTACAGCGTGATTTTCGATTACCGGAACAACGCCATGTACCTGGCCAGCGGCGAAGTACCCGCCGCTCCCGGCAGGTACCGGACATACAAACTTTTCGATTGAAGCCTGTACGGGTATCAGTCGGTGAGCTTTCCGCTTTGCAGGTAATTCTGCAGCGATGTGCCTTCCGGGCCGGCTTCCGCGGAGGCAAAATAGAGGGCTTCCCAGCAGCTGTGGCGCTCGACGAATGGCGCGGCCAAGGCCAGCTGAACCGCGACACGGCGCGGGGCCGCCGGATAGAGATTGACGGTATCATAGAAACTTCTGCGCTCAAAAAGTTCTGTATGCGACCAGAGTTTCATTTTATTGTTTGCTGCGACCTCTTTCCATGCCTGCCACTGGGCCGGAATTTCTTCGAGGCAGGAGCAGCAGTTGCCGATGCAGTCCTGCGGCATGAGAATATCGATCCCGGTATCCGCGAGAATCGCGTTCCAGAATTCGATGAATTCGGGATTGCGGTCCGGGCGGTGCATGGTGGCGGGGGAAATGATGATTTTCAAATCCGTGGTGAAGCTTTTTACCATGTCGGCGAAATTCCGGTAGAGGGTCCGCATGCGGCGCTCTTTCTCCGGAAGGCGCTGATCAACATAAGAGGTCTCGCACGGGAAATAAAACCCGGCGATGGACGAAAAGTTTTTCAGTTCTCCCAGACAGCGGCGGTGCTCGGCAAGTTCTTGTTGCAGATCTTCTTCGGAAAAATGCTTCGCCCAGCCTGCCACCGAGCCGTAACCACCGAGATAGACTTGGATTCCTTCCAGTTCGGCAGCCGCGAGAAGGTTTTCGACCACAGGGTATTGTTTCATGAAAGAATAGGCTTCCGAACGATAGAAGCACTCATTGATTTCGCGCCACAAAGCGGACTGAAATATGACCGAGTCGATATGCATGGACTTGAGCCGGCGCAGCGCCGTTTGCCACTCGGAAACACCGGCGTGGAGCATAGGCTTGCCGCGATAATCCGCAGGGTGGGCATAGACGAAGCTGGTGGAGAGGCGCGACGTCTTTTCGGGCAAGCTGAAATTTTCCGCAAATGCCCGGTTGGCGTCGTTGAAGTGATTCACCTGAAGCATGGACGATTTCTCATCGAGGTCCTCCGGCGGCAGGTAAATTTGAAAATCATCCATCTTTCCCAGCGGGAAAGGCATCGCTTTTTCTTTCATTCTGTCTGGTCCTTAATTATACGCTATCTGGGGTTCTGTTCCCTTTGGAGCATCGACTTCTATATGCATTTTCCGGTCCGCTGAACGCGTCCAGCTGATGTGGATTTTTCCGTAAGGCGTTGGCACGCTGCCGGAGGCATGGGTCAGGTTTCCGGCGAAGGGCGCGACCCGGAACGTTTTGAAGCCGGGACTTAAAGGCGTTACTCCGAGGACAATGCTGTTGGCGAAATAAGCGGGAATGGCGGACCAGCCGTGGCACAAACTATAACCGTATAAAGCTTTGGGGTCCGGCAGTTCCCACAGATTGTCGAAACCTGATTTCAGCATGGGGAGAAACGCTTCCCGGAGACGGGAAACCATAAAAAGACGGCTCTGCTCATCGCCATTCATCAACCCCCGGACGAAATACATCATGGAACTGTAAGTACAGGCCTGGGTTTGGCGCTGGAGAATATTTTGCAGAACCTGTTCTTTCCGCTTTTCCGGAATCATATCCGCCTGAAGCATTGCCACTTGCACATGCTCGTATGGTTTCTGTCCGGGAGCGGCTTCGGGTGTGAACTGGCCGTAGCAGCCGTGTTTTTCCAGCCAGAAAATCCGGTCGATCGCTTCGCTCAGGGCACTGGCCGCGGCCTCATACGCATTGGCCTGTTCTTCGTTGCCGAGGTAACGGTTGAGTTTGCTGCCGCACACCAGGGCTTCCGCCAGGTAAATCTGATAAAGCGCCTGCGGAAAAACCTTGCTGCTGGAAAGATCGCCCGTCCATTCGTAAAAATTCCAGACGCTGCCCTTCGCTGCATCAGGGCTCCAGAGATCTTCCGGTTTTCCGGGGGAATACAGGTCGGCATACTCCGGAGATTTCCGCTTCAACGCTTCATTCAGGATCGTGTTGATCCGGGACAACTGTTTCCGGATATACTCGATGCGTCCGCTGTGCAGGACGAATTCATAAACCGCACAGATCCAGGCAAATGTATAGACCGGAATCGTTATTTCATCCTGCGACGGCGCGCACAACGCAAGATAACCGGTCCCGGCAAAATAGTTTTCACCCAGCAAATCCAGAGACGCTTCCGCAAAATCGTAATTGCCCCAGAGATAATAGCCATAGAGCATCTGGTTGCGGGAATCATAGGCATAAAGGGACTGTTCGCGCCACGGGCAATCTTCATAATGGTCATGCATGCAGTTTTTCAGCGTGCGTACGGCGGAGTCCCTCAATTCTTCATAAAGTGTGTCCGAGGCGGAAAACGCGGATACTTCCGGCAGGACCGGGGCGGTCTCGCGAACCCCGGCATAAATCAGGCGGATGCATTCCGTATTTTTTCCGGTAAAGAAAAGCTGGAGGTATCTTCCCGCGATGCGGCGCAGGGGATGGCAGAATTTGAGCTTCCCGTTTCCGCGCAGGATCGTATCGGAAAAATCCGCGCACAATACCTTCGACCGGACCCGGCCGTCATCCAGATGTTCGCCATGGTGGACCTCGAGGTCTACGGCATCCTGTTCGCCTTCGCACTCCAGCTCAACTTCGAGGAAACCGGTGATTTCGCGGCCCATGTCCACGATGACGGAAATACCGTCTATGCCTTGCTTCGGCGGATTCAGGCGGATGCCATTCCCGCCGGGACGCAGGGGCACGGGATAGATGGAGCCGGAATTCTCATTGCTGACCCCGTTCCACCCGGTTTTCCAGTCCGCAAAAGCCTGTTCATGGAGCAGACAGCGCAGAAAGGGTTCCCGGTTTTCAGCTTGAGCGTGGAACAGCACTTCGCCCTGCCAGATCAAAGAAACTTCCTGCGGCGGTGTTTCCTGCAACGGCGGAAGCGGCCGTTTTTTCACTTTGGCCCAGCTGCCGTCCGCAGCCGGTAACGGCAGCTCAACGGCGTGCTCCCAGCCGGAATCATCGTAATCCGGAGCCATCCAGTTTTCCTGCATTGCCGCATCGAATTCAAACCGGTACCCGACCGGAATACTCGAAAAACGGCACTTGCCGCTGCTGTAATCTTTGGCCTTGCGGACCTTCCAGCTTTTATCCGAAATCAGGACGTTGTCCAGGGCGAAACGGAGGCCGCCCGGGCAGAGCCGGTGTGTCGCATTGCCCATGCCGAGGCGCCAGACGAGAATCGCAATGGTGTTTTCGCCTTCCTGAAGATACGGCGACAGATCCAATTCCGAAAACGTCTTTTCCCATTCAAAGTCGGGGAACTGCGTGACCGGTACGCGGGTCCGGTTCACATACAGGACGAAATCCGTTTCTGCTGCGATCCATGCCGTCACCGGCGAGGTCGTTTTTTTCAGCTGAAATTTTTTTCGAAAACATAAATATAAATCCGGCGCCTCTTCCTGATCGCGCGCCCAGATTCTCGATGATCCCGCGATGGACATATTCATAACCTGCCTTTGTTGTAGGAAACATTGGAAATGGATTGGCCGGAGACATTGTCACTCCGGAAAAAATGATCCTGCCAGTGACCGTCCGCCTGCTTACAGTGGATACTAGAATCTTTGATGACAAGATTTTCAACATGCCGGAAGTAAAATCCCCATGGAATTCCGGAATAGGCCAGATCGTTCCAGACCGGATACGGCTCGGGGATGTTTTCGCAGAAATCGCCGCCCATGTGGCCGGACAGGGTCATGTCGATATTGCTGAATTCCAAATCTTCGATCTTGCGGTCCTGCAGGCCGCCGATGTAACTGCCCCGCCGGGCCGCGGCGCGCAGGTTCTTGAAGTGAATCCGGCTGATTCTTCCGTGAAGAGTGTCTCCGGCCATTTTCAGGTGCTGCAGATTGAACGTCTGCTCCGCATCGATGGTCATGTCGGAAAAAACGATGTCATGAATCCAGGCTCCGTGTTTGATCAGTATGCCCCTCGGATTTTCGGGGTCCAGCACGGACATGATGGAAATCCCGATCATCGACTGATAAATGATGTTGGAACTGAAAACGCAGTTCCGCAGCTCTCCGTCGCCTTCATAACCGACACGGATGCCGCACGAGCTGGTCCGCAGCCGGCAGTTGGAAACGGTGATCTTTTCGCTGATCTTGTTGTAGCCGAGTTCGTCGATATCGCTTTTGATCGCTATTGCGTCGTCTCCGGTGCTGATATCGCAGTGGGAGACATCGATATGGGAGCAGCAGTCCAGGTCGATTCCGTCCGTGTTGGGGCTCTCCATGGGCGCTTCGATTTTCAGGTGCGTGAAGGAGCATTCATCGCAGCCCAGGAACCAGATAGCGTAGCAGGGCGCGTTTTGCAAGGTGAAATCACGCAGTTCAATGTGCTTCGAGTTCCGGAAATGAATCAACCCTTTGGGGCGGTGAAACTTCGGCCAGTAGCGCTGTCCGAACAGCGGATATTCTTTTTCAGGGTCAATATCCCAGAAATCGCTGCCGCTGCCGTCAATCACACCGCTCCCGGTAATGGCGGCATGTTTCACCCCGATACCGCCGATCAGGAAGCGGCGGTTGTTGCTTGTCGGCTCCGCTGCTTTCGACAAGGGGTCGGGTATCGCCTTGAGCACACTTTTCAGGCAAGCGCCGGGGCTGAGATGCAGCTCCACATGGTCGCGCAGCTCGAGCATTTCGGAACGGAATATGCCGGGCGGCACGATAACCTGTCCGCCGCCGGATTTGGCAGCGGAATCGATCGCCTTCTGAATGAACGGTGCATTGTCGCCGCATTCCTCACTTGCACCGAAACTGCGGATATCCAAAGAAATCATCGTCATCATCAGCGGAGCTTCTCCTGCGCGTTCTTTTCGTCATAAGAATAAATATCTGAATCGGGCCAGGCGGCGACGAGGGAGAGATCGATCAGCCCCTGTTTGTTCAGCGCCCCTGCATGGCCGTCCATGAAAAAGCCGTTGCAGAAACCGGCATGGCGCCTGCTGTAAGTGGCGAAGTTTGCATGCCGGGGTTCAATATAAGGAACCTGGGTTCCGACGGCAGCATAATAACTGTCGAAAAGCAATCCCCAGCCGGACGTATTTTTCGCGCGGTTGATTTTGATGAATGTGACGGCATTGTCCCAATCATACGTGGCGGTATCCGCCGGGACGTTGGGTGTCTCCCAGGCCATTCCGTAGCATTCATTGGGGTCATCGGGGGTGACTACCGGCACGGAGGGACAGCGGATGACGGCGCTTTTTCCATCGTTAGCCAGATCTTTCAGATAAGAGTTTCCGTACGCGATATTGATTCCATAGTAAGAACGGTTATTGCTGATGTTGGCCAGAATGTAATCGTTCGAGTCGACGGCATACATCAGAAAGGACTGTCCGAGCTGTTTCAAATTATTCATGCAGCTGGCGGATCTGGCTTTATCCCGGGCCTTGTTCAGCGCCGGCAGGAGCATTGCCGCGAGAATGGCAATGATTGCGATCACGACTAGAAGTTCGATGAGCGTAAATCTCGTCATTTTCTGTTGATACTTCTGATTCATCTCACGTTCCCGGATTTCATCTGATGAAAAACTTTTTTTCATGGCAAACTCCTTTTCTTTCCGTTTGATATTTTATTCTGTTGGATTTGAACTCTTCGGTAGAGCTTATTTTTCTACGAAAACCAAATGGTCGACATAACTGCGCTGAATTTCCGGATTTGTCTTGGCATCCAGGAACAGATAACTCTTTCCCCGGAGGCTGTGCGTGCCAAGCGGTATATAGACATAACGGTCGGTGACCAGCGTATCGGCATCCGGGTGAACGCTGATGTAAAGTTCCCTCTTGACCAGATCATACCCGCCGAATTGAAACAGCCCGGCTTTCGCCGCTTTGTCCAGGCGGCAGGCCGCATAAATCTCATACGACTTTTTGAGGTTGAATTCCGGGCGTACCGGAAGCTGCGCCGCCCATGAGGGGCCGATGTGGTTCAGCATGATCGCCCAGCCGTTTCTGGCCTTTTCATCCCGTACGATCTGGGCATGGGTGTCGCCGTGGATGACGAACGTGTCTTCTTCCATGATCAGCATCTTCCTGCCCTTGAATCTGGCAAGGAAAGGATGCGACTTCATCTCTTCCGGCGGGTAATTGATGAACCGCTCAAACTGCCGGCGGGTTGCGCCGATGTCATCCGTTGAGGTGACATGCGTCACCTGGCAGCGGGTGAGGAAATCGAGATACTCTTTGGCCAGTTTCACCACTTCCGCATACGGAGGACAGCCTTTCTCCTTTTTCCAGCGGACATAGTCGGAGATCAAGAGGTATTCGAACGGCTTGGCCAATATCGAAACCCGCTCCGCCAGCACCGGGTCATCGGCGGCGGCTTTCTGCGCGTCATTCAGCAGTTGAAGGCAGTTGAAGAGCAGGTTCGCTGAGACCCATGGAGCGGTATATTCAAAACAGCCCACGGTTTCGGTGTTTTTGAGCGCATCTGCGCGGCGGACGTCCAGGTATTTCTTGACGAATGGCGCGGCTTTCCCATAATAACCGTTTACGAATTCATCTTCCAGCTCCTCCGGGTCGAGTGACGGGTTCCAGAGCAGTTCGGTGCTGATCCATACTTTGAGCGGCAGAAGATCGTCGATCGGATTGACGTTGGCGGCGTCGCACTCGAGCATCAGCATCGAGGGAGCCAGGCTACCCAGAAACGCCACATCTTTTTTCAGGGCGTCCAGGTCCGGATGCGGCAGCAGGAAATTATTAAAGTTGGAGACATAGTACCAGATGGCAAGCCGGACGCCCATATTTCGCCAGGCTTCCAGGTCCTTCATAAAAGCGGCGTTTTCCGGATTGCCCGCCGTCTGGAGTTCTTTTGAGAAATCCGCTTCGATCGCGCACAAAAGGATGCTGACGTTTTTTCGGGGCACGATGCCGACCGGCGGGGTCCGGGAGTACTGATAAGCAAAGGTTTGCACCTCAACGCCGGGAAACTCTTTTTCCACATGTCCGGCAATGAAATTGACAAATGCAATGATGGAGGCCGAGGGGGATTTTCCCGCTTTGTCGATTTTCGCGCATTCCGGGCATTGGCAGTAGTTATCATTGTCGTTCTGGGTGACCGATATGACCTTGGCGTCCGGATTTTTTCGGAGTTCTTCCCGGACGATCTCCAGGAATTTTTGCTTAAGCGCCGGGTTGCTCAAACAGAGCTGACCTTGAAACTGTCCGCCCACGCGTTTCCCGTTACGCAAACTGAAATATTCCGGATTGGATTCCAGGTATTGTGAAGCAGGCAGGAAGCGGTCAAAAGTGTGCCAGGGGCCGATGAGATTCTCGTGACCTCCGCCCCATTCGGGCGAATTTGTATAGTTCGGGCCGAAGCAATGCACTTTCGCCGCAAAATCGGGGTTTTCCAGCAACGTACGGACATAGGGCAGGCGGACCGTGACGGGAGGCGCATACCGGACAAGTTCCCCGGGCATGGCGATGGTTTCCGACCTCGGAACCAGCTCTTCCTTCGCCGTCCAGAAGCGAATCCCCATCTGCATTTTCATGAACTCATAAACCGCGTACAACGTGCCGCGGGGGCGGTCGCCGCACAGGACCAGCGTATCAGTTGCCGGAGCCATGATGATCTCATCGGTTTTCAGCGATTTCAGGTCAATGCCGGGGAGCAGGCTTTGGGCTTCCTGTGAGGGGCCGATGAGGATCTGTTTGTTTCCGGTGTATGTGGAGCTGATGGCCATATCCGTGCCGGTGGCGAGCTTCCAATATTTCTGAAATTCCGCCGCCGCCTTTTTTTCCGCTACAGCAGCATCCGGGGCGATATAAATCTGATAATCGCTTTTTCCATTTTGAAATAATATTTCCGAGGCGGAGCAAGCCAGCGCCGCGAGAAAAAGGACACCACACACCAAACCTTTGCGGAGTTTCATCTTTGAGATTACCTCTGTATTTATTTTTTCTTTATCGGATCATGGTAGGTAACAGGCAGCATGGCAATGCCTGCAGGCTGTTTCCCGGTGGAGAAATACTCTTTGGCCAGTTCAAAAATCTTTTCGCACTCCAGTTCGATGTCCGAGTCGTACGTCAATACCGGAATCGGGAAATCCGATAAAAACGACCCTTTATTCGCGTGCGATATCAGAAAAACATCTTTCCATAACGTGTTTTGGCTCTGGAAGATCGCGGAGATGACTCCGTTGGTGAAAATGGAGTCCACGCTGATGATCCCCAGCTTGTCGCAGTCCGTATTTTCCCGGAGCAGTTCGCTGGCCATATTATAGCCGCCGCGCGGGGATGCCTCGGATTTCTTGTGCAGCACTTCCTGGAAAACTTCAGGCTCTTCCGCCATCAGCTTTCGGTATTGGTCCTCAAAGGTTATCATTTCCGGATCTTCCCAGCTCGCGGTGTCCCCGGAGTGATTGAGCAGGGCGATCTTGCTGCAGCCGCGCTTCCTGAGCTTCTGTGCGGCGTCCAGAATCCAGTCACTGGTAAAACTGACCGTGCATTTCAGCCATTTGTAGGGATACAGTCCGATCGCCAGGGCCGGAATGCCTTTCAGATATTTTTCGCTGTGTTCGGCAAAGGGTCTGCTGACAATGATGACGATATCGAAGATATTCGTTTTCAGCTGCTTCTGAACCTTGAGGCAGTCCGCGGCGGTATCGACATTTTCAAAAACGGTATAACTCATATTGCCTTTGCGGCACTTTTCGATGAAGTGTTTCATGAAGTGAGCCTTATGGGCAAAAATGCCCAGTTCGGCGCGTGAGTCGAAAATAACGGCAAAGCGATATTTTACCTGTTCCTTGACATAAACGCCCAGACCATTGACCCGTTCGATCAGCTCTTCATTTTCCAGTATTTCAAAAACCTTGCTGATGGTGGCGACGGATGTCCCATGATTGGCGGCAAGCTTCTGGATCGCGTCAAATTTTGTTCCCGGTCCCCATTCGCCGGAACGGATTTTCTCCCGGAAACCTTGCGCCAGTTCGATGCTTTTTCCTTTGCTGCTCATTATAAAAAATACATTCCTTTTTTGCTCTTCTACTATTATACCTTACTAGAATGGTTCTGTCAATACCCTGTTCCAGGAAAAAACTATATTTCTTTAGACTTCTGCTTTTCAGGAACCCGGGGCGGTACACAAAAAACCAGGCCAGCGTTCGGGTTGGCCTGGTTATGGAATGCGGTTGGCGGTTTGTATTAATCCAGCATGTCGAAGCAAATGCCTTGGCCTTTGAAGCGGTAGCTTTTGCCTTCCGGCTGAATATGGCCGTAACGGGATTTCAGTGATGCGCCGGTTTCAAGCACGGCATCGAATTCGCCGGGGCCCTTCGCCACCGCCAATATGCGGATTTGACCGTCCGGCAAGGCAAATGCCCGGACGAAAACTTCACCGGTGCGGACCGTGAGTTTTACCTCCGGTGCGGCTGCATCCGACAGGGCAAACGGAGCGATTTCGTTTTGAAACGCCACCGCCTCTTTGACCACCGGCCAGGCGTTCTTGAACTGATCTTTGTCCGGCCCGTAAAACAACGAACTGTAGGAATAACCGATAAACCCTTTGACGCCATAAATAAGTTCCAGCGCAATCATCGCCCGCAGTTCGTCCGCGGTCGGAAAACGGTATTTCCCGTAATAAACGTTCGGGTCTTTTTTGGCATCCGCCATCCAGGAACCCCAGTTCATATACTGCGGCGCGGCCCACAACGCAATCCCGCCGGTACTCGTCAATTGCTGTACCCGAACCGCTCCGGCGGACTGATCGATTACATTACCCAAATCATTTCCTGTTACCTTGCCGATCGGATACGGATCGATGCCGAAAATATCCTGACACCCCAGATATCGCTCGTAGGAATTGAACTGATAATAAATCGCATAAGTCGGATGATCCGGGTCGAGACGGTTGATGCGGCGGCGCAGCTCCGTCAGCGGTTCGATGAAGCTCGGCTGGATTTCGTCGCAGACATACCAGGCCAACAGCGCCGGGTGGTCCTTGAATGCATTCACGATTGCTTCCGACATTTTGACATGATCGGTGATGCCATCCCAACTTTTCTGAATCATATTGGTGGCACCCGCCGGCATGGCGTCTTTGATGCTGAAAATCACTTTCAACCCTTTCTCATGGCAATAATCCAGCACTTCGCGGACGCGCGCCGGCGACATCTCTTTGGTAAAGCTGAGGTTTAAACTCTGATACGGCAGAATCGTGTTGAAGCCCGCTTCCGCCACCGTGTCGATTTGTTCCCGGGTCAACCGGGTCATGAAAATACCGACCGGCATAAACGGCTTGCCGTTGACCAGCGTCCGCCCCTGAGCGTCGACCTGTACCGTGCGCCCGGCGCGCTCCGCGGGCGTGACGACCCGCAACGGAATCGTTTTCTCGGCGAGAATCAGTTTATTAGCCGTGTCGAGCAACTGCAGTTCCATGGGTTTGCCGCCTGCCGGCAGCTCGCCGTGCTTCACGATCACCCGGTTCTTTTCCGGCGAATAATCGCCCTCCCATTCTCCGATTCTGACTGCCACCCTGTGCTGCGCGTTTTTTGCGCCGGGGTAATCATATTGACCGGTGACGAAACTCGCCAGTTCAAGAAACGTATCGACCGTGGTCACCGTCTCCTGAATCGGGTGAATCATGCCGACGTTCCATTCCGCCGTGTCCGGCCGCACATAAATGTCATCGAAAACCGCTTTGCCGATGGAATCCTTGCGCAGATAAAACGTGATCTGGAACTTCAGCGGATGCGGATAGCGCTTGGTCGTGAATTTTCCCTTCAGTTCCGTCCAGTCATTGCTGCCGTTGATGTCGTTGATATAGGTGCCGCCGACCCATTTTTGAGTTTCGGGGTTGCTCCATTCGATGCAGATGCTTGCTCCGCCGCCGGTGACATTTTCCGTGCGGACCCAGCCGCCGAAAACATACGCCGTGTCCGGCTTCAATTCGAGCTCCTGAACCAGCATGACATACGAGCCCGGCTCCGCACGTTCGATGGTCAGCCCCTGCGTTCCGTTGAGCCCTGCGCCGGCAACAATTTTCCAGCCGCCCTTATTCAGGTTGACCCATCGCGGCGATTTTTCTTCGAATCCGCCGTCCCGGAGCAGTGATTTCGCGGGCAGACTACCCAGTCGTTTCCAACCGGTGGTGTCCAGCGCGTTCGCCAGCGGCAGGATGAGACTAAGCATTGACAGCAACAGATATTTCTTCATCGATTTCAATTCCTATTTCTTTTGATTTTATTTCCGGAAACCCGGCCAGAACATCGGGAATGTCGACCCCCGGCGCCAGGCGCTTCAACTGCCGCAGCTGCGGATAAAATTCCCCCAGCTCGTGCATGACATGGACGTCGCCGCCAAAATGGAATTTCACGCCGTTTTCGAGGCAGGCCAGGACAAACCGGTCATCCGGTATGTTTTTGTGATAATTCAGCTCGGCCGCCGCTCCGTACGATGCCAATAGCTTTGCCATTTCCAGCGGTAAACTCTCCGGAATCCGGCGGCGGTTGTTCCAGGTGATTTCCCGCAGCGGATGCGCGATATAGCGGCAGCCGGACTCCAGCAGCGCTCCGGTCAGGGACAGCAGTTTGCTGCTCATTTCCCGGTCTCCTGCGCCATTTGTCACTTCCGGCAGGTAGTGTACGGCGCCGATCAGGTAATCCATTTCACGGCCCAGCGCCGGTCTGACCAGCAGATTGCCTTGCGCATCCACATCCACTTCGAGCCCGATCCGGCAGTAATCCGAATGCAGCGGCATCACCAGTTTCAGGTAATCGGCCGTATGGTCGAAAATATCGGACGAATTCATTCCTTTCCCGTACCACTCCCAGCTCCCCCAGTAATTCGATTCCGGGAAATACAAATGCCCGGAGTGCTCGGAAAAACCGATCTGCCGCAACCCCAGGAGCCGCGCCATTTCCACGATAACCTCCGGCTCGATATTCTCATTGCAGTACGCCAGCGGTGTATGGATATGGTAATCGCACAGTCCCAGCGATTTATCCAGCAGCAGCGACTCGATGGATACTTCCCCGTCCTCATAAACCGCATAGGCAAACGGGTCCGCCAAACGGCGCGATTTGAAATCTTCGCGTGCCTCCCGGATTTCCCCGGCGGCTTCCTCAGAACCGGCAAAAATCAGGTGATCCGAGCCGATATGGCAATTCACGCGATTGACCAGCCGGGCGATCAGGTGCGGCGTGCACCGCCCGGCGTTCCACTGTTCCCACGAATTTGCGACCACAATTTTCATGTTGCTTACCAATTCTCCCCGGGACGTTTGAAGGGAATGGCGGCCGACCACTGACGCGGCGCCCAGTAGGTTTTGTAGTCGATGATCTGGTAGCGGTCAAGTCCTGCGGCATGGCCGTCGAAGAACGCGAAATTGGCATTTTTGCCGTGGCGGATATGCGGCGAGGCGTACATGATGGTGGCTCCGCCCGGATAAACCCGCGTGGGGTCGCTGATGGCCGGGTTTTCGATGATAACCCCATCCGCCTGTGAGGTATAAACAATGGCCGAATCGGACGGCGTCCTGGTCCGCGGCGGTTTGTCGCCGAAAATGATCGTGTCGCTGCCCGCGCCGTAACGCATCAGTTCCTCGATTTTGCTTCGCTTCGGCAAACTCGTATTGTTCAGATTGCCGCAGGTCTGGTAATTCAGCCCGTATCCCCAGGTGTTGTGACAGTTGGTTTCGTACCCTTCTTCATCGCTGGCATAAACCACGGCCCTGACCGGCTCGCTGGGGCACTGGAAAACGCCTCTTTCGACATATTTCCCCTGCAGCATGACAATCGTCCAGATGGTATCGTGGTTTGCCTCGCCCCAGCCATTCCGGTGGATCAGCACCCAGCCGTTATTGTCGTTGCTGTACATATTGTGACCGAGGCTGATTTGCTTGAGATTGCTGATGCAGTGAGCGCTTCGCGCCTTTTCCCGGGCCGTGTTCAGGGCCGGCAGCAGCATCGCCGCCAATATCGCAATGATTGCAATAACAACCAGTAATTCAATAAGTGTGAAAATGTTATTTCCATGTCGAGACCCCGTGAATCCGTTCATTGATTGTTCTGTCATTTTTGGCTCCTTTCCGTAAAAGAATGATTTTAATTTACCGATATATCATAATTATACAATGAGCTTCCGAAGAAATCAACAGCGATTCGGATAATTCTGACAAATTTAATTATTTTCTAACAGAAACATCAAAAATAATTCTAAAAAAATTTGTTTTTCACGCATTCTGACGTATTCTATATAGTAATGAAAGATTATCACGGTAAATCAGGGAAATAAAATGCAGAAAGTCCGAATTGCCGATATCGCCAAACTGGCCGGGGTCAGCCGTATGACCGTGTCGCAGGCGCTGAACCCGCGTGCCGGTTCCGTACGCGTTTCCGCCGAAACCGAGGCGCGGATTCTGGAGCTCGCCCGTCAGTTGAATTACCGTCCGAACCTCGCGGCGCGCCAGTTGGCCGGTGGCAGCGCCAAAGTCGTCGGATTCATTCTCGACACCCAGACCAATCAGGAGTGGATCGAATGTATGGTCGCCGTGGAAGAGCTCCTGACCCGGCACGGCTACCGCATGCAGGTGGCCGTACAGCATGAAAATGTATCGTCCATCGAAGAACAGGTGGAGGATTTCTGGAACCGCTCCGTGGACGGCATCATCTGCTCCTCGCATACTTATGTGGGGCACAGCAATAAAATCATCGGCTTGCTGGACCGTTTCCCGAACAAGGTCGTCATCAACGAGCCGGCCATGCGCGGCGCGGTTTCGTTTGTCTCGCAGGACCAGGAGCGCGGCTTGGAAATCCTGACCGAACATTTGCTTGAACGCGGCTCCAAAGCTCCGTATCTGGTCACGCCCGGCATCAGCGACCTGGCGCATTACACCCGCATTCGTGCATTCAAAAAGACCCTCCGCAAGCACGGTTTTACCCTGCCGGAAAAATATTCGCTGGAGACCCCGTTTGAGCATGCCCTGAGAAACGGGGAGGACTGCGAGCGCCTGATCGACCAGCTGATCAGCCTCAAAGCGGATGGCGTCATCGTGTCCTGGGATTTTGTCGCCATCCGGTTGATTACCCTGCTGAAAAAACGCGGCATCCGGGTGCCGGAAGATATCCGGGTGGTCAGTCACCGTCATACCGCTTATGGCGAAATCATCGCGCCCACCGTTACCGGGCTGGATTATCATTTCCGGGAAATCGGCCGCCGGACCGCCGAGATGCTGCTGGAATTCATGCAGATGCCGGCGGATCAGCCGCGCCCGGTCCACGAGGTTTTCATCGCTCCCGACCTATATGTCGGCGAGTCCAGTTAATTGATAAGGATTTAATTATATTATGACTATTTCATTTCTTGACCTGAACGGTCCCTGGCAGATTGCTTATACTGCCGTGGCAGCCGCGCTGCCCGGGGAAAAAGATTATTCGAGCACCTTGAATGTTCCCGGCTGCTGGGACGATTCGCCGGATGCTTTTGCCGGAAAAGACCTGAAAACCAACGAGGACTATCAAGCCGTCGATTTCTCGCAGCCGGGTGAATTGATGCCGGATTCCTCCTTGCCGTTTATCACCGGCACGGTCTGGTACCGCCGTGAAATCATGGTTCCGGCTACGCTTGTCGCTGAGGGGTTTGCGGTTCTCAAGATCGGCCGTGTATCGCTTGACGCCCGGGTTTTCCTGAACGGTGAATTAATGGCTGTCCTGACCGGGCACTCGACGGCTCATGAAGCCGTTTTGCCGGCTGCGAAGTTCCGCGCCGACGGCAATGAACTGGTGATCGCCGTCAGCAATTCAAGGCGGGACCGGCTCGGTTGCGTGATTCGCGGTTTCAAGGGGTTCAGCGGCGGGATTTTCGGGGATGTCAGCCTGGCATTTTACGCCGGGACCCGGGTGCGGGACTGCTACCTCTGCCCGTCGGAGGATTTGCAGAATATTCATTGGCAGCTCGAACTGGAAGGGCAGGGGGCATGTGAAATGTGCTGCGCGTTGCTGGATGATTCACAAGTCGTCATGAGCAAAGAATTTACCGTCGGCAGCGATAAGTTGATCCGTTGGGACGCCGATGCTTGCGGCCTGACGCCATGGTCGGACACAAACCCGAAGCTTTACCGGGTTCGCGTGGAGCTCCGGCACAACGGGGAAGTGCTGGACCGTCATGAGCAGAACTTCGGCTTGCGCCGCCTTGTCGCAAAGGGGAAAAACCTTGAATTGAACGGCCGCCCCATCTTTCTGCGCGGCAATACGGAACACGCGTATTTCGCCGAAACATGCACGCCGCCGCTGGAGCCGTCTTATTACGAGCGCATCGTCGGCAAATTCAAGGAAATCGGTTTCAACTGGCTGCGATTTCATACCTGGGTGCCGTTTGAGGCGTACCTCGACGCCTGCGACCGCGCCGGGATGCTGATTCAGGTCGAGCCGCCGCTCGGTTTCGAAGAGGGCGAATGGCGCGATATTCTGCGTGCCTGCCGCCGTCACCCCAGCGTTGTCATTTATTGCGGCGGCAACGAGGAATTGCTGGATGAAAAGAAGATCGCTTATCTGAAGCACTGCCGGAACATTTTGCGCGAACAGGTGCCGGACGGACTGTTCAATCCGCAGGAGGCGCTGCGCGGGGTCGAATACTGTTGGAACCAGGCGGATTTCGGCGCGGTTCTGGAAACGGCTCCGTTTCCGCACAATCCCGAACGGCTGGCGGAGCTGGAATCGTTTTCGGATGTCCTCGCCCATTACGATTGGGGACATATGAGCTATAATTCGGCTTACTGCCCGATGGATAAGCTGCGGAAGTGGCAGTCCGTCTATCACCGGCCATGCCTTTCGCACGAAATCACCATTCACGGGGCTTACCTGGATCTGTCGCTGCGCGAACGCTATAAAGGTACCCGGATCGGTTACCGGCTGTTCGACCCGGCGATTGAAGCGCTGGAGCGGGCAGGGATGCTGGACAAAGCCGGGCTGTTTTACCGCAACTCCTGCCACTGGCAGCGGATTCTGCGCAAGCATTGCGTGGAAAATGCCCGGTTGTGCGGCGGCCTGGCCGGTTACGACCTGCTTGGCGGCATTGATTACCAGTGGCACCGGCACGGATATCCCTGTGGAATCATGAACGAATTTTACGAGCTGAAAAGCGAAACCCCGGACGATGTGCTTCGGTATAACGGACCGAATGTTCTTCTTTCCAGCTTGTCGCAACGGCGGACCTGGAACCATGGCGACCAGTTGAACATCGAATTTTTCCTCTCCTGTTTTGAACCGGAACGAATAGACGGCCAAATGCTGAAGGCACGGATATCGGATCTGGCATCCGGTGAAACGGTTGCGTCGCAGGATTTTGAGGTTCGTTCCATTACGCTGGGCGTTCCGGTGAAATTGGCCGCCTGGCAGGTGAATTTGCCGTCGACGGGCGGCGCCCGCAGTTACAAGGTCACCGTCGAACTGGGCTCGCTTGCCAATAACTGGACGATCTGGAGTTTCCCGGTGGAAACTGCCGTATCGGCAGGACCGTTGGTCTGCACGGAGTTGGATTCCGCCATACTTGAACAGTTATCAAACGGCGCGTCGGTTGTCTTGCTTGGCGCCGGGCCGTTCCCGGTGGCCCCGACTTCGTTTCAGATCTCCTGCGCCGGGCGCAGCAACGGCAACCTGGCGACGGTGGTCAAGCACCATTCCGCCCTTGGCGATTTCCCGCATGAGGGATGGTGCGATTGGCAATTCTTTGAGCTGTTGACAAACGGGCATTCCGTGGTATTCAATGACCTGGATATTCCGTTCGTCCCGATTGTGGAAGTGGCCAGCTCATTTAAACGGATTTTCAAGCAATCGCCGTTGTTCGAACTGCAAGTGGGGCAGGGGCGGCTGCTGGTCTGCACGCTCAACCTCTCCGCGGATACGCCGGAGGTCCGTTATTTGCGGAACCGGCTGCTGGCATACGCGGCAGGCGCAATGCCGCCGGAGCTGCCGCAAGCGGACGCTGCTGTATTGCGCAAGCTGTTGGAAAGTACGGAACAAAAGAACATCGGCATGCAGACGGACGAGGGATTCGACGTGCGCGGCCAGCTCAAGAAGTGACCGGCAAACAGGAATCTGCGTAAATCTTTTCCGATACATCCAGTTTGTGGGGCAGGGAGCGGATGAAGTAACTGGGGGTGCAGCTCCAGGCATGGCAGGCGCTGTTCATCCTCGCGTCGCGATATGGCGAGAAAAGCGGTTTTTCCGGCACGAAAACCTCCCAGAAGGTGTCCGCGCCGTGACGGAGCATCGCGCCCCAATAGCGTTCGATCAATTCAAAGAGCTTTTCGAATTCGCCGCATAGTTGGTAACTCTCCAGCAGGTAGTGATACATGTAGGGGGATTTCGGCATCAGCGTGCCCGGATATTCATGCAGCCGGCGGAGCGCGGAGCGTCCTTCCTCCGGGGTTAGTACCCCGGCGAGGATCATCCAGACCTGCGATGCACAGGAGATCTGGCGGTTGACGCCGGAAACGATCAGCCCGAGCTTTTTGTCATACAGAAACCGGCGTGCGATTTCAGTCAGGTGCCGGGCCTCGCGGCGCAGTTCGGCGGCGTCGTTTCCACGGCCGATTTTGTCCGCCAGCGCCGCCAGCGAATTGAGCCCGGCGATGTAGATTCCCTGCATGGCGGCCTGCCGGTCAAGCTCGTGGTCGTGGTCCACAAACACCCACAGCGTCGCAATATCGCAGGGATCGATGAAAAGTTCCCGTTCGTCGAAAAATTCGCGACAGAGCTTGAACTGGTGCCGCGCCACCTCGAACAATTCGCGGCCAATCTCATAGTTGCCGCTCCAGCGGCAGTGCTCCTCCAATCCGATCGAGAAAATCAGCGCATAATCGGCGGTATTGCAACCTTTGCTCGGCTCAGGCCGCTCGAAAACGCATCCCGGAATCCAGCCGCGATCATCGGTACAGCCCGCCAGCAGATACATGCCGCGCTCGACCAGGTCATAGCGCCGGTAGCTCACGTGATTGACCATGGCCTGCAGCCGGAGGTCACCCATCCACAAACGCCGGTCGCGCTTCGGGCCGTCCTCGAAACAGGTCTGCATGCAGTTGCGCAGCGTTCGCATGGCGGCTGCGTCGACAGCATTGCTGGTCGGTGGCAACTCACTTTCCGCACCTTCCGCCATCATGTGAATATCATGGAAAACCAAGGCATCCGGCGCGGCCAGTACCTGAAAAGAGATGTATCGGCAGGCGTAACGGCGCGGCAGCGCGAATTCGCACGGCAGGTCGTCGATCACTACGGTCTCGTCCTGCAGCCAGGCGCGGCTCAAACTGCCCTGATACGTGGCCGGGTCGGTCACTACTTCCAACGGCATTTCGCCGAGGATGATCCGGAGCTTGACCGGGGAATCGGCATAGCCGTTAAGCACCTTCAGCGAAAAATGCAGTTTGCCCACGGTGCTCTCCGGCAGCTCGACAATAAAGCTGTCGCCAATGGTAAAACGCGATCGCTCCAGAAAGGCCCCCAGCGCTTCGCGCTTCATGCGGTATCCCTGCCACACTGCCGCATCGGCCACGGGCGTGACCGCATAAGCGGCATCCACGCGCCAATGCTTCAGGCAAGGTTTGAGCGCCTCGGCCCTTTCCAGCCACGTTGTTTGTTTGGTAAATATTTTCATAATCAAAGTGAACGGTAGGTTTTTTCCAGTGTTTTCGTATTCTGGAGCAGTATGTCCAGATCATTTGGTATTTTGCCCTTGGCGTGTTCGCGGCGGGCGGCAAAATAACGCGTACTGTACTCGATCAGCGTTGCATGAACTTCTTTATATTCCGGGGCCTGTTCCGCTTTTATCACGATCTCGGGCTGCGTCAGGTAACGGTTGATTTTGCCGAATTGCTCGCGGATTTCGATCAATTTCGCTTCGGCGGACAACCACTCAGGCGATGCTTTGCCATCGGCGAAACCGGCGGCGGCCAGTTCGGCTTTGCGAATATCGGCCAGCCCCTGAGCCGTTTGCTTGCGGCGGGCGTCGATTTCCTGGCGAACCTTTTCGTACTGCTGTGGTGTTGCCGCCAGCCACAGCGCGCCTTCGGCCGGGCGCAATTTCAGAGTATGATTTTTGACCTCGGTCATGCTTATCAGATCGTATACCTGGGTCCCGGGCGGCAATTGCAGGTTCAGTGGGCCCTCGAACGCTTTGAGCGTGGTCGGATTTACGGCGATCACCAGCGTGCCGCATTCGTTGCGCAGCTGTCCGATCAACAGGTTTTTGCTGTCAGTCTTGATGAAGTTTCCCGGCTCGGCATCGATGAATGATGGCATGACCGGCACGACTTTGCGCCCGAAATCCGCGATTTCATCATATACACCGTTACCATTGCCCCACTGGTCCACCATGGTCCAGTCGAATTCCTCGCCGCGCAGTTTGTCATCCAGATAAGTCACATAGTCATTGTAAACGAAGAACAGGATGCCGTTCGCTCCGGCCGCCACCGCGGTATAGAGTTCCAGCCGCATTTCCTCCGGGTTGGGATAGCGCGCTGAATACGTGGTTTTGTCATTGCGGAAATGACGGTTGCTGAAGGTTTGGCACATGTACCAGACACGCTTGCCGGCGGTTTGTTCGTGGCATTCGCGGATCGTTTTGAAATGCGGGATCACCACGCTGCCGTCGGTCGGGGTGCCGGGGTAAAAATTATAGACATCGGGCATCATCACTTCCAGTACCGGGCCGATCTTGCGTCGAACGCCCGGCAGGTGCAAAGCGCTGGTCAGGGGGTGGATATTGTCGAGCTCCGCCAACGCTTTCTTGCTTTCGAGGTACTCCGGAAGCTGGGCCGGTGAGGGCTCGTCGCGTCCATACCACGCCAGAAGAGCCGGAGATTCTTTGGCGAGCCGGAACCGCACATCGGTTTTATCGCCGGGTTTCATCTTGGCGAAATTGGTACCGCAGAAAACGGTTTCGATCAGGTACATGCCGGTTTCTTCGGCCATTTTCAAGCGTTCCGCCAGGTCGGTCGACTCCCAGAAGTTGATGAAGGTATTCATGTAATGGCGGCGCATATCGATGAGATCATCGCGGTAACTCTCCATGACCAGGCGGTTGAAAAGTTTGCCGGAATGCACGTTGGCGCGAACCATGTTCACCGGGCCGTACGGAAACACACCGTTGCGGCGCAGTACCGGATAATCCACCGGCGTAAAGGTTTCCAGATACTTCGCCACGGCCGGGTCCATTTCCGGCAGCGGCAGTTCCGGTTCTTCACCGGTAGCCTCGAAGATGACCACATCCGCGAGCTCGATTTTCGAGCCCATCGTTGCCAGCTGAAAACCGTTCAATTGATCACCGAGCATGCTGTCGCACTGGACCGCCGGGTTGCCCTTTTTCAGCGTCGCTTTGTAGATGTATTTCTGAACAGTGATCCATCTGTTTTCCGTGGTCGGAAACGGAATCCGGTAACTGGACTTTTCCGAGTCATTGAAAAAGGTAATTTCGTTTTCGTCCCAGGCTCTCTGGCTGCGGATTTTGAACCGAATCATGGTTTTGTCGCCGATTGTGATCGGGGTGAATTTGGTGATCGGCACGTTCCAGCCATTGTCCGTGACTTTGAGTATCAATACGTGGTTTTTCAGCTCCTCGTCGAGAGCGGTTGACATATCGACTACCGATGTATCACTCCAGCCGCCCCAGCCCTGGCGCCCTTTGGCAAAATCGCTCCGGTAATGTTCCTTTTGCCCAAATGCGGAAATTCCGGCAAACAGTATGATGAATAGGATGATTATTTTACGCATTCGAATCACCAGTTCCATTTTGATTTATCGCCGTCGCGGAGACCCCAGATATAGTCGTTCTCATATTGAGCACGGGGGCCCTGTCGTAGTGAAGCGGCGTGGCCGTCCATGAAAAGCACCATGGCGCTGCCGTTGTGCACCCACTGCTGTTTGCCGCTGCTGCCATCCGCCGCGCCCGATACCAGGATACCTTCGTGACCAGTGAAGCTGGTGTCGTTCTGGACCTTGACGCCGCACATGATTGGAATGACCAGGGCCGGTTTCTTCAATACTCCGATTTTGCGGCTTTTGGTCAGCGTCCAACTCACTTCGGGATATTCCAGTACCAGATTATTGAACGAATAAGACAACGTAAAAGCTTCGGAGCTGGTCGGCCATTTGTAATCGCCGGTCGGCCCCTTGATTTGCGAAGTGTTGACACTGGAGGCACAGGCAAATATTTTATTGTTCGTATAATGCGACATCAGCTGATACCACATGATATAACGCACGCCGTTGAAAATCAGGCTGACGTTGCGGCCGGAAACAATAAAATCCTGATTGTCGTCCGCATAAAGGGCGATTATGGTGCCCATCTGTTTTTCATTGCTCAGGCAATTCGACGCCTTGGCCTTGTCGCGGGCGGCGTTCAGGGCGGGGAGCAGCATGGCGGCGAGAATCGCGATGATCGCGATCACGACCAGGAGTTCAATGAGTGTGAAATTCGATTTTCGCATTCTTTTTTCCTTTTAAGTTACGGTTAATATAGTTTTTTATCGTCACATTTCCAGCTTGTACGTCTATATTATAACGGACAAAAATACTTTTTACCTTGATTTTTCGGCCAATAAATTGTATATTTCGTGCAAACAGGTGATTTTATGGAACCGTATATCTACGAACGAGACGAATTGCGCTCCATCGCGGGGAGTGCATTTCCGCTGACCGTGTTCAGCGTAGCGGGCGAGGCGGCGCTGGCGCCGCTGCACAGCCATAAATTCTATGAGCTGGTCATCGTGACCGGAGGCGACGGCACTTACCGTGACGAGAACCGCTCGTATCACATCAAGGCCGGCGACATCCTGATGCTGCGCCCCGGCATGGCGCACGAATACTGCCGGCAAAACCATCTGGCCGTGACCAACGTCATGTGGCTGGACGACGACCTGAAATTCCAGTTGTACGACCTGACCACCATGCCCGGCTGGAACTCGCTCTTTGAAATCGAGCCTCTGATGCGCCCCCGCAGCGACTTTCTGCCGCTGAATCTCGAGGGGGCTTTGCTGGTCGAGGCCGAGCGGCTGGTTTACCATATGGAGAGCGAATTGAAAAGCGGTGAGCCGGGGTCGCAGTTGATGGCGATCGGGTTGTTCAGCCAGCTGCTGGTGTTCCTGTGCCGCTGTTACGCGCAGTCGTCGATCCCGCGATATCAGGAACTGCAGAGCCTCGACCGGGTGCTGCTCTATATGAACAAGCATTTCAGCGAGCAGATTCCGCGGTCAAAACTGGCGTCATTGGTATCGAAAAGCGAGAGCAGTTTTTACCGCAGTTTTTGCCGGATCATTGGCTGTACGCCAAGCGCCTACTTGAACAATATACGGTTGCGTAATGCCGAGCAACTTCTCCGCAACACCGCATCTCCCATTTCCGAAGTCGCACTGCAATGCGGTTTCTACGACAGCAGTTACTTCTGCACCTGCTTCAACAAAGTCTACGGCATGCCCCCGCACCGGTACCGTAATCAATTGAGAATTAAGAATTAAGAATTGAGAATTAAGAGAAGGGAGATGTTTGATTTTCCGGTTATTTTTTATTGACATTTGGGTTGGCGGTTGTATATTATTCAGATTTATGTCGACATCAATAATTTATAAACCACGACACAAGATACTTGAAATGGAAAATTACTTGAAGCAGATGGGGTGCCGCATTAAGGAAATGCGGAGCGTGTTGGAAATTCCGGTTTCGGAAATGGCGGCTTTGCATGGTATTTCCGAGCAGGATTACCTGAAACATGAAAACGGAGAAGTGGATGCCTCATTTACTTTTCTTTACCGTTGCGCGGAGCGTTTCGGGGTTGATATCAGTTCGCTGATTACCGGGGATTCGCCGAAACTTTCTTTCTATACGGTTACCCGCAAAGGCGGCGGCACCCACATCCAGCGGCGCGAAGGCTTCAACTATCTTCACCAGGCGGCATTGTTCAAGAACCGCCATACGGAACCGTTTATCGTTACGGCGCCGTATATTGACGACCAGGCGCCGATTCATCTTTCCACCCATCCGGGACAGGAATTCGACTATGTGATCGAGGGCAAGCTCAAGGTGCAGCTCGGCGACAAAGTGGAAATTCTCTCCGCCGGCGACAGTGTTTATTATGACTCGGGGCACCCCCACGGCATGGTCGCCGCCGACGGCAAGCCATGTACATTTCTGGCCGTGGTGATGAAGGCCGGAGCCGATGAACATGAAACTCCGGAACAATCGGCGACGGCGGAAGAAGTGGCCCCGTCGTCGAGCGATAAGCTGATCTGCCATAAATATCTCTCCGAAACCATCGATGAAAACGGGCTGTTGACGGATGTGAAATTCAACGTTCCGGACAATTTCAATTTTGCTTTTGACGTCGTTGACGTGATTGCGGAACGGAATCCGAATAAGCGTGCCATGCTCTGGGTTTCCAAGGACAAAAAAGACGTGCGCGATTTTTCGTTCAAGGATATCGCCGACGCCTCCGCCCGTGCGGCGAATTATCTCGCCTCGCTCGGGATCAAAAAGGGCGACCGCGTGATGCTGGTGCTGAAGCGGCATTATCAATTCTGGTTCATCATCAATGCGCTTCACCGTCTCGGCGCGGTCGCGGTTCCCTCCAGCAATCAGCTTACGGTCAAGGATTTTCAGTACCGCTTTGACAGCGCGGAGATTTCCGCGATTATCTGTACCGCCGATGGCAGTGTGGCGGAGACGGTGGATGAAGCCATTAAGCTTTGCCCCTCGGTGAAACACAGGATCATCGTCAATGGTGATCGCGAGGGGTGGCGGAACTTTGACCGGGAAATGCCGCGTTTCGATGCGAAATTCGAGCGTCCGCAGGACCTCCTGGTTTCCGACCCCATCCTGATGTTTTTCAGTTCCGGCACCACCGGATACCCGAAAATGGTCGCGCACAACGGTACTTACCCGCTCGGCCATATCCTCACCGCCAAATGGTGGCACAATGTCGATCCGCAAGGGCTTCATTTCACCATTTCGGATACCGGCTGGGGCAAGTCGCTGTGGGGCAAAATTTATGGCCAATGGCTCTGCGAAACGGCGGTTTTCACCTATGACTTCGACCGCTTCGCCGCGGCTGAAATCCTGCCGCTTTTCAAGGAGTATTCCATTACCACCTTCTGTGCTCCGCCCACCATGTACCGCTTCTTTATCAAGGAAGATTTGAGCAAATACGACTTCAGCGCGCTGAAGTACGCCACTACCGCCGGGGAGGCGCTGAACCCGGAAGTGTTCCAGCAGTTCCTGCAGGCGACCGGCCTCAAAATCATGGAAGGATTCGGGCAGACCGAAACCACGTTGCTGCTGGCTACTTTTGTCGGCATGACGCCCAAACCCGGTGCGATGGGCAAACCTTCCCCGCAGTTCCCGGTGGAACTGCTCGACAATGAGGGCAACCCGACCAAGCCGGGCGAAGTGGGCGAAATCGTAGTCAAGGCCGATCCCGGCTCCATCTGCGGGCTCTTCCTCGGATACCACAATGACCCGGAACTGAATGCCGAGGCCTGTCACGACGGTTATTACCATACCGGCGACACTGCATGGTGCGATGAAGAGGGCTATTACTGGTATGTCGGGCGTACCGACGACCTGATCAAATCTTCAGGGTACCGGATCGGGCCCTTTGAAATCGAAAGCGTGATCATGGAGCTTCCTTACGTGCTCGAATGCGCGGTGGTCGGCGTGCCCGACCCGGTGCGCGGACAAGCCGTGAAGGCGTTTATCGTGCTCATGAAAGGCAAGGAAGGTTCCGAGGAACTCAAAAAAGAAATTCAGGATTATGTGAAGAAGCATACCGCTCCTTACAAATATCCGCGGGTTATCGAGTTCATCCCGGAACTGCCGAAAACCATCAGCGGCAAAATACGCCGCGTGGAGCTGCGCGGGAAATCTTCCGAATAAGCGGACCCGCGAAAACGCAAATTGGACGATTCCGTCAAAAATCAAATTTTGGCGGAATCGTCCGATTGTCCTGTAAACAGGGATTTTCGGTTGATTTTTTTATTGACCTCTTGACATTTCCACATTGGCGGTTATAATTATTAATGGAAACGTTCCCGCGAAATAAAAACGTGTATCTTGATGATTGAAAATGGAAACGTTCCCGTGGTATTGAATAAATAAAAAATCAGGAATTGTCGGATGCAGAAAAAAGCCCCAAAAGTGACGCTTGCTTCGGTGGCCCGGGATTGCGGGCTCTCGATTACTGCGGTGAGTTCCATCCTGAATAACGACCCCAATTACAAAGCCTCCGAGCAAAGCCGCAAACTGGTGCACGAGAGCGCCGCGCGTTTGAATTACAAGCCCAACCTCGCCGCCCGCGCGCTGATTACCCGCAGGCATCATACCGTGGGGTTGCTTTTTTACTCGATTCAGGACCGCTGCTACAGCGAAATCATGGCGGCGGTCGGGCAGGAACTTGCTGCTCACGGATACGCGGCGCTTTTCGCATTCTGGGGCGAATCCGGCTTCGAGGCGGCATTGAACTTGTTGCTGGATCACGGGGTGGACGGTATTATTTCGAGTGCGCCGGAACACCACTTCACCGGTCATATCCTGGATGTGCCGCTGGTGCTCTATGGGGTCAACTGCAAGGGGCACGACGCGGTGATCGTGGACCGCGGGACGGCGCTTCGGAAGCTGTTGGAACAATTGTATGAGGCGGGACACCGCGATTTCGCCTATCTCGGCAATTCGGAGCTCGAGCCGCGTTATCCGGAATTCCTGAATTTTCTGGAGGCGCACCAATTGTCCGTGCGTCCGGGGTGGATACATCCCGCCAACAATTCACCGGCCGCTCTTGAAGCCGGGATGAAGGCGATTCTGGCCCGTCGCCGCCGCCCGGGCGTGGTGGTGATGCAGAATGATGTACAGGCGATGGCAGCGATGTCGCAGGCGGCAGCGGCGGGGGTGCGTATTCCCGATGAAATGGGGTTTATCGGGTTTGACAATATCGGCGAAAGCCGCTATGCGGCGGCTCCGCTGACCACCCTCGACACCCGGATCGACCAGAGCGCCGCCTGGCTGGTGGAGTTGCTGCTGAACCGGATGAAAAATCCGTTGCAGCCCGTACAGTTCCGCCGGATCGAACCGGAAATCATCATTCGCAGTTCCGTGAAATTGAGCGTATAATTCGAAAACCAGAATAGAAGGAAAATGAACAATGAATAAAGTATCAGCAAGGTTTACGGTAATGCTGCTGGCCGGTATTGCAATAATCGCGAGTGCGGCGGAACCCTATATGTTTCCGGTGCCGGAGCGGAAGCCGGGGCAGCAGAGCGTGTTGGGATTGCGCGCGGAGCCGATTCGCAATATCCGGGTGGCGTTTATCGGGGTAGGAGGGCGCGGCAGCGCTGCGTTGCAGCGTTTCGCCAATTTCCCGGAAAACGCGACCATCAAAGTGGCCTGCGACCTTTATCAGGAAAAACTGGACAAAACCCGCAAGATGCTCGAAGCCAAAAACTATCCGTACAAGGTGGATTATTATACCGGACCGGATGACTGGAAAAAGATTTGCGAACGCGACGATATCGATTTGGTTTATGTAACCACCGGCGCCGGTCTCCATACCCCCATCGCGGTTCACGCGATGAAAAACGGCAAGCACGCGGTAATCGAAGTTCCCGCCGCCCGTTCCATTGCCGAGTGCTGGGAGCTGGTCGATACCGCCGAGCAGACCCGGAAACACTGCATGATCCTGGAGAACTGCAATTTCGACGATTATGCGCTGGCCGTGTTGAATATGACACAGAAAGGGCTTTTCGGAGAGCCGGTGCATGTGGAGGGGGGATATCTCCACGACATGCGTGATTACCGGTTTAACTTTGACGACAAGACCAACTGGCGCAAGGCTGTGGGAGCCGATAAACCGGTCGTGGCCGGCAATCCTTATCCGACGCACGGCATCGGGCCGGCGGCGCACTGGCTGGGCATTCACCGCGGCGACCGGATGGAAGTGCTGAATTCCGTTTCGAGCAGCGATTTTGCATTGCGGGCGGCGGCGGCGGCCAAGTTCGGCGAGAACGACCCGCTGACCGGGCGTTTCTTTGCCCCGGATATGAATTTGTCGGTCATCAGGACCAAGCGCGGCAAAACCATTCTCATTTATTACACCACCTCTCTGCCGGGGCCGTACAGCCGTGGCCATGAGATTTTCGGCACCAAAGGTTACAGCGCCGCGTACCCCAAGCCGGTTTTTGCCTTTGATCCGCAATCGCATACATTGCTCAGTGAAGATGAAACCGCCAAATTGATTGCCGAGTACCGTCACCCGATCTACAAGCAGTTCGAGGAGCTGGGACGGAAGTTCGGCGGTCACGGCGGCATGGATACGGTGATGGACCTGCGGCTGATTTACTGCCTGAACAACGGCCTGCCGCTGGATATCGACGTGTACGACGCCGCCGAATGGAGCGCCCTGATCGAGGCCTCCCGGAAATCGGTTCAGCTGAATGGCGCCCCGGTCGCCATGCCCGACTTCACCCGCGGCGACTGGGACAAGATGAAAAAGGTGGTTTACCATATGGCCGGCGAAGGGGCAGTCGAGCTGAAATTGGCGGAGAAACCGGCGCACAAGATTCTTGCCCCGGTGGCGGATAACTTCCTGAAACTTACGGACCCGGCGGGCGATGCCGGACCTGACGGGCTGGTGGATTTCATCGGCGGCGCCATCAAAATAAAGGACGGCAATCTTGACCTGCATTACACCGCCGCCGCCCCGATTGAAGCCGCCAAGCTGAGCTATCATCTGAAGGCCATGATCGGCGTCGGTTCGGAGGGGGGATACGACAATGCCGGGACGTGGTTCCTGGTCGAAAACGGCAATCTTTACCGTTTTGCCGGTGACAAGGCGTTTCAGTGGAAATGGCAGAAAATCGCCCCCATCAAGCCGCGCTTCCAGCAGCAGTATTGCGAGATAAGCGTACCACTGAATCTTATCGCGCCCAAGCCGGACCGCATTTCGGTACGCTTCCGCTGTCAGAATGATTATATGCCCGATGAAGACATGCCCCCCGCCGTACTGACGCCGGGCAACCTCGCCAATAACCCCGCAGTAAAAATCGACGCCTCGCCGTCGCGCGAACATTACAGTACCGCGGCGCTGAACGATGGGCAGATCTCGCAGGAAATCCCCTGGGCGAAGGCAGCGTGGGCTTCGCAGGAAACCCCGGACGATAAATTCATCACCTTCACCCTCCCGGCGAAGAAATCGCTGAAACGGATCATCGTCTACTGGGAAAAACTCTCGCTGGAAATGCTGGTTCAATACCCCGACGGCAGCGGCTGGAAGACGGTGGCCACGGTCGCTCCGGAAAGCGGCGGGAAGCGTTCGATCGTCGACCTGGAAGCAGGGCTGCCCGGAACCGACCGGGTGCGTTTTCTCCAGAAGGCGGGCAAGGGCCCGGCGGATCGTCCGAACCTCGTCTGGCTTCGCGAAATCGAAATTTATTGACGCCTAACCATATCCGGATCAACAATTATGTCCAAAATCACCTTCATGGGTGCAGGAAGCACCATTTTCGCCCGCAACGTTATCGGAGACTGCATGTGCCGCGAGGCGCTGCGCGACTCGCACTTTGCGCTTTATGATATCAATGCCGAGCGCCTGGCCGAGTCGGCGCTGATTCTCGAGCGGCTGAACCGCAGCATCAACGGCGGCCGCGCCAGGATCACCACCCATCTGGGGATGGAGAACCGCCGCGCGGCGCTCAACGGCGCGGATTTCGTGGTAAACGCGATCAATGTCGGCGGTTACGACCCGGCCACCATCACCGATTTCGAAGTGCCGAAAAAGTACGGCCTGCGGCAGACGATTGCCGACACCCTCGGCATCGGCGGGATTTTCCGGGCGCTGCGGACGATTCCGGTGATGCTGGATTTCGCCCGCGAGATCGAGGAGGAAGCGCCGGATGCATGGTTCCTCAATTACACCAATCCGATGTCGATGCTGACCGGGGCGATGCTCCGCTATACCCCGGTGAAAACGGTTGGCCTCTGCCATTCGGTCCAGGTCTGCGTCGATTCGCTGGTCGAAACCGCCGAATTGGACTGGTCGCCGGAGCGCGTGGCGGGGATTCAATCCAAAATCGCCGGCATCAACCACATGGGCTGGCTGCTCGAACTCACCGAGAACAACCGCGACCTTTATCCCGAAGTCAAGGAGCAGGCGCGGCGCAAACTCGAGCAGTGGCGCAGGTCGCCCGGCCGGAAAGATAAATCCATCAACATGATCCGGCTGGAACTCATGTGCAAATTCGGTTATTACATGACCGAATCCAGCGAGCACAACGCCGAATACATGCCGTACTGGATCAAGGCGAATTACCCGCAGCTCATTGAAGAATACAACATTCCGCTGGATGAATATCCGAGACGCTGTATCCGCCAGATCAAGGAGTGGAAGGCGCATTATGAACGGCTGAACGGCGACGCCGAGCCGCACCATGAACTCTCGCACGAATACGCCTCCGGGATCATGAGCGCGATCGTCACCGATGTGCCTTACCGGATCGGCGGCAATGTGCTCAACAATGGGTTGATCTCCAATTTGCCGCCGGACGCGGTGGTCGAGGTCCCATGCCTGGTCGACCGCAACGGAATTCAGGGTACTGCCGTGGGGGCGCTGCCGGAGCAGTGCGCCGCGCTCAATATGACCAATGTAAACGTGCATCTGCTGACGATTAAAGCGGCTATTTCGCGCCGCCGCGAAGATATCTACCACGCGGCGTTTCTCGATCCCCATACCGCCGCGGAACTTTCGCTGGACGATATTGTCCGTTTGTGCGATGACCTCATCGAGGCGCACGGCCCGCTGCTGCCTGCTTACCAATAATTCAGGAGATATACCCATGTCGACTTATTCCCCTTTTCCGGTCATGGAGCATATGACGGTAAAAATGGTACGCGAGTACCTGCAACATAAACAGGCCATTATCATCCCGGTCGGAGTGACGGAGCAGCACGGGTATCACCTGCCGCTGGGCACCGACTCGATCCGGGCCGAAAGAATCGGCCGGATGATCGGCGAAAAGACCGGTATCGTAGTGGCTCCCACCATGAAGGATTCGTTTTCCGGAGGCGGCTGCCCCGGTACCATCAATATTTCGCCGAGCGTAATGTCACTGGTGGTCAGCGACATACTGCTTTCGCTGGCGGCGCAGGGATTCCGGCGGTTTTATTTTTTCATTTGCCACGGCGGCAGCGAGAATATGACGGCGCTCGAAAACGCCGTCAAAATGCTTCTGCGCAACAATCCCGCCTTTGATCAATGCATGATCGCGTTGTTGACCGCCGCCAGGCTGGATATCGACAATGTTTCCCGGAAAAAAGCGTTCGCCGAGGGCGACTGGCACGCCGGCTGGCACGAAACCTCGGAGATCATGTATCTGGCGCCGGAACTGGTCCGCATGGACGAACTGGAGACCGACAGCAAGGAACTTCTGGAGCAGATGACCTCCCATCCGGACAACTACCAGCAGGCGGAGAAAATCGTGGATGACCCATGCGTTGTCGCCAGGAACAGCCAGCGCCCGGAAATCAGGGTGGGGGTGATAGGGTATCCGGAAAAAGCGAGCCGTGAAATGGGCGAAGCAATCGTCCGCAGCACGGTCCGGGGCGCCTGCGAAAAAATCAGCGATCTGGAAAGCCGCTATGATGGTAAATATAAGCTGGTGAAACTGGAGTTGGCTCCTCATCCCCTGCAAACTGTGACAAAGAACTGAATTACAAGGTCAGGACGACTTTGCCGGTGTTTTCGTTGCGCTGCAAAATAGCGTGGGCCTCTTCGACCTGAGCCATCGGCAGTACCTCATGGATGACGGGGCCGATTTCGCGGGCGGCGAATTTATCCCAGTAGTGTTTTTCCAGTTCAGACAAAATCCGGGCCTTGGTTTCGGAGGTGCGGCTGCGCAGGGTGCTGCCGATCAGTTTGATGCCGCGTTTGAAAAAGAGATTCATGTTCAGTTCGGTGGTGTCGCCGCCGAGGGTGGCGATAACGATCCAGCGGCCGCCGTTGGCCATTTTTTCAAGGCATTTGCCGAGGATGGGGCCGGCGGCGCAGTCGAGGGCGATGTCCGGAGGATTTTGCTCCAGCACGGCCACGAGATCGTCGGTTTTGCGGTTGACGGCGATATCGGCGCCGGTTTTTCGCACGAAATCGGCTTTTCCGGCGCTGCCGACGGTGGTGATCACGGTACAGCCGGCGAGCTTGGCGAGCTGGATGGCCGCCAGGCCGAGGCCGCTGGCTCCGGCCTGAATGAACACTTTATCGCCGGGTTTCATGCCTGCTTCCAGATATAGATTCAGATACGCGGTGGCGAAAACCTCCGGGATGCAGGCGGCTTCGGCCATGGAGAGGCCCTGCGGCACCGGGAGCACCATATCCTGCGGTACCGCGACTTTTTCCGCATAGCTGCCGCCGCCGAGCAGCGCGCAGACCTGATCACCGGGCTTCCAGCGCGATGATGCGGGAGCCTCGGCGATGACCCCGGCGACTTCGAGGCCGGGCCATTCCGGCCAGCCGGGCGGCGGGGGATAATTGCCCGCGCGCTGCAGCAGGTCGGCGCGGTTCAGCGCGGCGGCGTGGATATCGATAATTACTTCGTTGTCTTTGCGTACCGGGTCCGGCACCCCGGCCCAGACGAAATTCCGGTCTTTATTTAAAGTCATTGCTTTCATATCAGTTCCATTTTGTATATCCGGCGGCGGCCAGCAGAACTTCCTGTACCAGATAATCGTGTTCATAATTGTAGGGGTTGGATGTCTCGCCGCGAATCATTTGCGCCAGCTCTACCAGTTGCCCCTCGTAACGGTCGCGAACCGGACCGAAATCAAGCGTCTGCGATCCTTCCTGCGTAACCAGATTCATCTGCAGCGGATGCCCGTCGAAACGTTCCATCGGGCAAAGCTCGACTGTTCCTCTGGTACCGCAGATTTTCAACCGGCGGGTACTGCCGATTTCCCGGCTGCAGGCGCGGAGCGTCACCGTGGCATGAGGATATTCCAGGATGGCGACACAGTTATTTTTGATGCGGTCCGGGTCGCCGGGTGCGGATTTGAGGAATGGTGTGACACCGGTCGGACGCCCCATCAGCGCGATCACGTAATCGATCAAATGACAGCCGAGGTTGAACATGATTCCGCCCGGAAATTTGCCCATGTATTCCTGATATTCCTCTCCGCCGTAATTGTGGCTCATGCTGGCCTGGATTTCAAAAATTTCACCGAGCTGTTCGCGGTGTTCGCGAATCCAGTTCATGGCCTGGTTGGCGCGGAACATGTAGCCCATTTGAAACGGCAGGTTGCGCTCTTCGTAACCCTGACGCAATCTGGCGAAGTTCTTCAGCTCGTCGCCGCCGGGCTTGTCCATGTGAACGGGCAGATTGTGTTCCAGGCAGCGGAATGCCGTCGGCACCAGATTGAGGTTCGGCACTTCGACCGCAACCGCCTGCAGGCCGGGCGTTTTGAACAGTTCCTCTTCGGTGAGCCATTTCAGCCCTTCATACGGAGAAAAGTCGGAACCGACGAATTTCGCCGCAGTCGTGGAGCGGTCATCCACCACGCCGACGATTTCGAACAGATCGGGGCGGAGGCGCATGGTATGCATTTTGCCGCCCGCATGCTCATGGCAGACGCCGATCTGGCCGATCTTGATCTTTTCCATAAATCAGAGTCCTTTCAGATAGTCATCCATATTTTGCCAGACCGGGCTGGTGGACCAGGCGGTGTCTTTGGGCAGTGCGGCCAATTCTTTTGTCAGCCCTTGCCGTAGCGGCATGAAATCTGCTTGCTTCAAGCCCGCCACACGCAGGATTTTGGAGTTGTCGACCACCCGGTCGAACAGCCGGTCGTAAGCGAGCTGGTAGCGCGCCCCGGCGGAACCGCCCATGATTTTCAGGTAGTCTTCGGTACTGGCGGGCACGTATTCGAGACCGATGATTTCTTTGTAGTATTCCGCAATCTCGCCCCAGGTATGGTGTTCGGCGGTAGCCAGGGTGAAGCATTCGCGCAGGGCGGCGGGGTTGAACAGGAGCCCGGCGAACATTCTGGCCGTATCGCCCGCCCAGGTCATGGTGCCTTGCACGGATAGCGCTTCTTCCGGCAGCACGATCGGCAAGCCCTTCGCTGTTCGCGCCACGACAATGTTCGCTTCCAGCGTCACCAGCTGATAACGGAATTTCGAGTACGTGATGGACGGGCGGACAATGGTCCAATTGTCATAGTTCGAACTCTGGAGAATATCCTCCTGACGCGCCTTGAAGAGCGAATAATCTTCGGTCGTCAGGAACTCCGCATCCTTCGACGAATCCAGCAACCGCGGCGTGTTTTCCGCCAGTGGAACGCCTTCGTTATAAATGCGGTAGGTGGAAAGAAATATGTAGTGTCCGGTGTTTCGCAGCAGGAGTTCATGGCGATTTCTGAATTCTTCCGTCGAATAGATCAGAAAGTCGACGATGGCGTCGAACTTTTCTTTCAACAATTCTTTCAGATACGCGTCATCTTTCGCATTCGCTTTGGCGCAGGAAACGCCGGGCTGGTCGAAGGGGGCATCGTCCAGCGAAACCACCCGTACTTCATATCCCCGGGACGCGAGCTCCGGCACCAGATACAATCCCATTGCTCCTGTACCGCCAAGTACCAATACTTTTTTCATTTTTCCTCCAACAATTCAATTATAGCGCCGAAGCGCCTTTCGGGCCGACCGTGCGGCCGCCGTCGACCATGTAATTGCAGCCGGTGATGTAATCCGCCTCCGGCGAGGCGAGAAATGCGATCATGGCGGCGATATCGTCCGGCGTGCCGGAACGCTCAAGCCAGGTACCGTGATTTTCGGTCGATTCCTTTCCGATCATGCCCGGTGAAACGCAGTTGACGGTGACGCCGTATTGGCCCGCTTCCATCGCCAGCGTTTTGCTGAATGCGATGACGCCTCCCTTGGCCGCGGCGTAGTCCGCCCAGCCGGGCAGCCCGGATACGCCTGCAATCGAGGCGAGGTTGATGATCTTGCCGCGTTTCCGCGCGATCATGCCGCCGAGAACCTGATGGCAGCAGCTGATGGTGCCGCCGAGGTTCACTTCCAGAATCCGCTTCCAGAGTTCTTCCTCAACCTGTTGAAACGGTTCGGATTTTGTCCGCAGCAACCCGGCGTTGTTGACCAGAATGTCAATCGGGCCGAGCACTTTTTCCGCCTCGGAGAATACAGCGGCGACTTCGGCGCTGTTCGTGACGTCGAGTTTCCCGGCCCACGCTTTGCCGCCGTTCGCTGTGATCTCCCGAGCGAGCTTTTCAGCCGTTTCCGGCATGAGGTCCGTTACCGCCACAGCCGCGCCCTCGGCGGCGAGGCGGCGCACGACGCAGGGGCCGATCAGACCACCGGAGCCGGTCACCAGCACGACTTTGCCATTCAAACGCTTTTCCATGTTATAATACCTCGTTGATGTTCCAGTGCAGATTGTCCAGTACGGCGCGCATGGAGCGGATGCTCGGCTGCGTGAAGCCGTAACGCGATTCATAACGGGGTACGGCGAAGAAAATCGACGTGCCGAGCGCCGGACAGAGGAAACGGTGCGGACGGCTGAACTTGCCGCCGCAAAGATGAATGAACGGAATCTTGAGTTCACGTTTCAGCGTCATGGTGGTGCGGACGGCCTCCGTGAGTTCTTCTTCGGTATTGACAGTGGTCACGATCTTGACCACGTCCGGGCCGCGCGATTCGAGCTCACGCATGTGTTCCACGACCTGCTCGGTGGTCAACGGACACAGCGTATGCGATGAGATCAATGCTTCCGCGCCTTTGGCATGGATTTGGTCGATCAGCTTTTTCTGTTTGCCGATGGCGGCGGGGTTGCGGGTGATTTCCATGGGGGAGGCATCGTACAGATCGCCCATCACGTCGATCATCGAAGCACCGGCTTCGGCAGCGGCGAGCAGTACTTCCTGCCGGGCGTCGTCATCCAGATTCTGATGTTTGTCGTTGCGGTAAAAAACAAACATGGAGGGCAGGTTCACGGCATCGATAATTCCTTTCAGCGACTCGGCGTTGCGGAACTCCGGCTTCAAGTCCTCCAGGCAGAACGCGAGCCCGTCCGCGCCCTCGAATTCAGCGGTTCGCGCTTCCGCGATCAACTCCTGCGGCGTTTGCCCGGCAAAAATCCCGGTAACCACCGGCCGCGAACTTTTAAGAAACGAATATTTCATGTTATGACCTCATTTTTTTTAATTGAAAATGGAAAGTGGAAAATGGAAAATTGCGGAAAGGGATGAATCCCTTTAACCCTCTTTGATCAATATCGCATGATGTCCTTAATTTTCCATTTTCCACTTTCAATTTTCCATTAGTTAAATGATACTGCCGGGGGAGGGGAATCGCAACCGTTTTTTCGGTTAATTTTGAAAAGTCTGATGCAATTGACGGCTTGATCTCAAGAATTTCCGTGATATATTGCAAATTAATCAAAAATAAGGAAAATTCATCAATGAATATTCATGAAATAGCCAAATTGGCGGGGGTGTCGACTTCGACGGTTTCGCGTGTTTTCGGGCATCATCCGAATATCCGCGAGGAAGTGCGCAGTCATGTTTTCGCGGTAGCCAAGAAGCACGGTTACCACCCGAGGGTCTCCAATAAACAGAAAAACGTGGTCATCATCACTCCTTATAACTCCGAATATCCGGTGCACAGCTGCGTCGACATGCTGCTGATGGCGTTGACCCAGGAGCTGCCGAAGCGCGGGTTCCGCATCGAAATCCTGCCGTACGATAATCTCGAACGGCTGGACAGCATTCAGTTCTGCGCCGCTGCCGCAATCGGGGCGGAAGCCGAAAATTTCAAGACGTGGTCCGACAAATTCAACGTACCGCTGGTGATCGTCGATCGCAGCCCCGTCCGGAAATCGCCGGAGGTTTATTTTGTCCATTCCAATGAAACGCAGGGGATGGAACTGGCGATCAATCATTTGTACGAGCGCGGCTGCCGCCGGATCGGCTGCATCATCCACGGCGACCCGGGCACCGGCAACGCCGATCTGCGCCACGCGGCAATCATCAAAACGCTGAAAGCGAAGAGGCTGCCGGCCAATGAGTTCCTGGTCCATTTTTCCGGGCCGGGCTCCGATAAATACGTGGATTTGATCGGCAAGCTCCTGAAACAGAATGTCGACGCGCTGTTTTGTCCCGGCGGCAGCGCGGGGATCACGGCGCTGTACGCGCTGTCGCTTTTCAATAAACGGGTGCCGGAGGATATTTCGCTGATCGCCAGCGAGCAAACCTATTTTTCGCAGTACGCGGTGCCGCCGCAGACGACGATCACGCAGGATTACAAAGCGGTGGCGGCGGCCGCGGCGGATATCATCGAGGCCCGGATCGGCGGCGGCCAGGGGGCGTCCGAGACCGTACTGCCGTATCAATTAATCGCCCGCGAAAGCGTCAAACCCCGGTCGATCTGATTCAATTTGAACCACGGAATATACGGAAACCACGGAAAGGGGAATTTTTTTGAAGGTGTATTTTTAGAGGTAAAAAACTTTCCGTGTTTTTCTGTGTATTCCGTGGTTTGAAAAAAATTTTGAGCATCCGTATTTATGGGCAAAAAATTTGCGTGTCTGATTGATTTTCATGTCAGTCAGGCTATATTAATGTTTTAAATTGTAGAAAACAAAGCGAGGAGCTCATGAGAAGCGACTTTTTACCGTTTACCAAGCCTTGCATCGATGAAGCGGATATCGAAGCGGTGGTTGCTGTTTTGCGCTCAGGTTGGATCACCAACGGGCCCAAGAATATAGAATTCGAGGAAGAACTCTGCCGGATCACCGGCAATAAATACGCGGTAGCGCTGACTTCGGCCACCGCCGGCATGCATATTCTGATGATGGCGATGAACATCGGGCCCGGGGATGAAGTGGTCACCCCTTCGCTGACCTGGGTGTCGACGGTGAACATGATCGTCCTGGCCGGAGCTACTCCGGTGTTTGCCGAAATCGACCGCGACACACTGATGGTCACCCCCGAATCGGTCAAAGCCTGCCTGACCTGCAAAACCAAACTGATTATCCCGGTTCACTACGCCGGGGCATCGTTCGATATCGACGGCATCCGTGCCGTGGCCGGCGACATTCCGGTGGTGGAAGACGCCGCGCATGCGATGGGGACTTATTACAAGGGCCGCCATGTCTGTGAAAACGGCAGCGGGATTTTCTCGTTTCACGCGATCAAAAACGTGACTTCGGCCGAGGGCGGCGCGCTGGTGACCGATGACGAAGAGCTGGCCAAGGCGTTCCGCCGGTGGAAGTTCCACGGACTGGGCGTGGATGCCTTTGACCGCAGCAACCGCGGGCGGGCTCCGCAGGCCGAGGTCCAGGAGCCGGGCTTCAAATACAACCTGACCGATATGCAGGCGACGCTGGCTCTCGGCCAGATGAAGCGTCTGAAAGAGATCAACGCCAAACGCGAAGAGATGGCGTTGCGTTATTACGAACTGTTGAAGGGCGTCGAGGGGGTCGAGCCCCTGAAACTGCCCACCGGATATGATTTCAAACACGCGTGGCACCTTTTCATCGTACGGGTGACCACCGACAAGATGACCCGAGCCGAATTCATGGACAAGCTGAAAGCGAAGAACATCGGCACGGGCCTGCACTTCCTGGCGGCGCACGTCCAGAAGTATTACCGCGAAAAGATGGGATTCCAGCGCGGCATGCTGCCGGCAACGGAGTACAACTCGGACCGGATCTGCTCGCTGCCGCTCTTTCCCGGCATGACCCGTCAGGATCAGGACGATGTGGTACAGGCGATAAAAGAAGTTTTAGCGGAACAATAAAAGATGACAGAACTGCAAAGTGCCGACAGCAACCCGAAGGACCGCCGGAAGCGGCAGATCAGCAACAGGAAAAGGGGCCGTATCGTATTCTGGATTTTTGCTGCCGTCATTATGATCTACGGCTTGTGGATCAACCACTTGTGGGCATCGGAGGACCGCTGGGCGGAAATCGCCCGGGAAATGCTGATGACCGGCGACTGGTTCCACCCGTCCATCAACGGCGAGGTGTATTTCGACAAGCCGCTGCTTTCCTACTGGCCGATTGTCATGTTCGCCAAAATCTTTCAGGGAATCAATGAATTCGTGAGCCGGCTGCCGTCGGCACTGGCCGCGCTGCTGGCGCTGTATTGCACGCGGTACTTCGGCTGGAAATTGTTCAACAAGACGGCCGGCATTGCGGCCGGGTGGATATTGCTTACCGCATTCGGGTTCATTTTCCAGGGGCGCATCGCCGCGGCGGATATGATGAACCTGACCGCCGTGATCATGGCGGTGTCGTGGTTTTTCTATTGCAAGGATCACGCGAAGTTCCATCATTACCTGATTTTCTGGGTCATCTGTTTCTGCGGGGCGATGACCAAGGGGCTGCCGGCGCTGGTGATTCCGCCGCTGCTGGTGGTCGCTTATCTCTTTATGGCCAAAGACTGGCGCAGGCACATCAATCCGGCGCATATCATTGCGTTTATCATCGGGTTGATTGTGTATTGCGGGACCTTTTATATCGCATCCTCCACGGCTTTGCCGGAGGGATTTATGGCGCAGACAGGGGGCCTGAGCGGCCTGGAACTGGTCTGGCGCGAAAACGTGGTGCGGGTGTTCCAGCCGTTCGACCACGACGATGAACCGTTTTTCTCGTATTTTTATCATATGCCCCGCATCATGGCGCCGTGGGCGCTGCTGATGGTGGCCGCCATTGTGGCGGTGGCGTGGCGCTGGAAAAAGCTCGACCTGAACACCCGCTGGCTGCTGGTGGCGAATGCAATCATTTTCGTCATGTTCACGATTTCGGGCTCCCGCCGCTGGTATTACATCCTGCCGATCATGCCTTTCACGGCGATTCTGATCGGTGAATACATCTGTGCGGGCAACCGGTTCAAATGGCAGGAATTCATGGGTAAATTCCACCGCGGGCTTTTCGCGGCGCTGAGCGTGGTCGGGATTCTCGGGATCGTGATCCTGCTGGTTATCCAGAACGTGAAAATTCCGGTTCCGGAGCAGGCGGTCTTTTATTTTGAATCATTCAAATCGCTGCCGTGGATTATTTTGTGGAGCATTCCGCTGATTTCGGTGGCTTGTGCGTTTGTCCTGGTGCTGCCGGGCAAACTGATGCGTAAATACACCGGACTGCCGGGGAACTGGGCGGGGGCGATTGTGGCCGGGGCGCTTTTCATGTTTGCGGCGCTGTCGATGGTTTACCCGGAAGCGGGGCGGCTGCGCTCCGAAAAACCGTTTGCACTGGAGCTGAAAAAGGCATTGCATGACGTGGCGCCTGAGGATATCATTTTCTATCCGAAAACCTACCCCAAGCTTATTTTCTATATGGACCTGCAGTCGCCCGCCGTGGTTTTGAAGGACGCGGAGGAATTGCGCGATTACATGTCGCAGAGTGTGAAGCCCAAGTATCTGATCACTGAAACCCGTAGCGGCATCATCAAGGATATTTCCGAAGTTTTGCCGGAGCTGCCGTTGGATAAGCCGGATTTCCAGGAAGGGGCCGTCCCGTTTGAGGAGCCCGGCGCGCGTAAATTACGTTGCTGGAAAATTGAACCAGCCAAGGAGAGTACAAAGAAATGATTAAGAAAGATTATTCGGTGAAAAAGGTATCCGTCGTGGTACCGGTTTATAATGAAGAAGGCTGTCTGGACGAGCTGATCAGGCGTTGTCTGGAGTCGCTGGAAAAGACCGGCAAAGAGTATGAACTGGTCATGGTCGATGACGGCAGCCGCGACAAATCGGTCGAGATCATGGCCGAAGCCGCCGAGAAAAATGACGGCAAGGTCGTGGTCGTGATCCTGAACCGCAACTACGGGCAGCATTCGGCGATCATGGCCGGGTTCGCCGAAGCGCAGGGCGATCTGATCATCACCATCGACGCCGACCTGCAGAATCCCCCCGAGGAATTTCCGCGCATGGTCGACAAGGCCGAGGAAGGCTATGACGTCATCGGCACCGTCCGCGCCAACCGCAAGGACAGCATTTTCCGCAAATGGCCCTCCTGGGTGGTCAACCGGATCGCGCAGAAAGCCACCGGCGTCAAGATGAAAGACTATGGCTGCATGCTGCGCGCCTACCGCGCCCCGATCGTCAAAGCCATGCTCGCATGCAACGAGCGTAGCACCTTCATCCCGGTGCTCGGCAATAGCTTCGCCCGCAATACCTGCGAAATCGACGTGGGCCACAGCGAACGCACCATCGGCACCTCCAAATATTCGATCATCAAACTGATCAATCTGCAGTTCAATCTGCTGACCTGTATGACCACCGCGCCGCTGCGCATGATGAGCTATGTGGGCGGACTGGTGGCGGCCTTCGGGATTCTGTTCGGTCTCTTCGTGCTGATCATGCGCTTTGTGCGGGATGCCGCCTGGGCGGCGGACGGAGTTTTCACGCTGATGGCGTTTGTCTTTATCATTGCCGGCGTACAGCTGGCGGCGCTCGGGATCATGGGCGAATACATCGGGCGGATGTATCACGACGTCCGGGCCAGGCCGCGTTATTTCGTCGAGACCGTGGTCGGACGCAAAGAAGAAAAATAATTAACAATTAACATAAATATCTGGAGATTGAAAAATGAAATGTGTTGTATTCGGGTACCACAACATCGGATGCCTCGGCATCGAGGAATTGCTGAAAAACGGTTTTGAGATTGCCGCCGTATTTACTCATAAAGACAGCGAAACGGAAAACATCTGGTTCGACTCGGTGGCCGAAACCGCCTCCGCGCACGGCATTCCGGTATTCGCTCCGGAAGACGTGAACCATCCGGTGTGGGTGAACAAGATCAAGGCGATCAATCCGGACATCATCTTCTCGTTTTACTACCGCGACATGCTCAAGTCCGACATCCTGGAAATTCCGAAGCACGGCTGCCTGAACCTTCACGGTTCGCTGCTCCCGAAATATCGTGGTCGCGTGCCCTTTAACTGGGCGATCATCAACGGCGAAAAAGAGACCGGCGTGACGCTGCACTATATGACCGTGAAGCCGGACGCCGGCGACATCGTGGTCCAGAAAAAGGTCAGTATCGAAGACAACGACACCGCCAAATCCGTGTTTGTGAAAGCCGCCGCCGCCGCCCGCGAAATGCTGGCTGAAGTGTTGCCGCAGGTCAAGGCCGGTACCGCCCCGCGCAAGGCGCAGGATGATTCGCAGGCCACGTATTTCGGCGGCCGCAAGCCCGCCGACGGCGAAATCGACTGGACCAAGTCCGCCACCGACGTGCGCAACCTCGTCCGCGCCGTGACCCGTCCGTACCCGGGCGCGTTCAGCTTCATGGGCGACCGCAAATGCTTCTTCTGGGCCGTGACCACCGTGGCCGACAACGGCGGCGCCAAGCCCGGCACCGTGATCAACGCCGAGCCGCTGACCATCGCTTGCGGCAAGGGCGCGGTCAAGGTCGATTCCGCACAGCTGGCCAACGGCGTGCTGATGACCGGCAGCCAGTTCGCCGCCGAAGCGCGCATCGTCAAGAACATGGTGTTCAGCCATGACGTCCGCTGCAGCAAAGAAGCCGCCCGCAAAAAGAGCGTACTGATCCTCGGTGTGAACGGCTTCATCGGCAGCCACCTGAGCGACCGTCTGCTGGCCAGCGGCAAATACGAAGTTTACGGCCTCGACCTGCGCGCCAATTATATCACGCACCTGCTCGACAAGCCGGATTTCCATTATCTGGAAGGCGATATTTCCATTCACCGTGAGTGGATCGAATACCACATCCGCAAGTGCGATATCGTGCTGCCGCTGGTGGCCATCGCCACCCCGATCGAGTACACCCGCAATCCGTTGCGCGTGTTCGAACTCGACTTCGAAGAAAACCTGCGCATCGTCCGCTATTGCGTGAAGTACAACAAGCGCATCGTGTTCCCGTCCACCTCGGAAGTGTACGGCATGTGCCAGGACGAAAACTTCGACGAAGACAACTCCAGCTTGATCACCGGCCCCATCCGCATGCAGCGCTGGATCTACTCCTGCAGCAAGCAGATGCTTGACCGCGTAATCTGGGCATACGGCGCCAAGGGCCAGCTGAATTTCACGCTGTTCCGTCCCTTTAACTGGATCGGGCCCAAGCTCGACAGCCTGACCTCCGCCCGTATCGGCAGCTCCCGCGCGATCACCCAGCTGATCCTGAACCTGGTCCAGGGTTCGCCGATCCAGCTGGTCGACGGCGGCGAACAGAAGCGCTGTTTCGTTGATATCTCCGAAGGCATCGAGGCCCTCTACCGGATCATTGAAAACAAGGACGGCAAATGCACCGGCCAGATCATCAATATCGGTAACCCCGACAACGAAGCCAGCATCAAGGAAATGGCCGACATGCTGGTGAAGAAGTTCGACAAGCACCCGCTGCGCAGCAAGTTCCCGCCCTTCGCCGGAACCATCGTGGTGGAAAGCGGCGCGTTCTACGGCAAGGGCTACCAGGACGTGCAGCACCGCAAGCCGAGCATCAAAAACGCCAACAAAATGCTCGATTGGCAGCCGGAAATCAAACTCGAACAGTCGATCGAAACCACCCTGGATTTCTTCCTGGAAGAAGCGATTTCCTCCGGCGAGTTCGGCATGGATGAATAATGACCTGCTTCCGCTCATGGACTGACGGCGTAGCGGCCCGGCACTGGGTCGCAACGCTGATTCTGTTCACGGCGGCGGTCTTCTTCCTCGGTTTGGACGCCCGGTATCTGTATGGCGCGGATGAAATGCGCAATGCCGGGATCGCCGCCGATCTGACGATGTCCCGGTATTGGACGGTTCCGCGGTTGAACGGTGATTATTTCATCGCGATGCCGCCGCTGTTTTACTGGACGGCCGGAGCGGTCATGAAGGTTCTTGGCTGTGCGGATTACGCCGCCAAAATACCGGCGGGACTGTTCGGGATGGCCTCCGTGCTGGGTGTTTTCGCGCTGGCGCGGCGGCTGGAATATTCCTCCTTCATCTCTTTCCTCGGCGCGGTGTCGCTGGCGACGTCGTTCAAGTTTTTCGAGCTCAGCCGCGGCTGCTTCAGCGATACTATGCTGGTGGCGTTCGTCGTATGGGGCGTGTACGGATTTTATGCCATGGTCAATGCCGACCGGCTGCGTTACCGGATGCGCTGGTTTCTTTTTTACACGCTGATGCTGGCGGGGAGTGGACTTTGCCACAGTTTCTATGTCATGCTGCTGCTCAGCGGAATCACGCTGACATGGCTGGCGGTCTGCAATCTGGTCTGCGCCAAATACCGTAAACCGGTCTGGTACGGTGCGGTTGCGGGCGGGCTGGCACTGGCGCTGCTGATTCCGGTGGTCTGGCTGATGTCGGTGGAGAAGATCTCGGATGGCAATCCGTGGCTCTCTGGCTGGATGTATTTTTTCAGCTACAACGGCAACTTTTTCCTGAATCCGAAAAACATTCTGGGATTTTACAGTCCGTGGGGATTTGTGGCGCTGATCGGCCTGCCGCTGGTGATCATGGAGATCAACCGCAACCCGGTGGAGAGCGACAAAAAGTTTCTGCTGCTGAGTTTCCTTTTCCTGCCGTTGATTTTCGGTTTTCCACTGCCGGCTTATGCGGCGATGGCGCTGTTTTTCGGGGCGGCGCTGGAGATTCTCTCGCGGAGTTTCAATCTGGAATTCTGGGAACAATACCGGGGAATCCGGATTTTCGCCCGGGTGCTGGGCTGGCTGATCATCGTTTTTATTCCGTTGATGTGCATCGGGACGGTGGCGGGGAACTATCGCGTGATGGCGCTTTTTGAGTGGTACATCCTGCTGGCGCCGTTGTGCTCTATCGCGGCGGCGGTTCTGTGGCTGCGGCGGAGCCCGCGCTCGCGCTGCATCGCCATGCTGGTGGCCCTGCTCGGCGTGATGCTGATGATCGATACCTACCTGAGGCCGCTCGGCAACAGCCGCTATTCGCTGAAAGATATTTTTCGTTCGGCGGAGGTCAATCTGCAGCTGACCGGCAGTACCCATATTTACCTCTACGAACTTTTTGAGGATGAGATCGTCGGGGCGGCGGAGTTTTACCTCAAGCGCCGTGTCCGGATTCTGGACAGCAAGGAAGAGATCGAGTATTTGGAAAATCACCGGGTGCCGGCGTTTATCGTGGCAGCCGATAAGAGGCCCGGGTTTGAACAGATCGGCTCGAGCCGCGAGGTCCGCCGTCCGGTTGAAGATGTCCGGATCGGACTTTATCAGTTGAAAAAAGGCAAATATAATTACGCTGTGATATTATGAAGAATGTTTCCGGCTCGCGTGTCGAGCAGTTTTTGAGTGATATGAAAGCCGTTTCCACGAGGAAATGGGTTTTGATTTTGATCGTGTTTCTGGTGATGATCATGGGGCTTGGCCTGAGTGCCCGCTATATCAGCGGGGCGGACGAACCGCGCATTGCCGGTATTGCCGCGGAAATGGTGTTTACCGGAAATTGGCTGCTGCCGCACCTCAATGGCGAACCTTTCCTTGAAACGCCGCCGCTGTTTTTCTGGAGCATCGGCGCCATGATCAAGGTTTTCGGCAACACGGACCTGGCGGCGAAAATTCCGGCGGCGCTCAGTGGCATCGCAGGGGCGCTGGCGGTGTCCATGGTTCTGCGCCGGATGCGTTATTCCTGGTTCATCGCGGTCACGGGGGCGGTGATGCTGGCGACTTCGCTGCCGTACTGGGGAAATGCGCGCAAATGTATGACCGATATCATGCTGGCGGCATTTATCGCGCTGGCCATGTTCGCCTTTTATTCGCTGACCCGCTCGGAAAACCTGCGCAGCCGCCTCGGCTGGATGCTCTTTTATGCCGCCGCCCTCGGCGGGGCGCTGATGAGCAAGGCGCTGGTCGGGCTGGCGATTCCATGCAGCGCGTTGTTCTGCTGGCTGCTGCTGGACAATCTCTGGTGCCGGAGGAAGTTCACCGGACAATATTGGGCCATGCTTTTCGGCGGCGCGGTTTTGTCGCTGCTGCCGGTGGGGTTGTGGCTGCTGACGGTGTACCTGAAGTACGGTTACGACCCGGTGTATACGATCGTTTGGACCAACAATATCGGGCGTTTCGTCGGCAGCCATACCGAACATATCGAGCCGTTTTATTATTATCTGGAGGTGATTCCGCTGCAGTTCCAGCCGTGGGCGGTTCTGGCGTGGGCCGGTGTCGTTTACCATGTTTATAATGCCTGGAAAAAACGCGGGGAGGGCAGCAATTCCATTTTCATGCTCTGCTGGTATGTCATCCCGTATCTGATTTTGTTCATGGCCTCCGGCAAGCGCAATGTTTACGTTCTGCCGCTTTATGCGGGGGAGGCGCTGCTGGCAGCGAGTTTCCTGCATGCCGTACTCTCCTGGAAATTCATCCGCAGGGCCTTTGATTGGAAATGGAGTTCCATGATCCTCATTTGCCTGGGGTGGGGGGCCATCATTACGGTGCCGGTGCTGATCATTATCGGGTTGTGCCTGGGCGTCGATCACTTTCATTTTTACTATATTTGGGCGCCGCTTTGTTTGGCGGTGGCGGCAGTTTTGTGGATGAATACGAAATCGCCGCTGCGCTTTGTGGGGCTGCTGAGCGCGCTGACCGGGATATTCGTTGCCGCCGATACCTATATCACGCCCCGCAACGATGCGGAAGATTCTTTTCATGATGTATTCAAGGCCGCGGCTTTTTATATGGCGGCGAACGGTACGGACCAGATTTACCTGACGAGCAACACGGAACGGGTCAGCGGGGCGGCGATGTTTTATCTGGGGCGGCGGGTTCCGTTTATTTCCGAGGAGGAGTTGGCCGTGCTTGTGGCGGAAAAGATCCCGGCTTTTGTGGTCGGCGAGAAAATTATGCCGGGACTGGATTCTTTGGGAGTTGAAAATGAGCGTATTCAATTGTATTGTTTGAAAAATGCAGAATATAAATATGAGAAAGATATGAACCCCCAGAGGAAATTATGAAGATCGGATTAAGAGTTGATGTGGATACGTTTCGCGGGACGAAACAAGGTGTACCGGCGTTGTGCCGGTTGTTTGATAAACACGGTTTCAAGGCGTCGTTTTTCTTTTCGGTGGGGCCGGACAATATGGGGCGCCACCTGTGGCGGCTGCTGAAGCCGGCATTTCTGTGGAAAATGCTGCGGACCAACGCGGCCGGGCTGTACGGTCCGGAAATCATTTTCATGGGTACGGCCTGGCCGGGCCCGCAGATCGGCAAGCGCCTGGGCAAGGTGATTCTGGGCGCCAGCGAGGCCGGTCACGAAATCGGGCTCCACGCCTGGGATCATCACCGCGAACAGGCCAAAATCAACAAAATGTCCCCCGCCGAGCTTTATTTTGAGCTTCATAAGGGATTCGATAAGCTTGCCGACATCTGCAACCACCCGCCGGTCTGTTCGGCGGTGCCCGGCTGGCGTTGCTCGGATCAGCTGCTGCTGGAGAAAGCCAAGTTCCCGTTCGTCTACAACAGCGACTGCCGCGGCACCTCGATTTTTCGTCCGGTGGTGGATGGCCAGGAACTCGAGCAGATTCAGGTGCCGGTGACCATGCCGACCTACGACGAAGTGCTGGGGCGCGACGGCGTGACCGATCAGAATTACAACGAATACATGCTCGGCCAATTGAAGCCCGGCAAGTTGAATGTGCTGACGATTCACGCCGAAGCCGAGGGCGGCAAATGCCTCGAGATGTTCGATGATTTCATCGTCAAAGCCAAGGCGCAGGGCTGGGAATTCGTCACGCTGGGGCAGCTCGCCGGCGAAAATCCGAATCCGCCGCTGGGCCGCATCGTGCAGGAAGCCTTTCCCGGCCGCGAAGGCTGGCTCGGCGTCCAAGCCAGCATCTAGTTGACAGTTGACAGTTGCGGGAAGAGGGTTAAAGGGATTCTTCCCTTTCCATCATTTTCAATTTTCAATTTTCCACTTTCAATTTAAACGAAGTTGATGAGGGCGGCTTCGGACTGGCAGAGAAGGCGGTACTTGAACCAGGTGTAGCCCATGCCGGCGGTGATGATCATGGTGGTGTCGGTCGCGGTATTGTGAAACATGCCGTAGTCGAGTTTTGTGCCGTAGCGCGAGGAGGTCATCAGCGCGCCGGCGCCGGGCAGGCGGATCTGCCCGCCGTGGGTATGGCCGCAGAGGACCAGCTTGAATTTGCGCATAATATCGCGGCGGCCGAGGTTGATGACCGTGTCCGGGTTGTGAGTGGCCAGGATGCGGATGGCTTCGGGATAGGCGGCCGGATATTCCGGTTTGCCTTTTTTCAGGTCATCGGTGCCGAATATCGCCAAATCACCCTGTTGATACCATTCCTGCACGAGCAGCTGAAAGCCGCTCATCTTGAAATATTCGCGCCATTGTTCGACCGGAATCCAATAGCGGCGGCGCTCCCAGTTGCCTGCGATGGCGATCCGGGCCGGAGCCTCGATCCGCTTCAGCGCTTCCAGAGATTCCTGCAGGAAGCACATCCCCCACGCGAGGTCGCCATTGAACAATACCAGATCGGGTTTGTATTTCGCGGCGTATGCGGCCACATCGTCGATCATTTCCCGGTAGACGGGGCTGTTTTCGCGCCAGTGCACGTCGGAGAACAACAGGATTTTTTTCCCGGAAGCTTCAGGGCAGGGGAGACTGTAATTGACCAGCACACTGCGTTTGCCGCAGGTAAGGATTTGGCGCTGGTTATAACCTGTCAGCCGCCGCCAGTCATGCAGGCGGTGGCTGAAACAGGTCGGGCGCGTCTCCATTATTCCCCGTTCAGGGTCTTGACGATTTCCAGCGGCAAGGCGGAGACTTTGGTCAGGACGCTCTGGCTGCCGTCCGGCAGGACAGCGGTTTCGCCGATGGTCTTGCCGAGCAGGGCTTCACCCATACGGGTTTTGTAGGAGAGCCAGTTCTTTTCCGGATTGCCGTCGCGGGCGCCGAGGAGGTAATAAACCTCGGTTTTGCCGGCGGCATTTTTCAGCTCAACCGTGCTGCCGATGATGGCGCGATCCTTGACGTGGACATTTTTGAAGTCCATCGGCTGGATGGAGTTAATATCGTGTTCGAGCTCGCCGCGGCGGCGCGAGAGGAAATTGCGGCGCTCTTTGGCAGCGTCGTATTCCGAGTTTTCGCGGAAGTCACCGTGGGCGCGCGCAGTTTTCAGGTTTTCACGGTTTTCCGGCTGCTGGCGATTGATGATATCCTCGAGTTCGTCGCGCATGGCTTTGTGCGAAGTCATGGAGGTGTAGAGCTGTTCCGCGGTACTGGTGGACTGGTCATTCTGACGGCTGCTGGCGGCGGCGAGAACTTTTTCACCGGCGCCGCCTTCGAGGTGTTCACGTACTTTGTCGGAGACGCGGGCCAGCTTGACCAGCAGGCTCTGCTGTTCACCGGTCATGAAACAGGTGGCATTCTGCAGTGCAGAGGTGATCTGCGCGACGTCCTCATTGGCATTGTCGATGAGCAACCGCTGGAAGTCTGCCTTGTCGATGAGCAGTTTCCGGAGGTCGCGCTGGGCGGGCTGCCAGGCTTTGGCCAGGCCTTCCATGGAGAGCGCGCGAATCACCTGGTCGATGGTGACGGCTTCCACCAGGTCCTTGTCGACCTTCTTGATGTTGCGGAAAATCCAGACGATGATGTCGTTGCTCAAGCGCGGCAGCCGTGAGACGGCGTCGGCGAATTCGATATCTTCCGGGTCGCAGATGACGTTGATGCAGCGCAGCGGCAGCGCCGAGGCCAGCTGGGCCAGGAACTGCTCCGTATAAACTTTGCTGAGCAGCTTGGAGACGTCTTCGAGTTTCTTGATCGGAATTTCCGCCATGACGGCGATTTTTGCCGGGTCGAGGGCTTCGCTTTCGGCGGGCATGAACGGCGCCTTGCCTTTCAGCGGACTAAATACTTCGACGATGTCGGCATTTTCGTGCAGGCGCGGCAGGATCATGGCGACGATTTCCGCGAGCTTGGAGCCTTCGCGGACCGCCACGTCGGCTTTCAGACGGCTGAAAAATTGATTGAACTGCTCGATTTCCGCGTGGCTGAACTGAGGAGAACCGGCTTCAGCTTCTTCCTTGAGCAGATTGTACATTTCTTCGATGCTGCGTCCGGCGCTTGAATGACGGCGGTTGCTGTTAGTGGCGCTGCCGCCGCCCGCCGGAGCCGTGGAGTTCCACCAGGCGTTGAATGCCGCGAGTTCAGTGAAGTTCGCCGGAACCAGCGATGACTGGGCGATCTGCTTGATCAGGCTGGCCGGGAGATCCAGCACGGATTTGCGGTTTGCCACGTCGCGGTAGTCCGAGGACGAAAACCGGCTGCGGGGGTCGAATCCGGAGAGCTTCAGCGTATCCGGGCCCGGCTCGAAAAACAGTGCTTCGGAGAGCGTCACATCCAACGGGATCGCGAGGGCTCCGCCGCCGCTGGTCAGGTTGATTCCCACCGAAGTGGTGATACCGTCGATGCTGCCCAGCGTACCCCAGCGCGGGGGATTGTCGAGGAACACCATCAGGCCGGTTTTCATCTTGAGCAGTTTGCGGCAGCGCTTGGCGACTTCGGGGAGCGGAACGACTTGATCGCGGGCGCCGAGAGCGCGGAAAAATGAACTTTTGTTAAGGAAAGGGGGTAGTAAATTCTTGATGGAAGTGACAAGGGCGCGGCGGAAAAGCGGAGTGTCGGCCGCCTTCATTTCGGCGACGGCCAGGCAGAATTCTGCGCGGTGGCCTTCGAGATTGTCTCCCCATGTTTCCAGGAGGAACTCAAGGTGTGGGGCAACTTCGGGAGCGCTGAGATCGCTGCATTTTTTCAATTCCTGAACCAGTTGGCTCAGGTACTTCCCGGAGTTGTCGTCCGCCGCCGCCAGAAAAAGATCTTCTAATTTCATAACGTGTAATAACCAGTGCGTGTTGGTGGGTGAAAAGTTTTAAGATAGCATCAGCGTTATTTCAGCTGAATCAGTACAATACACGCAGAAGACTCATTTTTCAAGTTTTACACGCAAAAAATCAGCAGGAAATTATCATTTTCCCCTCATTTTTCCGGATCGGCAGATTAAATTAAAAAAACGTTGGAAATGGTTGGTCGTCCAAGTTATTGAAGCGGATAGTCCGATTCAATAATCCGCCTCGGCCCGTGGGGAGCCGTTTCCTGATGCCATACATGAATTTGGCGATAAAGTAGTTCGATGAATTGAGCCCGTTGTAGATGAAATCAACGACTTCCAAGCTGTTACTCTTCGCCAAAGCATAATACATCGGCCCGGTGCTGCTGCCCAATAATCCCTGGCACTTGCTCAATAATTCGGCATCGGTCAAGATTTCAAGACCCAGCAGATAACGGTGCTGTGGACGCGGATTGATGTTGAAGTAATTTTTTGTCCGGGTGCGGAAGGCATCCGTATACAAAACTCGATTTCCGTATCGGCGAACAAAAGCATCCAGGTAGGAAAGTTCTTCGGTCACCAGGAAAATCTGCTCAAAACCGAATTCTTCCATAAGTGCATCGGTGGCGGCGAATATTTGCGGAATTGTCGGCCCAAAAGCGTGTCTCGGGGTAAAATTCATTTCTTTCCCCCGGAAATGTATTCCAAGAGTTTTTATGGCTGCAATTGAACCGGCATAATTGTCGATCCGGGTTTTTACATTGTCTTGCAAATGAATATGTTCATTGTAGAACTGCCGGTATTTCCGGGGAGTCGCGGGATAAAGCTGCGGCGCCCAGCCGTCGGCAAGAAATACCCGCTTGCTGCTGTATACCTCGTCGAGCGTGTATCCGGACAATGTTTTGAAATAATACTCCCAGGCATTGAGAGAACCGTTCACCGGTTCATCGGTATTGTAAAGAGTCTTGAAATTCTGATAATCAACTACCGGAATCATATCGAAAGATTCGGCCAGCATAATATGACTTATGACTTGAGAAAAATTGGAGAAAAAACCACTTCCCAGGTTATCCCGCCAGATTACATAGAAGGTTTTGTCCGGATTTTGATCACCGAAACTTCTCAAATATCCCCCCGGGGGATCAGGCAGGTCAAACGGATAATTCCCATCGAAATCATCCCGTACAAATCCCCTGAAAAAAATACGTTTGACGATTTTTTTCTCTATATTTCTGAGATACCTTAGCCTGGTCATAAATTCCGTGTTGATTTTTTATATTTTGTCTGTATCGCACAAGGTTAATTTGTAGAACTTATATCGTATTTTTGCTATGTCAATGACCGATTTCAATAAAAGGTAAGGAAAAATCTGAAATGGTAACGATTGCTTGGCGTTTTGTTCTTCTTGCGGGCTGATATTTCATAAATCAGTACAGGGAGACAAAATCGTGATTTTTTGCAAAAAAGGGTTGAATTAATTTGATTTGGATGTAAAATAATAGTGTAAAATCAACCGGTTTAAAATAAAAGTGAAATTAAAAACCGGTTTAATAAATCAAGGAAGATGAAAATGAGCAAAGTGATCAGAGTAGGGATCGCCGGTTATGGCCGCAGCGGCTGCGGCATCCATGCCAACTGGCTGAAAAATGATACGGACAAGTACAAAGTAGTGGCGGTGGCTGATAATATTGCGGAGCGTCGCGAGGACGCGAAGAAGGATTTCGACTGCGAAGTTTACGAAGACTACAAACAGCTGCTGGAAAACGCCAAAATCGACCTTTTCGTCAACGCTACGCCCAGCCGTTTCCACCTCGAAGCTTCCAAGGCCGCTCTCGGCAAGGGCATCAATACGCTCGGTGAAAAGCCGTCCGCGCCCACGGTCAAGGATTATGACGAACTGGTGGGGATCGCCAAGGCGAACAAGGCCATTTTCTATCCCTTCCAGAATTCGCGTTTTTATCCGTTCTTTATCAAAATGCAGGAAATCATCAAGTCCGGCGTGCTCGGTGATATCGTTTATATCCGCAGCAACTGGAGCGGGTTTGCGCGCCGCTGGGACTGGCAGACCATGCAGTCCGAACTGGCCGGTAATCTGTGGAACACCGGGCCGCACCCGGTCGACCAGGCGGTGGTGCTGTTCGGCGAAGAATATCCGAACGTTTTCTGCAAAATGTACGCCAACCATTTCCCGTTCGAAGGCGACGCCGAAAACTTCTGTCTGCTCGTGCTGACCGGCGAAAACAATCCCACCGTTGAAGTTTGCATCAGCTCGGTGCAGGCCTATCCGCAGGGCGACATGTACAACATCAGCGGTACCCTCGGCGGCCTGACCGGCGGTCCGAGTGGCCTGAAGTGGAAATACTATATTCCGGAAGAAGCCCCGAAGCACGAACAGTGGAAGCCCTGGAGCTTGAACCGTCAGTACTGCGGCGAACAGCTGCCGTGGCACAACGAAAGCTGGGAATACGACGACAAGAACAGCAACGCCACCGGTTTCAGCACCATGGTTCGCTCGCTTTACGCCAATCTGTATGAAGTGTTGGCAAACGGCGCCGAACCGAAGATCAAGCTTGAGCAGGTACGCCGGCAGATTTACATCATGGAAGAAGCCCATAAACAGAATCCGCTGCCGCAGAAGGCCTCGAAATGCATCTACACCAACCCGGTAGTGCAGAAATAACGACGGTCATCGGAATAAATGGCGGCGGGAAAACTCGCCGCCATTTTCATTTGCGGACGAAGGGGCGCTGGAGCTGCAGGCAGTGGACGTCGAGCACCTGGCCACACTTGTAGGCGGCGTTGCGCCAGATGCCGGCCTCTTCGAAACCGTAACGTTTATGAAAAATCAGCGAGCCTTTGTTCACGCCCGTGATGATTGCCATGATGCCGAAGATTTTCGGATTCTTCTCCGCCTCGGCGAACAGCATGTCATAAAGCAGTTTTCCTGCACCTGTACGGCATCTGTCCGAGGTTACGTACACCGTTGATTCGACTAAGCGGTAGGCGCTGGCGTGGCGGAACTCCGAAACATAGGCGAAGCCCACGACTTTGCCGGCGTCGTCGACCGCCGCCAGAAACGGATAACCCTTGCTGACGATATCGTCGTATTTGGCCCGGTAGGCTTCCGGCGTGAACGGTTTTTCGTGGAGAAGCGCGGCGTCATTCAGGATATAATAATTATAAATCAGCCGCGCTTCTTCGAGGTGTTCGGGCAGGCAGGGAATGATCTTCATGGCAAATCCTCCGTTTTTGCCATAAGATAGCACCCTTGTGCGGAATATCAACCTTCAATCGTAACCGGCTGCCTTGACCATGAGTTTCATAATGTTCACAAAAATTTTCGCAAATGCTGCAATAATTTTTCCGTGACAGCGTTTTATATGTCAACAACATCATCGTAAGGAGATGAAGAAAAATGAAATCAAGAAAATATTTCACACTTTTAGAGTTGCTGATCGTTATTGCAATTATTGGCATTCTTGCCGCCATGATTCTGCCGGCCCTCGGCAAGGTCAAGCGTACCGCGTTGAGCACTTCCTGCAAGAATAATCTTCACCAGATCGGCATTATGTTTGGCAATTACCTGGGCGACTGGCAGATGATGCCGTATGCGAGCCAGATGCCGTCGCTGAACGTCGATACCGATCCGCCGATCACGGAGGTTTTCAGTTCGTACGGCGAGGCGAAACTGGTCTTCAAATGCGCCGGTGACGTGCCGGGAGTGACCGAGGAGCATCTCGCGAAGTCATATTTCGAAATCGAGACCACCAGTTATGAATATCAGTCGCAGCTCAGCGGCTCGAATCTGAAGGGACACCGCATGGGCGGAGGCTCCAACAATTTGCTGGTGATGACGGACTTCGGGGCGTTTCACAACAAGCCGAACCACAAGGGATCGCGCAATTACCTGTGGGGTGATTTCCGGGTAACGGATATTTAAGATAAGGAAAAATGACCATGAAAAAGAAAATAATGTTGACCGTCGGGATTGTACTGGGAATTGCGGCTCTGGGATATGGCGGTTATCTGGTGGTCCGTCCGGCTCCGAAGGCGCCGGGAGAGAGTGCCACGGCGAAGGAGCGCATGGAGTTCATGGCGTCGGCGGATTTCAAGCGCCTGCCGGTGGAGGAACAGCGCAAGCTGATGACGCACAACCGTCCGAATCCGGGCGAACAGCGCGAGCGGGTCCAGTTGACCGACGAACAGCGGAAGCAGTTGAATGAAAACACCCGCGAGTTGCGCAATGAGATGATGAAGCAACGGTTGAAAGACTATTTCGCAAAGAGCGAAAAGGAACGTCTGGCCGAGCTGAAAAAGATGCAGCAGCAGATGGCTACACGCCAGAAGGAAATGGAACAGCGCCGTCAGCTGGCCGATCAGAACGGCACCGCAACACAGGAGCGTAAACCGCCGCAGGGCGGTGACCGCGAGCTGCGCCTGCGCGAGCGCCTCGACAATTCCGATCCCGAAACCCGCGCCTTGCGCACTGCGATGATGAAAGAAATGCGCCGCGCCGGTATTCAGCCGCCCCAGCGTCCGCCGCGCAGCTGATTGATGTAATTGGCCCCCTTGTCAGCCCTCCGCAATTTTTACATGTCGTTGCGGAGGGCTTTTTATTTTTGAGCGTCAACTGATGAATTTAGACATATCGGCAATATAGACGCGGCGGGTGTCGCCTTCAATCGCGTTGAAGGTCAGATAACGGTCGCTGTGATCCCAGGCCGGATGCGGGTCCACACGGAGTTCGCCGTATTTTTTGAGGATGTCGCCCGGCGGTTCGATGCGAATCCGGGCCAGCATGGTTTCCTGCCGGGTTTCCAGATCGATGAGCCGCAGCCGCGAGGTACCGTCGCCAAACGACAGCGGCTCGAAGATATAGGCGTCGGTGACCAGAAATTTACCGGAAGCATGAACGGTCGGATGCCCCGAGCCCACCGGCGGATCGAACATTTTCCGCAAGCCGGTACCGTCGTAGTTGACCTGACAGAACTTCACCTGGGGGCCGCCGTCGATCGCCAGGTTCAGTGACAATTGCTTGCCGTCCGGGAACCAGTTGGTGTGGTGGCCGACATTTTTCCAGACCTCCGCACCGATAGCATTGTAAAGCTCGCCGCCGTCCGGCGTGATCGTGAAAACATCGTATTGCAGCCGTTCGAAGCGCCCGTTGTCTTTCGGGTAGCGGCGCAGCGAAAACATGATGCGGTCGCCCTGCCGGTTCCATTTGGTATGAAAAACATAATTCTCGTATTCGTCGTACATTGGCCACGTAGCCGCCGGAGCGGTGCGCTCGACGACCTCGCGAATGGAAATCAACAGCCGGGTTTCGAGTGTATTCAGATCAGTGATCCAGACGCCGTCCTCCGCATTCAGACCATAAAATCGCGGCACCAGTTCATCGGGGATGATCACGCCGTAACCGGGCTGGGTGCGGCGCGCGGTAATCAGGTTGCCGCAAACGGCGTAGCGGCCGTCGCGGGAAACATGGTACACGCCCTTGGCGAAGGTCTGGCGCCGTCCGGTTTTCCAGTTCAGCTTGACGCCGTGGACCTGCCAGTTTGCGGTATCGACATCGTTGAAAATCAGCGTGTCGTCGTCGCTGCCCCAGTTGAGGTTTGCGCCCATCTGGGTTTCCCAGCCGGCGGTGGTGGCGACGGTGTGTTCTTTGCCTTCTTCGATATCGACGACCACGATTTCGCCCCGGTCACCGGGTACTGGCGGGTGATCTTCGAAGGGCATTCGGAACACCGCCAGGTAACGTCCGCCGGGACTGACCGGCGAGGTATCGAAAAAGCGGTGGATGCAGCGCCCGGTATCCGGCGTCAGGCAGTAGATCGGGACCTCCGGCGCGAACTTCGTATAGCGCGGGAATTTCGGGTGAATTTCCATGATTGTCCCTTAATCCTTTCTGGACCACGATTTGACGGTGTTGAACGGTTCTACGACATAGGGGTCATAGATGCTTCCGGCCGTGTACCGGGTTCCGCCGGCGGACTCTTCCCATTTTGCCCGGCTCTTGACATAGGATACATGATTATCCGCCCAGAGCACATTGGTGCCGCCCGAGTGACGGGTCGACAGGAGGCCGCCACTGACGCTTTGCCACTCCAGCGTGGATATTCCGATCGCGGGATTGCTGGACGAATAAACATCGGCAATGGAGACTTTGGCGGACGGGTTCCGGACTTCCATGACTTTGGCCTGCGGACCCCACGGAGTTCCACCGTTGGCGGCCACGCCGCCTAAATAGCGGTTACTGTAAAGGTGGCGGTAATTTGCACCGTAATCAATTTTGTCCAGATCTGCCCTGTCGGTGGGTTCCGTGGTTTCCAGGATATTCGTGGCGCTGGCATTATTTTTTGAGGGGCACAGGAACACTTTGAAGCCGCCCTTGATGCCGCCGGAATATTTGCCGTGCGCCAATTGCCCGGCCCAGAAAAAATTAATGGTTGAATCATTGGTTTTATATGGCGGGTAGTAGTCGTCATAATCCTGCTGGTACAAGCTGACGGCCAGTCCCAGCTGTTTCAGGTTGGTCATGCAGGTGGCGCTCCGGCCTTTTTCGCGGGCGTTGTTCAGGGCCGGGAGCAGCATGGCGGCCAGAATCGCGATGATCGCGATCACGACCAGGAGTTCAATGAGGGTGAAAATTTGCCGGTTCGTGGATTTGCTTTTGTTTACGTTCATGTTTTTATCTCCCTGAGAGTTAAAATATCGCTGGTGGATTTATTGCCATTGCTAATATTATATGGCGGAGGAGCCTTATTTGCAATACCCCCGGAGATCGAAATGAGAATAAATTTATGCATAATTACGCATATTACAAATATTCGTATTTTTATCTGAAATTACGCATAATTCGTGCATCAGACTATTGACAGAACCGTGATTATGCATTATACTATTTACGAACTAACGGAGATCTGATCATCATGCTGTCTCAAAAAGCAATTGCACAGAAATTAAAAATATCCCAGTCCACCGTTTCGCGCGCCCTGAACAACGACAGTTCGCTGCCGCTGACCACCAAACTGAAGGTGAAGAAATTGGCCATGGACAACGGCTACGAGCCGCGCCGTTACAATACGAAAAAGCAGCGCCAGGAGGAAGATACCGTCGGAAACCGTATGCTGGCGCTGGTGCATTATGCGCCGACTGTGGACGGCAAATATTATTCGCTGCTGCTCGAAATGATCCAGGGGTTCATTCAAGCCGCTGCCAACAACGGCATTACGTTGATCGTCAAGGAAGTCAACAACATGGAGTCGGCCCGGAGCATTGTCGGGGAGTTCAGCAACAACGTCATCGGCGCGACGCTGCTCCTCCGTTACCCCGCCGAAATGATCAATCTTTTTTGCGACAATTTCAACTGCGTTTCGCTGAATCACCGTTACGAAGGCATGAAGATCCGGGTGATCGAGCCGCAGCAGGAAATGGCCTTCGCGCAAATGTACCAGTACCTGTATGAAAAAGGACACCGGCGCATCGGTTTCCTGACCGTGAAAAACAGTTATCAGTTTGCTTTTTCGCGCTATGCCGGCTGTATGCAGGCGGCGTATATCCTGAAAAACCGCCTTGCTCCGGAATGGGCCGTGAATGTCCATACCGAGAACCAGCTGGACCTGCCGCAAATCGCCGCTCACGTGGCCAAACTTTACAAAAACGAACAGGTCGACGCCTTTCTCTGCTCCAGCGGGAGCCTGGCCAAAAACCTGATCGATGAGTTGGCGAAAAAGAAATTGCACGTGCCGGAAGATATCTCCCTGGCCGCGTTCGACGATATCCTGACGCCGACTGCCGACGGCCACCTGCTGTGCGGCGCCCAGGCGAATTATGAGCGTATGGCGCAAATGGCCATCAAGGTTCTGCGCAACGGCCCGGCCTTTGCCGACGCCACGGTCATTTGCTGCGATACTGATTTCCATTTCGGCAACACCGTTTCGGAATTGAATTAGCCGTTTATGCATAAATCAATTTATGCGTTGCCATAAGGATTCAACTGTCATGTCGAACAAAGATTTTTCATTGCTCGTAAAACCTGCGTCATTTGACTGCAACCTGCGCTGCGAATACTGTTTCTACCTGAAAAAGGAACAGCAATTCGGGCGCGGCCCGCATCGTATGAGCGATGAAATTCTTGAACACATGATCGCCGGTTATCTGGCGGGCAACCGCCGCAATTGCACCTTGGGCTGGCAGGGCGGCGAGCCGACTGTCATGGGGCTGGATTTTTTCCGGCGCGCCGTTCAGCTAATGCAGAAGCACGGACATGATGGACAGCAGATCGCCAACGGCCTGCAGACCAATGGCACGCTGCTGGACGATGACTGGGCGAAGTTCCTTGCCGAATATCATTTCCTGGTGGGCGTGAGTGTCGACGGGCCGCCGGAGCTGCACGATCCGCACCGCTGCGGCAGCCATGCCTCGGTCATGCGCGGAATCGATGCGCTGCGCCGCCACCGGGTGGAATTCAATATATTGACTCTGGTCAATTCGCTGAACGTCAAAGAGCCGTTGAAAGTCTACCGGTATTTGCGCGACGAACTCGGCGTGAATTATCTTCAGTTCATTGAATGCGTCGAACCCCAGGCGAGTTTTGCACTGGGCGGCGAAGAATGGGGCGAGTTTCTCTGTACGGTTTTTGACGAATGGTACGGGCACGATACTACACGCGTTTCGGTCCGTTTTTTTGATTCGGTGTTGAATAAGATCATGACCGGTGCGCCGAGCATGTGCTCCATGTGCCGCGAATGCGGCCAATATTTGGTGGTGGAGCATGACGGCGGCATTTATCCCTGTGATTTTTTTGTAAACCCGGAGCTGCGGCTGGGCAAGGTCGGCGAAAAGCCTTTGCCCCAGTTTCTGGAAATGCCGCGCGCCCGCACCTTCGCCAAGCTGAAAAGCAACACGGACCGGGAATGCCGCAAGTGCCCGTATTTTCGTTTTTGCGCCGGAGACTGCACCAAAAATCGCCGCGACAACCGCAGTCTGCTGTGTGCCGGATATAAGAAATTCTACGGTCATACCCTCGAACGTTTCAATAAATTGGCGGAGCGCTTCAAATGATCGATTATTCGCTGGCGGCGGCGCTGGCGGCCGGGGCGTTTGCCGGGGTGAAACTGGGAACGATGTTGAACCGTAAATTGGAGGCGAAATCCCTCCGCCGGTATTTTGCGTTTGTGGTGTTGGCCGCGTGGCTGATGGTGATTGTGAAAATGATAAGTTTCATATACTAAATCGAGGAAAATTATGAAAAATCTGATGATGGCTGTTTTTCTGATGGTGCTGGCTGTGAATGCCGCTGAGCCGGAAGCATTCAACGTGGTGCCGCCCCCGGGAGCGGAAGAGGTTGTTGTCAAGGCGCCCGCCCCCGGGATCTACTGGTTCAGTACCAATACCTATTCGAAAGTACCGGTGGGCGTGGAGCATACGGCGGAATTTCGCTGGGACGATGGGCCGTGGCGGCACCGCCGGTTGCTGAATCCGAACCGGGCAGGCGGTGTGTATGGCATTGACCGCATTGAATTTACCGGCGAGCCGCGCCGCCTTCAGTTCCGTTTTGACCGCGAAAAAACGGAGCGCATGGAATTTCAGTTTGCCCCTGTTCAGCCGGTGAAAGTGCCGAAGGAGGCTGTGAATTACAAGCCGCCGTTTGCCCCGCCGCTCAGCCATCCCCGGCTGTTGGTCAACCCGGAGGCCCTGAGCCAGATTCGCGCCAATTTGAAAACCGGCGTTAATGCGACGACCTGGGAAAAATTGAGCGCCGAGGCCCGTAAGCCCTTTAAATTTGAGCTTGATCCGGACCGCGAAGTGATGTATGATCCGGCTGTTTCGCTGGCGATCTCGCAGAAGGCGTTTTACTACCTGATGACCGGCGAGCGCGAGATCGGGCGCGAGGCCACCGAATTGTCGACGACTTATCTCGATGTGGTATCGTTCGGCAATGGACAGGATATCTGCCGTAAGGTCGGGGAGATCATTTACCGGGTATCGCAGGCCTACGACTGGTGCTATGAGCTGATGACGCCGGACGAACGTACCTTTCTGCGACAGAAGATGTTGTATCTGGCCGGGGAAATGGAGATCGGCTGGCCGCCGTTCAAGGAGTCCGTGGTCGTCGGACACGGCAACGAAAGTCAGGTGAGCCGCGACCTGCTGGCAATGGCGATTGCCGTTTACAACGAGGACCCGGAGCCTTACCGTTACGTGGCGTACACCATGCTCGAAGTTTTCCAGCCGTCGAGAACCTATCTTTACCAGAGCGGCCGCCACGATCAGGGGTACGGCTACGGCGGCTACCGTATGCAGTACGATCTTTTCGCGGCGCTGCAGTTCAAGCGGACGTTTGGCTATGACCTGCTGCCGGCGATCACCGCCGAGGTGCCGTACAACTGGCACTACCTGCGTTTGCCGGACAACCGTTTCTTCGTCGAGGGGGACGGCAACTGGATCTGGCTGGAGCGTTATTACGCCAACCGCCAACTACTGCTGAACAGCATCGCCCTGTGGCCGGATGCGGAACTGAAAGAAGAATTCCGGCGCAGCAGGACCAAGCTCGATTTTCCGGAAGATCCGGTCTTTTTCCTGCTGGTCAACGATCCGAATCTGAAGCCGGAGGACCGCCGGGCAGAATTGCCGCTGACGAAGTTCTACAAAAAGCCGCTCCCCGGCATGATCGCCCGGACTGGCTGGAACTTCGGCAAGCAGTCCGATGATGTAGTGGTGAGCATGAACGGCGCCTATTATCATTACCGCAACCACCAGCATCTCGACATGGGCGCGTTCCAGATTTATTACCGGGGTGTCCTCGCCGCGGACCTGGGGCAATACAAAAACTATGGCATACCGTTTGACTGGAACTTTGCGAAAAGCACGGTTTCGCATTCGGCCATGCTGTTCAGGGACCCGGAGCAGAAAACATACCGGATGGGACCGCAGTTCACGGCCAATTCCGGTACGCAGGAAATTACCGGCTGGTGGCCCGCCGATGATTTGAAGGAACAAACCACTGGTATGAAGTTCCGCAATGGCGACACCATGCGCGCCGGCTGGGGACCCGATGCGGTGAAGCCGCTCTACTCCTTCATGGAAACCGACCTCGGAATCCTTTACCCGAACCGGGTGAAAAGTTATTCGCGGAGCTTCGTATTTCTGAACCTCGGCCGTCCGGATACTCCGGCTGCACTGCTGGTGCTCGACCGGTTCGAGAAATCCGCCGAGCGGGTCGAACCGCTCTTTCAACTGACCTCGATCGCCACGCCCGTCGAAAAAGGCGGCGCGGTTGAAGTCGCGGTTTCTCCCTATGGCCGTACCGGCAAGCTCACGATGCAGACTCTGCTTCCGGCGGGCGCCTCGAAACGGATTCTCACCGGCAAGGACGCGTTTACGGTGGACGGCACTTATTTTGAACCGCGTATTCCGGCGGCCCCGGAGGCCAATGGCAGCCGTACCGTGATCACCGGCGGCGGTAAAACGTTCCTGAACCTGATTCAGATTCAGGATGGCGCCGCCGCGCCGCTCCCGGTCAATCAACAGGAAAAAGATGGCCGGATCGTGCTTGAAATCGCCGACCGGCAGGTCAATCTCGGCGATGCCCTGCAGCCGACCGGCAAAGCGGTTTCGTGGACCGTGACGGAAAAGGCGACTCAGGTATTGCTGCTCGATCTTGCGCCGGGAGCATGGGAGCTTCAGGCAAACGGCAAGACCATCAGCAAAGCGGAAGTCAGTGCGGAAAACGGCAGCTTTTTCGCTATTCTTGAGCCCGGCAGCTATACTTTGTCGCCAGTGGAAGGGAAGTGAATCAGGATGAACCGGAAGAAACATTTATTTGCCGCCGGAGCGGCGTTTGGCCTCGGCCTGACTGCGGCCGCGGCGGATACGCCCCCCAATATTCTGTTCATCATGTGCGACCAGCTTGCCGCGCGGGCGACCATGGGCTTTGCCGCCAGTCCGAACATCGACCGTTTGCTGGAGCGTTCGCTGAGGTTTTCGCGGGCTTATACGGTTTGTCCGCTGTGCATGCCGGCGCGGGCCGCGATGTGGAGCGGGCGCTATCCGCACGAGACGAATGTCGTGTCCAATCTGGAGCCGCCGAAGGACGCTGCTACGCTTTTTACGACCGTCGGCGAAGTCTTTACCAAAGCCGGATATCAGACGGTTCACTTCGGCAAAATGCATGACGCGGGAAGCCTGCGCGGCTTCAATCTGGTCAGTCCTCCGGTCAAGAAACCGTTCAAGCATGATTTGCCGGTCAATTATGACAGTTTCGAAGATGTCGACACTACGGAAAAAATGACCGGATTTCTTCGCAACAGCAAGAAAAGTAAAACGCCGTTTCTGGCGGTGGCCGACCTGAATAATCCGCATAACATCTGCCAGTTTGTCGGCGAGAACGAAAACCTGCCGCTGCCCGGGCTTGACGACCTGCCGCCCCTGCCGGATAATTTCCGCTGCGACGACTGGCAGACCCGGCCGCTGCCGGTCCGCTATATCTGCTGCACCAGTCCGCGGCAACGGCAGGCCGCGCACTGGACGCCGGAGCGTTACCGTTTTTACCTCGCGGCTTACCGGCAATACATCGGCATGGTGGACAAGCAGATCGGTGAAATCCTGACCGCGCTGCGCGAGAGCGGCAAGGCGGACAATACCATTGTGGTTTTTACCGCGGACCACGGGGAGAATATGGCGGCGTTCGGGCTGGTGACCAAACATATTTCCTTTTATGAAAACACCGTCAATATTCCGATGGCTGTTTACGATCCCGCCAAGCCGGAACGGCGAGGCGTGAACCATGACCGGCTCGTCTCGAATCTGGATATTTTTCCGACCTTGTGCGAGCTGGCAGGCATCGAGCCGCCGCCGGAACTACCCGGCAGTTCCATTCTCCAAGGGCAGGGGGCCGGTTATGTGGTTTCCGAATGGGTGAGCGAGTATTTCAATACGATTTCGCCCGGCCGGATGCTGGCCGACAAAACTCATAAATACGTCCATTTTCTCGAAGGCAATGGCGAGGAGCTGTATGACCTCGCAAACGACCCCGGCGAAAAACACAATCTGGCCCCTCTGCCGGAGTTCAAGGAAACCCTGCAGAAATACCGCGGGCTATTGAAGGAACACACGGTTAAAACCAAAGATCCGTACTTTTCGCTGCCGGTTATCGTCGACCCGAAATACCGCAGCCATAAAGAAGGGCTGGCGAATCATGTCGGCTCCGACTCGGTCACTGAGGGACGCGAACTTTTTCCCGGACGCAGCAAGGATAATTTGCTGAAATTTTATTCAAAATGACGCTTTGACGAAGATATTCTGTTTCAGCACATCGCAATTGTCGATAATGAAGGGCGGCCGCTCGTCCGGGTTGATTAACTTCAGGCAGATATTGTCCAGAATCAGTGAATCGACATTGCGGATATCCATGCAGGCGGCCCGGCTCCAATCCGGATAATAATTCTCGGAAGTCACGCTTCCCGGGTGCTTTTTCAGGTCAAGCACCTGAGGATATTCAGCCGGAATCTCGGCTTGTTTGACGGTGCCGATGGCATGGTAGATCAGGTCGCGCAGGATCAAGCCGTCGATCTTATGCGCGGCCTCGGCGTCGACCCGGATTCCGTGAAAGGCAGGGCTGCCCATGATGTCGTCTTTGAAGCGGTAATGGATGTTTTTCATTTCATCGGTATCGGAAATGATGACGTTTGAAATGAGAATATTTTCCAGCCGGCCGATTTCCGGCATTTCAGTCAGGCCGATCGAGGAGCCGATGTCGCTCAAACGGTTATTGAGCAGAATGAATACCGGCCGCGAAACATTCCGCATGACCAGATTTGATGCCGTGATATTGCGGATGGTTCCGCCTTCGGTACACTCGATTTTCAGGCCCTCGCGCCAGATGTTTTCAAACGCGCAATTGCTGATTGTCACGTCCGATATTTCGCCAACCGACTTCAGCCCGATACGGATTCCGGCGCATATGGAACTGAAGAGGCAGTTGGAGATTTGCACATTGCGCACCGGGTAATCGCGGCTGCTTGACTGCAGGCAGAGATTGTCATCCGTCCCCAGTATCTTGCAGTTGTCGACGAATACATTGGCGCAGCCGTCGAAATCGAGCCCGTCGCCGTTGTACCGCTTGTCGTTCCTGATCTCGAGGTTCAGGCACCAGATGTTCACTGAGTCGAGGAAGGCGCTGGTCCAGGCGGCGGCATTGTAAAGGCGCAGGTTTTCGACGCGGATGTTCCGGCAGCGCAGGAAGCGGATCATCATCGGGCGATAGATGCTGCCGGGGTTCGGAAACGCCTCGGCATTGCCGTTGATTTCTCCGAACCCGGCCAGGCCGGTGTTCTCGGCGTCTTCGGCATAAATGAAACAGCGGTCCATATCCTTTTCGTTGACATAGCGGTTGTAGTGGGTATCATCCGGGTAATCGGAAATATCGCCGCTGGCCAGCAGCACGGCACCGGCCTCAATTTGCAGGTATACGTTTGATTTCAGGTAAAGCGTCCCGGAACGGAAGGTACCGTTGTGGAGGCTCACGCGGCCGCCGCCGCTTGCATGGCAGGCGTCGATGGCGTTTTGAATGGCCCTGGTATCATTGCCCGCACCATCCCCGGCGGCCCCGAATGTTCTGACATCGATCATCATTTTCAACCATCTCTTGTTTGTTTTAATTAATTATATCTGCAAGTCAGTGAGAAATCAATACTGTGATGAAAAATAATTGATTAATTTTCATCGGGGTGTTGGTGTCACAGGCTAGCGACAAGCAAGGATGCACGATTCGACACTGGAAAATAATTTTCATGAAAATTAGATGAATATTTTTCAAACAGGTATTGATTTTTTCGTATTTGGTGGCACAATATATAATAAACAGATGAGGAAGCCAAAAGTGTCGATCGTCGAAATTGCCAAAAAAGCCAATGTCAGTATCAGTACGGTTTCGCGTTATTTCAATGCACCGGAAAAAGTATCGCCGAAAGCCGCCGCGCGAATCAAGGCGGCGGTGGAAAAATATGATTATCAACCTGCCGTGGTCCGCCCCGGCCCGAAGGTGGCGAACCGGGTGGGCATCCGGACCGGCGCCATCTCGTTTCTGGCGCTCGGCAATGTCTCCCCGGAGGAAATGCTGCGCAAACCTGCGTTGCCGATTCTGATCGGCAGCATTCAGAATGCCTTGCTGGAGCGCCGTTTGACCATGCAGCTGGCGCATGTTACCGACGGGAAAAGGCTGCCGGAGGTGATCGATCCGCGCAACAGCGACGGCGTGATCCTTTTCGGCAAACCTTCCAGCCCGGAAATCCTCAAGCGCCTGGTCGACCTGCGCGCAAAACTGCCGATGATCTGGTGTTTCCGCGAGCATGAAGACGACAATCGGTTGTTTGATCATATTTTTTATGACAACATGGCTGTTTCCACGATTGCGGTGGATTATCTTTTGTCGCACGGGCATAAAAAAGCGGCGGTGTTTACCAGTGACCCGGAGCATGAGGCTTTTCAGGAGCGGGTGGCGCGCTTCGTCAAATACAGCCAGGAAGCGGGTCTGGAGCCGGTTGTTTTTTCCGCCTCGGCGGAGAATAAAGACGCGGCGGTGTTCCGGGAACTGGCCGGTGCTTTCAGGAAAAATCACCGGGGGATTACCGGCGCGTTTTTCTGCGCGGATGATATCATGCTGGGGGTATACAATGAACTGCGGGCGGCCGGATATGAGATCGATAAACTGGATATGATCGGCTGCAATAACGATGAGGTTCTGCTGCGCTATCTCTCTCCGCGCCCCGCCACAATCGACATCAAAATCGCGCAGGTTGGCGAAATGGCCGTCAACCAATTATTGAACCGGATCAACGGTGAAAACAGTGAATATTCCACCGAAATATTTATCAAGCCGGATTTAATCGAGGGAAATAAATGATAATGTCAGGAGAACATATGAAAAATTTGAGTATCGGGTTGGATTTTGGCTCGGACAGCGTTCGCGCGGTGGTGGTTACGCCGGATGGCAAAACGCTGGCGAGCGAGGTTTGCGAGTATCCGCGCTGGAAAGCGGGCAAGTTCTGCAATGCGCAGAAGAGCCAGTGGCGGCAGCATCCGTTGGATTACCTCGAGTGCACGGAGAATGTCATCAAGGGCGTTTTGAAGCATGTGAATCCGGCGGAAGTCGCTGGTATCGCGATCGATACGACCGGTTCTACACCGTGTGCGGTGGACCGCGACGGCACACCGTTAGCGTTGAAGCCGGAGTTCGCGGAGAACCCGAATGCGATGTTTATTCTGTGGAAGGACCACACCGCGATTGCCGAGGCGGCGCGCATTAATGAAATCGGCGGCGAATACCTCAAATACGAGGGCGGAATTTATTCAAGCGAGTGGTTCTGGTCGAAGATTCTGCATACGTTGAAAGTGGATGAAAAGGTGCGCGCAGCGGCATTCAGTTGGGTGGAGCATTGCGACTGGATCACCGGCGAACTGGCCGGGCGCACCGAACCATTGACCATGGCGCGGAGCCGTTGCGCCGCCGGACACAAGGCGATGTGGCACGCGAGCTGGGGCGGGTTGCCGCCGCAGGAATTTTTGAGCAGGATCGATCCGCTGCTGGATGGTATCCGCGAGCGTTTGTTTACCGAAACGCAGACGGCGGAAGTGCCGGTCGGCAAGCTCTCGGCGAAGTGGGCGGCGAAGCTCGGTTTGTCGACGGATGTGGTGATCGGCGGCAGCGCGTTTGACTGTCATTTCGGCGCGGTAGGCGCGGGGATCGAGCCGTATGAACTGATCAAGGTGATCGGCACTTCGACCTGTGATATCATCGTGACGCCCGAGCTGAATCATTGCGTCAAGGGCATTTGCGGACAGGTCGATGGCTCGGTGGTGCCGGGCATGATCGGACTTGAGGCCGGGCAGTCGGCATTTGGCGACGTTTATGCGTGGTTCAAACGGTTTATGAGCTATGGCGGCGAGGTTTCGCTGCCGCAGTTGGAAAAAGACGCAGCTTTGACCGAGCCGGGCGTGATCGCGCTCGACTGGATGAACGGACGGCGCACGCCGGACGCCAATCAAAACCTCGCCGGGGCGATTTTCGGACTCAATCTGGGCACGACTGCGCCGATGGTTTACCGGGCGCTGGTGGAGAGCACGGCGTTTGGTGCGCGGGCGATTATCGAGCGTTACCGGCGCGAGGGGGTGCCGGTGAAGTCGGTCGGCGCGATCGGCGGCATCAGCAAGAAATCGCCGTTTGTGATGCAGATTTGCGCGGACGTTTTTAACTTGCCGATCAAGGTCGCGGCGAGCGAGCAGGCCTGTGCGCTGGGCGCGGCGATTTTCGCGGCGGTGGCGGCGGGCGTGCATCCGGATTTCGCAACGGCGGTCAAGAATATGAGCTCGGAATACGATCACATTTACCAGCCGGACGCCGAAAAAGCGAAGCTTTACAACCAGCTTTATGCGCGTTATATCGAGCTTGGTCAAGCAGTTGAAACGGAGACGATGAAGCATGTATAAAAAACTCAAAGAGATTTGTTACCGGGCGAATATGGAACTGCCGAAGCTGGATCTGGTGATTTACACGTTCGGCAATGTCAGCGCGGCCGACCGCGAAAAAGGCGTGTTCGCGATCAAGCCCTCGGGCGTGGATTACGCCACGATGAGACCGGAGGATATGGTCGTTATCAGCCTCGAAACCGGCGAGGTCGTCAGCGGCAAACTGCGTCCCTCCAGCGATACGAACACGCATCTGGTGCTGTACCGCGCGTACCCTGAAATCGGCGGCATTTGCCACACGCATTCGACCTTCGCGGTGGCGTGGGCGCAGGCCGGGCGCGCGGTGCCGGTTTACGGGACTACCCACGCGGATCATCTGGCGGCGGACATTCCGTGCACCGAATTCATGCCCGATAAATGCATCAAAAATGACTACGAAACCGAGACCGGCAACCAGATCACCCACCTCAAACTGAACGCAACAGAGATCGAAATGGTGCTGGTGGCGGGTCATGGCCCCTTCACCTGGGGCAAGGACGCGGCCAAGGCCGTTTACAACGCCAAGGTGCTCGAAGAACTCTGCCGGATGGCGTTCATCACCGAGCAGCTCAACCCGGACGTCAAGCGTCTGAAAAATTCCCTGATCGACAAACACTACAACCGCAAGCACGGAGCCAAGGCTTATTATGGACAAAATTAACCTGAAAAAATACCGCATCCGCTTCATCACCGGCAGCCAGCACCTCTACGGCGAGGACACACTGAAACAGGTCGTGGCCAATTCGCAGATCATCGTCAAAGCGCTCAACGGCAGCAGCCGGATCGCCATCGAAATCGAGTGGGTTCCGACCGTCAAAACCCCCGACGAAATCACCGCCGCCATTCAGAGCGCGAACGCGGCCCCGGACTGTGCCGGCGTTATCTGCTGGATGCACACCTTCAGCCCCGCCAAGATGTGGATCAACGGTCTTAAGCTCCTGCAGAAGCCGATGCTGCACCTGAACACGCAGGCCAACCGCGACATTCCGTGGGCGACCATCGACATGGACTTCATGAACCTGAACCAGGCCGCGCACGGCGACCGCGAATTCGGCTTCATCTGCACCCGCATGAATATCCCGCGCAAAGTCGTTAACGGCTACTACGAAACCGAGGCCGTTCAGAACGCGATCGGCGTATGGGCGCGCGTGGCCGCCGCGTGGCGCGATTCGCAGACCATGAAAATCGCCCGCATCGGCGACAACATGCGCGAAGTAGCCGTGACCGAGGGCAACAAAGTTTCCGCTCAAATCCAGTTCGGCTACGCGGTCAATGGCTACGGTGTGGGCGATGTGCTCAAATACATCGACAACGTCAGCGACGCCGCCGTCGAAAAACTGGTCAAGAAATACCGCGATCTCTACACGATACCGGACACTTCCGCGTACGCCATGAACTCGATCAAAGCCGCCGCCAAACAGGAAATCGGCCTCCGCGCCTTCCTCGAAGACGGCGATTTCGCGGGCTTCACCACCACCTTTGAAAACCTCTACGGTTTCGACCAGCTCCCCGGCCTCGCGTCGCAGCGTCTGATGGCCGACGGCTACGGCTTCGGGGCCGAGGGCGACTGGAAAACCGCCGCGCTGCTGCACACCATGAAAGTGATGGGGCACGGCCTGCCGGGCGGCGTCAGCTTCATGGAAGACTACACCTACCACTTCGCCCCGGGCCGCGAACGCGTCCTCGGCGCACACATGCTCGAAGTCTGTCCGACCATCGCGGCGGCCAAACCGCGCCTCGAAGTCCATCCGCTGGGCATCGGCGGCAAAAACGACCCGGCGCGGCTGGTCTTTACCACCAAGCCCGGCCCGGCGATCAACGCCACGATGATCGATCTCAGTACGCATTACCGGTTGATCGTCAACGAACTGCAGATCGAAGAGCCCGATGCCGCGCTGCCGAAACTTCCGGTCGCGAGTACCGTCTGGACGCCGAAGCCGAACTTGGCCGACGGCGCGAAACAGTGGATCGAAGCCGGCGGAGCCCACCACAGCGTCAACGCTCCCGCATTGACCACCGAATTCATGCAGGACTACGCCCGCATGGCTGGCGTCGAAATCGTCGTCATCAAGTAAGTAAAGACCGGCAAAGCAGGAATGTTTTGCCGGTCTTATTTTTTTTGAGTTGGGATTATTTTGTCAGGTAAACGGCCAGTCCGTTGAAGTGTGATAAAACGGATATTTTCAGGTTGTTCGCCTGCAGTTCGACGGAGACCGAAGATGGCGCAAATATGCGGAGTATGTTCTGTGCGGTCACCGGAATGTCAATGGTATCCGGGGTATTTCCAAAGGTGTGGATGACCAACAGTTCATGCGTGTCGTTGCTCCTTGAAAATACCTGATATCCGGTAGGGTGAGTGTAGGATTCGCCGGTGCGGCGCGTCACCTGCGTCTTGCCGCAGCGAATCAGCGGAGCCGCCTGACGGTAAAATGCGATTGCAGCGGACATGGTTTTAAGCTGGTTTTCGTTCAATTCGGCGATATTGCCGGAGAGGCAGAGACGCCCGAGCATGCCCGCCGCCAGCGAATAATACAGGCGGTTATCATCGTCATCGGGGTGCAGGACCGCCCAGATCTGGTTTTTCCGCATCGGAATCAGCTGCGCGGTATTGGCGGCGACCAGCGGAATCTCGACCCCCTCGTGTGCATCGGAGAAGCTGCCCATGGAGGCGAGCCGCATCCAGGCGGGGCTCAGGCGGTGTCCGCCGGACGAGCAGATTTCAATGACCAGTTCCGGCAATTCCGACTTCAGGCGGAGAAAGAATTTTTCGACCTCCGCCAGATGTTTGCGCAATTCTTCGGGCTGCGAATCTGCGCCGTCGCAGCCGAAGCCGGTCGGGGCGTTGTAGTCGACTTTCAGGTAACCGAAGTGATTCTCTTTGAGCATTCTGATCAGCTTGGTGTTCAGGTATTCGATGACTTCCGGTTTGCGGAAATCGAGGAACGAGCGCGGCCCGGAGCGCAGTACTTTACCGTCTTGGTGCAGCAGCAGTTCCGGGTGGGTGGCATAGAATTTCGAGTCGTCGGTGGCGACCTCGAATTCGAACCAGATGCCGGGGATGAAACCCATTTCGCGCAGTTGAGCGGCAAAGCGGTCCAGCCCTTCCGGGTAGTTGCCGTCGCCGATGTTCCAGTCGCCGACACCGGCCAGGCCATCGCCATCCGACTTGAACCAGCCGGCGTCGAGGACGAAATAGCGGATATCGCGATTCTGCAGTTTGCCGGCAATCGGCATGAGCTTGGCCGGAACCGGACGCCCCCAGGTGGTGCACCATTCATTGAAGATGACCGGCAGATCCTGTTCGGACTCAGGAAGATCAGCCTCCTGATACGCGGTCAGGCGCGGCAGCAGATCCGCGACATTGCCCCGCACACAACTCAGAACCGCGGCCGGCCCCCGGAATATTTCGCCCGGCTGCAGAACCTTCGTCCATTGACCGAATTCGCGGTCGACGAGCCCGCCGGAGATGTTGAAGAAATCGCTTGAGCGCGATACTTCCAGCTGCCATGAACCGGTCACGGCCAGCGCCGCACCCCAGACCACGCCTTTGGCGGTATCCTCAAAAGCCACCTGCGGGAAATAGCCCCGCACCGGCATCGAACCCTGTTCGCCGAAGCGCAGCGAGCGGATGCCGTAGCCCTGCCACGACATTTCCAGATTCAGTTCCTCGACACTGCGATTCTCGTGGCGGCCCTCGCTGCTCCAGTTGGAGAGCCAACGGTGAATCCGGTACTTGCCGCTGCCGTCGTCCGGTTGAAACGGCGACAACAAGCCGAGTGAAAAACTGGACAGCATTTCCAGCGTCACGGGTGCGCCGCTGTGGTTGACGATTTTGGTGTTGACTTCGATGTATGGACCGCCCGGAGTGTGGGTCAGGATATGTTTCAGCTCCAGCCCGCGGTCGTCGGCAAAAGTTGTTACGGATTGCTGTTTCAGGCGGTTGACGCTTTCGGCGTTCCGCAGCGTGGCCCCGGCGGAGAAGTTATCCCAGTAGGCGTCGCCCATGACCTTGAACTGAATCATGCTTTCGGGACGGACGGCCGGAAAATCAAACCCGGCGGCCCGGACCCCGCCGCGGCAGGCGAGGGAGCCGTTCAGGCTGGCGCGATGCACGGGGATATCCTTTTCCATACCCTTCGGGATCAGGGTGAAATGAATTTTTCCTTGGATATCGTAATAAAGCGCGGTCATGTCGCCGCAATCAATTTGGTGAATCAATTTCATTTGGCCGTCTCTTCCCTGACCTGTTTACCGTCTTTGAATTCGCTCATTTTCAGTTGAACATTTTTGCCGTCTTCGAGGCCGGAGATGTGGAACTTGTGGGTCCGCCCATCTTTTAAAACCACTTCCAGCGAATCGGCGGACGAGGCGGTTACTTTGTCGATGACACTCGATTTTTCAAACGGTTCCATGACGGAGATAAAAACCGTTTCCTTTTCGTTGACCTGAACCCCGGAGGTGATCCGGCGCTCGGCCTGAGGACCAACCGGATAGTCGCCGCCGACCACGGTTTTCAGGCGGACCGCGTTCAGGCCGGTCAGGTCGAAGGTGTAAACGGCGGGCCGGTCCGCACCGGTTTGGGCGGGGTCGGCCGGAAGGCCGGTTTGGTAATCGTTGCCGGCGATGTTGATCTTGCCGCCTTCGTAATCCTTGTCGAAGCCGTGTTTATGTTCCAGGATGTTGGCTTTTCTGGGTGTCAGGGAGGTTAGGGGGATGGTTTTGCCGTCGGCGGTTTCGAGGACGGCGTCGGCCCAGAACAGGGTGTTGACTTTGCCGCGGCCCTCGATAGCGGTGAGGAGTTCCAGCGTTTTTACGCCTTTAAGCTCGACGTCGACTTTGGCGTCGCCCAGAATCCAGGCGCCGAAATTGCCGGAGGCGAGTTCTTTGCCGTCGCCTTTGACGCTCCACGCGAGCTTGCGGCTGACGCCGTGGTTCTCCGGCGCGAGCCCGGTGAAGAGCGTGCGTTTATGGTTCGGCCAGGCGTGGTGGATGTCGATATAAAGTTTGCCGGGCTCACCGTTCATACGGGTGCCGCGATTGTCGCCCTCCGGCCCGAAAACGGTCAGGAAATTCATCTTTGCCGTGCCGGAAACTTCGTACCAGTTGACGTCGGTGACGAATTGCGTGGATTTCAGCGGGTCCGCCGTCAGTTGAGCGGTGTGCTTGATGAACTTTTTCTCCGGGGCGCTGATGTCCAGCAAGCCTTTGATCTGATACAGCAGATCATACTGATGCTTTTCCTGTCCCTTGACGTAATCAACCAGCACGATGTAATCGTCGGTCACGCCCATTAACCGGCGCTGCTGAACCGGCTCGGTGAAGCCGGACATGGAGCCGTAGCGCGGCTCGGGGCTTGGAACCGGCACATGACGTCCCTCGGCAATGGTTTTGCTGCTGAAAGTCGGGAAACCGATGTGACCCCAGCGCAGGCCGCCGTAAGCGGGATTCGACCAGGCGGAAGTGGTTTCGACGCACCCGGCCTGCAGCATGTCGCCGGTATAGAAAAGCTTGCGCGCGCTGTCGTCGACTTCCTGCTGTTTGAAGTCCACCGTGACCATGTTTTTGGCGATGGAACTCTGGACATAGAAGTTGTACATGAACGGCTGGTAGCTGTACCAGATCATTTCGGGGTTGAAGAAACTGCGCCCGTAACGCATCATCGAGAGCAGTCCGGTGCGGTCGTAGTGGCCGTGATAACCGCCGTGGGTGCCGTATTTCAGCACGGCCTGGATGCGCTCGCGCGGTTCTTGCTGATTCGAGCGCAGCATCAGGAGCCCGACATTGTCACTGTATGCCGAGCCGCGGCCGATTTCCGGGGTTTCCGCCGGCAGCTCCGGCACGCCGTAAATCAGGTCGGTACGCTCCGGGGCGCGCTTGATGAACGCCGCGTAGCGGGGATCGCGGAAGGCGTAATAGGCGAGTTCGAAACGGCCGCCGCCGACATTGTTTTCATAGGAATCGTTGATGCCGAAAATCCAGCCGCGGTAGTCGATGTACGGGATCATGGCGTCGAACATTTTGTTAATGGTGACCGTCTGGTTTTCGATGCCGCCGAAGATGCGGAAACTGTGTCCGTAGTGGACGTTTCGCCGCTGGTCCAGCTCGGTTTTGTCGTCCAGCTGATAATCCGGCGCGGAGGCGAAATAGACCGGGTACTTGCGGTTCAGCAGCGAGTAACCGAAGCGCTCCATGGCCAGCGACATCTGGGTGAATTCTTCGGCGCACCAGAGGTTGTAGCTGATCGAACACTCGTACCACCAGCCGTCGGACATGGTGTAGCTGGAAATTTTGTCCGCCAGCATGCCGGGGCCGAAAACGAAGTATTCCGAGAGGGTGAGGTCGTCCAGCATCATGGCGCTGAATAACGCCCCGAGCTGCATGGAAACCGCCCAATTCGCGCCCGCCGGATGACAGTTGTTGTCGCGAATCATGTCACAGTAGATTTTCAATGTATTATTGATATTGGCTTTGTCTTTGGCGGAGAGGGCGCCGGAGTTGTAAACCAGGTCATAGGCCTGCGCGATATGCTGGAAAATATGACCCTCCTGGACAGCGCTCTGGTGGCCGAGCTGATGCGTTTTCGGGAAGCCCTTTTCCGGATCGCTGATCCGGCGGAGGAACAGCGCGACCTTTTCCGCGTATTTCTTTTCGCCGGTCAGGATATAGGCGTAGGCGGCGTCCATCAGGCGCAGTTCCTGGCGGGCGTCGACCAGATAGGGGCGCTTGGTGTCGGGACTGATGGCGTAAACCTCCAGTTCCGGTACTTGCCAGCTGTCGGCGCTTTTGAGGTATTTGTCGAGAGCCTTTTTCGCCCAATCGTATTTAATCGCCTTTTCGCGGACTTCGGCCCAGCCCTTGGCGTCGTGAATGATGAACGGGCTCGGCAACTTGGCGAAGGTGGTGAATTCAAGGGTTCGGGTGGCCCCGGGATCGCCATTGACATTGACCCGGATCAGTTGTTTCTCGTGTCCGCCGGGCGGGACGCGGGCGGGGACGGTTACCGCGACTTTGACTTTGGCGGATTCGCCGGGCGCGAGCTCCAATGCGGCGGGCTCGACGGTGGTGGCCATGGCCTCCCAGTTGCGCCGGACCGGGGTCAGGTTGTAGGCTTCGCGGTTCGTCGAGGTGTTGGTGATTTGCAGGTCGTAAATTGCGGCCTGGCCGGGGAGGGCGGGTTTTGACCAGTGCGCGGTGTCCGCGGCGAATTTGTAGCCTTTCAGCAGCCGGACACGGTCGATGACGAGTTCGCCCTTGCTTCCGTCAACTTTCAGTTCCAGCGTTTTCAGCTTGTACATGATATTGGCGAGGTCGGCGCTGGGATTGGCGAAGTCGGCGAACTTCAGGTAAAAGGTCTGTTTGCCGGACTTGGAGAGCGTCATTTTCACTTCGCGGCTCTCCGGGCCGGTGTCGCGGTCCTCACTGTGCAGGACGTCGAGGCGGGCGATGAATTGCAGGGCCGCACGGTCGGTGTTTTTCAGGTCGGCTTTAAACTCGAGGCCCCAGTAATCGGCCATGCGGAACACGCCGTCGCTCTCCGCCAGCCAGCCGTGCAAGCGCCAGCCCTGCGGGCCGTCCGGCTCGGTGTAGCTGATTTGCCCCGGAATGCTGATGGTGTTGCCGCCGAGCTTGTCGAAGCGGCCGAATTCCGTCTTGGCACGCAGGACCGATACCGCGTAAATGCTGGCGACGGATGATTTCGTATCATAAGGCTTGAATTGAACCGTGATCTCTTTTTTATCGGTGAGGAGCGGATAGAATTCATCGAGCATGCTGTTGGGGAAGTTCCGGTTGATGCCCTGAACCGCCAGCTCCTTGCCGTCCACGAAAATGCGGAACAACAGCTTGCCGCCGGGCTCAGGTTTCTCGTCCCCGGAATAACGGACGTGCAGCAATTGTGGCGCCGGATTGTCGGTTTTCAGTTGAAACGTGAGTTCCCCGGCTGGCCTGGGGTCCGCAATGATTTTCCGGTCGACCACATACGGCTTCATCCGGTCCAGGGCCGAGTCGGCCGATAGCGCCGCCGTCAAAAACAGCAGCAGCGCGGTTAAGAGTCTGCTCATCATCTTTCCTCCGTTTATTCATGATATCTATTATAATTATATTGGCTGGTCGCGAAAAATCAATAGTGTTTTGTGAAAAATAATAAAATAATTTTCATTGGATATTTAATTATTTTACCTGCATGTAACCTGAAAGTATAAATTGCCTGAGTATACTTTCAGGATATTGGTCACAAAAACTCATGAAAATTATTCAATTATTTTTCAAAAGGGTATTGACATTTTTCATGTTTGGAGCGACAATATATATAAAGCAAAAAAGCATCAACAGGAGACGGACTCATGTCAATCGTCGAAATCGCTAAAAAAGCCAACGTCAGCATCAGTACGGTTTCGCGTTATTTCAACAAACCGGAAAAGGTGTCGCCGGAGGCCGCCGCCCGGATCAAGGAGGCGACGGAGAAATACAATTACCAGCCGAGCATCGTCCGGCCCGGGCCGAAAGTGGCGGAGCGCGTCGGGATCCGGAGCGGGGCGGTGGCGTTTCTCTCGCTGGGGGCGTTTTCCCCGGAGGAAATGCTGCGCAAGCCGGCATTGCCGATTCTGATCGGGAGCATTCAGAGCGCGTTGCTGGAGCGGCAGTTGACGCTGCAGTTGGCGCACATCGGCCACGATAACCGGCTGCCGGAAGCAATCGACCCGCGTAACAGCGACGGGGTGATCCTTTTCGGCAGGCCCGCGCAGATGGAAGTCGTCGCCAAGCTCAAGAAGCTCCATGACAAGCTCCCCATGGTCTGGTGTTTCCGCGAACACGACGACGAGGAGCGTCTGTTCGACCATATTTTTTATGACAATCTGGCCGTGGGGACGATTGCCGCCGATTACCTGGCGGCGCGCGGTCACAAAAATGTGGCGGTGTTTACCAGCGAGTCCGGGCACGGCGCTTTCGCGGTGCGGGTGGAGCGCTTCGTCAGGCACGCGACTGCGCTCGGGATGAAGGCCACGGTATTTACGCCGTCCGGAGCCAATAAGGATATCGCCGCATTTCGCGAACTGGCCGATGGGTTTCGGAAAAAACGCAGCAGTATCAGCGGCGCATTTTTCTGTGCCGACGATGTCATGCTCGGCGTTTATAATGAATTGAGAGCCAACGGCTACAACGTAAATAATCTGGACATGGTCGGCTGCAACAACGAGGAAGTGCTGTTGCGTTACATTTCGCCGCGCCCGGCCACGATCGATATCAAAATCGCCCAGGTGGGGGAAATGGCGGTAGATCAACTGCTGCGCCGGATCAACGGCGAAAGCAGCGAATACTCAAGTGAAATATTTATCAAACCGGAATTGATTAAAGGAGAACGTTAAAATGGAAACCAGAAGAAACATCAAGCATTTCACCCTCATTGAACTCCTCGTTGTGATCGCGATCATCGCGATTCTCGCCGCCATGCTGCTGCCGGCCCTGAATCAGGCCCGCGAAAGAAGCCGGAGCATCCACTGTGTTTCCAACCTCAAGCAAATCGGACTGGGGGTCGTCGGTTACCTGGATGACCACAATGATTTCCTGCCCGGCCTGCTGGAAAAAGAGGACTGGACCTGGGATTCCGCCGTAGCTCCTTATCTGGGCAAAAAGAGCAACGATGCCGGCGGCGGCAATCAGGCGCTCAAGGTTTACATGTGCCCGTCGGATAAAGCGGTACGTACCCTTGTGCCGGGTTCGAGCTCGTTCAGCGACAAGCGCTCCTATGGCTACAATAACGCGAAATCCGTTCTTGCGAACGGAGGGACGCGGCTTGGGAAAGAGGGGCGGATCGTCGGTACGCCCGATCCTTCCACAGAGGGACGGCTCGGGGCCTCGAAGATCAATCAGGTGAAAAATCCCTCTCATCTGATTCTGATCGCCGACCGCCATCAGTTCAATAACTATAACTCGGGCCAGTCCTGCAGCGGGGTACTCAGTCCGTATCAGCAGCGCGGCCAGGATCTCGGCTATGCTCCGGCGCACGCTCAACGTTGGAATTACCTCTTTGTCGGCGGACAGGCGGAAGGTTTGTCTCCGGCCGAAACCGTCGGCGCAGGCATCAACTATCTCAGCGCCAATCCTTCGGGCGACAATCCGAAGGGCCGTTGGACCGACCGTCTCGACGATTAAGAAAAGAAGGGGGACCCATGAAAAACATTCTCGCGATTATCCTTTTGCTCACGGTTTCGGCAGTCTCGGCACTGGAAGTGATCGAGGCGAAGTTCGGAGCCGATACCCGCTGGGCGGACGTCACGGAACAATACCGGAAGCATAAAGTCAATGATGACTTCTATATCGGCTGGATCGACGGCAACAAAATGGCGGGCAAGGACCCCGCGCCCGGCGTCGCCAAAAAGCTGATCGTCAAATACAAAGACAACGACGGACAGGTCAGGACGCGGGAACTCGAGGAACGCACGATCAACGGTATCATCGCCAATCAGGCGGTGACGGAAGGATTCACGCTCGGCAAGGTTTATTTCGGTGACCAAGGCAAGTTTGCCGATGTCACCGCCAGGTTGAAAACCGTGATCGACGAAAATCGCGAAGTCAAGCTGGATTTTCCGACGCTCGGGCTCGACGGTTCGCAGGACCCGCTGCCCGGCAAGAGAAAAATGGTGGTCTTCTTTTATTCGCTCGACGGCAAAACATATTGCCGTCAGTTCTGGGAGGGCGATGCCTTCAAGGGCAGCATGATTGCTCCGCTTTACGATCCGATCCCGGCGTCAAAGGACGCGGTCAGCCCCTTCACCGGCATGGAGCTGGACAAAGCGGTCTGGCAGTGGGCGGTGCCGATGCGGGCAATCAGTTCGGAGAACAATCTGCCGGCCATGGCCTACCTCTACATTCCGGCGAAAACCGCCAAGCTGCGCGGCCTGGTCATCGGCATGTTCAATATGCTGGAACTGCCCATGATGGAACACCCGGCATTCCGCGAAACGCTGCAGAAACTCGATTACGGCTGCGTGTGGCTTGCGCCGGCGCCGTTCGGGTCGACGTTCGACTTCACCAAACTGGAACAGACCCAAGTCATGGATGCGCTGTTCGCGGACCTGGCGAAGACATCGGGATACCAGGAAATCAGCGATATTCCGTTCATCGGCATCGGGCACTCGGCGATGGCGGCGTTTCCGTGGCAGATGGCCATGTGGAAGCCGGAGCGCGCGATCTGCGGGATTTCCTACGACGGCAGCACGCCGGGGGTGGATTATCACTACAATTTCAACGATCCGCTGATGAATGCGGAGACCGTATCCCGTTTGAAGGGCATCCCGATGCTGATTCGCGACGGCGAATACTCCGGCGGCCGCAACAACCGCCGTCCGCAGGTGCTGGCGCAGCACGTGCCGGGTCTGCTGGTTACGCTGGTGGCCGACCCCGGCTCCGGGCACTTCGACATCAACGACAATATCATCGACTACATCGGTTTCTATATGGAAAAGGCCGACAAGGCCCGCAACTTCGGACCGGGTAACCTGAAGGCCGTCGACTACAATTCCGGCTGGAACGTCGATTACTGGCGCGTCAATAATCCGCCGTCCGCCAAAGCCGCGCCGGTGGCTGAATTCAAGGCGAAAACCAATAAATACGGCGAAGAAAAACTCTGGGTGTTCGACGAGGAATTTGCCCGTTTCCATGAGAAATATCAGGCGCGTGACCGTGGCAAGAAAGTTCAGCTGCTGGGTTATGTCCAGAATGGACAGATTTTGGAGGACCGCAAGACCCACGCCCAGATTCACCCGGCATTCAAACCGGAAACGGACGGGCTCTCGGTTAAACTCAAAGGCACTTTCATTGACACCGTGACCGAGGGGCGCGCCGTGGGCTGGAGCGGGCAGAAAGCCGGTACTCCGGTCGCGCATGGTTCCGATGTGGAGAACATCAATATTTATCCGATCTGCGGCCCGGTGGTGCGGATCGATCACGAGACGATGGCGGTGCGCTTCTACCGTTTCGGCTTCACCTCCAGCCGCCGCACCGGCGAGATCTACATGATGGCCGTGTATCCTGGCGACGAAACGTATCGCCGCAGCGTCCTGCAGTCGGTCATGATGGTTCCGCGCAGCCGCGACAAGGGCATCGCCCAGCGGCTCGATTTCCCGGTGATTCCCGACCAGAAAGCCGGTACTGCATCCTATAAGCTCAATGCCCGCGCCAATACCGGTATGCCGGTTGAATATTACGTGGAATACGGCCCGGCTTATATCAAGGATGGCGAGCTGATTTTCACGGAAATTCCGGCAGGGGCCAAATACCCGGTCGAAGTATCGGTCGTCGCCTGGCAGTATGGCCGGGAAAAAGACCCGGCAATCCAGAGCGCAGCTCCGGTCAATCGCAAATTCAAACTGGTGAAATAACTTATGAAAACATTCCTTTATCTTATCATGATGGCTCTGGCCGGTTCGCTTGCCGCCGCCGATTATCTGCGGTTCGGTGATTCCGCATCGGAAACAGCTCACGGTTTTCGCGGTGGTAGTACCACTGTGATCACTGACAGACTTGATGAGTCCGCCCGCCTGATCGAGGCCCCGGCCAAGCCGTATTTTGAGAGCGAAGGGATGTTTTTCACAATGGCCGTCGACCCTGCGAAAGAGAATTACCTGACCGTGAAATTCTGGGGCAATGATATCAGCGAAAATCTGTTGATTCTGTATATCGACGGCAAGCAGGTGGGATTCCGCCACCTCGGCGACCATGATATTCTCGACCACGGCAGCAGCGAACCGCAGTTCAAGGACCGTTTTTTCTATACCACCGGCCTGTTGCCCTTGAATATGACCAAGGGCAAGAAGGAACTGGAACTGGAAATTCGCGCCACCGGCCGGATCTGGGGCTATGGCAATAATTTTGAGAAATACCAGAAAGATATGGTTGCTCCCAGCCGCGGAATTTACGCGGCCTACACGCATACGGAAGGATTTTTCGCGCCGCCCGCGGACGAGAAGATTGCTCCCGCCGTCAAGCCGGTAGCCGCCCCGGCGGAAAAAGAGGATTTCAAGGCATTGAAAGCGCGGGTCAATCGTGAAGTCGCCAAGTTCATCCGTCCCGGTCAAATCGGCAACCAGATGCAGATTCAGATGACCGCGCAGGCCTACAGCGTCGACTGGACGCCCGCTTACCGGAAACAGGCGGCGGTCGATGCCGTTATCGCCGGAATCGATATGTATTTCGTCAAGTTCCGCGAGAATCCGAAACTGGCCGCCGACGACCGCTCCACCTGGAATCCCGACTGGTTCGGATTCGGCCCGGTCGGCGATGCGATTCTGTTGCTCCGCGACAAAATCGAGCCGCGCCTGGCGGAAAATATCAAGGACGAAAAAGGGCAGGAAATCAACCGCCGCCAGGCGTGGGCGGAAATGCTCAGGGCCGGTATCGACCACCTCTCCACCTTCCGCCGCATGTACACCAATCAGTCGATGATTATCGACATGAATCTGCACCTGAATAATCGCGCCTTGAACTACCTCGATTCCTCGCTGGCGCTGCCGCTGGAAACCACGCTTGGGTTCCTGAAGGAATCTGTCGGCCTGCGTCCGTGGTCCGGCAAGCTGGATCGCGACGGCAATCCCACCTGGCCGGTCGGCAAAGACTATCTGCAGCTGACGGACAAGGGATTGACCAAGGAGCTCGGCTATGTCGGCAATTACGGTGAAGTGCTGGATTGGGCCACTGCCATTTACAATGCCACCCGCCCGGCTCCCGGCGCCGAGGGCGACCCGGAGATTAAGGCCGCATTGATCAGGATCATCAAGGCACGCTCGATTTTCCGCCATCCCTCGCTCGACCGGAACGGATACCCGGTGATGCGGATCGAGACCGTCATCGGCTGGCGCGATACGAAGCTCCCCGGCGATATCTGCTATGCCCAGCGCCCGAGCCGCGACGCCTCGCCGCTGCAGGCCCCGCTGGCGGTCGGCGACGATTACTCCGTCGGGCTGGTTCAGCAGATGCTGGCGGAACAGCAGTTTTTCAGTTCTGTGGCGCACCAGATGGAGGAGGGGGGCTTCCGGGTGACGTTCGGCCTGCTCCAGACGCCCGGTGAATACGACGCGCTGAAGAAACTGCCGAAGTCCGGCAGCCGGATGCCGATGTCGCCGGACCAGCCGGACTTCGTCTGGAGCGACGAGGAAAACGGCGTGATGGCGGTGAAGGATGGCGATGAAATTCTGTATGCGTCGCTCTATTGGCGCGCCCGCACTGCGGTGAATTTCCTCGGCAGGTTCCATTACCTGACCCCGCAGGTCGAGCGCATCGCGACTCAGCGGATCGACATCGAATTCACGGCGTCCGGCATGACCTGGACCCGGCCGAACTGGACCAATTTCGGCTTCGGGCGCGGCGGCGGGCATATCCATTATCCGCAGAAATACAACTCGGCCCACACCGGTGAAAAACTGCCGGTCGCGAAGATTCCGGACGGTATCAGTTTCAAAGCGGGCGACGAGAGTCCTTATGCCGGGCGCGGCGATTTCTACCGCGCTTCCTACGGTCCCTTTGAGATCGGCATGAATGCGACGAAGGACCGCACATTTACGCTTGAACTGCCGCAAGGCACCTATCGTTTACTCGGCGGAAATAAAAATATTCCGGGCGGCACAAAATTGACCGTGCCCCCCATGTCAACCTTGGTTTTGAAAAAGGAGGGTGGAAAATGATGATGAAAGTTGAAGCGTTATATCAGTCCAGAAACGGCGGCTGGAACTCCTGCGGCGTCGTTGATATGAATAAAGGACTTGACTATAATGATGCCAATATCACGCTGAAACTGGTTTGCTCCGGCGACGGCGCCTATACGCTTGAGTTTACGGCTCAGTATCCCACCCGGATCAAGCTGGAAGGGACGATTCCCGGCGACAATGTCTGGCACCTGATTCCCTGCTGCATTCACGGCGACAACAACCTCCATAACGCCAAACCGGGGCAGTACCCGAACCTGACTTACGAATACCCGGAATCAATTTACTCCTCGCCAGTCTGGGAATTCCGCGCCGACCGCGCCAGCCATCCGGTTTCGATTGCGGTCAGTGATCGCGGCGTGGCCGCTATTTCCATGGACCCGTACTGCGCAGGCGAAGTCCGCAACGGCGTATTTGCGGAACTTCCCAATAAATTCGGGGTCACGCTCGGCTATGCCAATCTGCCGTTTACCTTCGTCAACAAGTATTGCGACCATGACGACGGCCGCTCCAAATCCACCAGTCAGCCGGTGACGGCGGGGCAGGTGAGCGGGTATTTTTTCGACATCCCCGGCGGCGACCGCGATTCGGTACGGGGGATCATCGACAAGCTTTACCGTCATTACCGCGAATGCCCGAAGTTCAATAAGAGCTTCGCCGAAGCCGCCCGCGCCGTGATCGATGCCTTTGTTGAACAGAACTGGTCGGACCAGTTTAATCATTATACCAATCAGGAGGCCCATCCCCCGGCGCAGCCGGAGCTGAAGCCGTGGCGCGCGCTGCTGGAAATCGGCTGGACGGGCGGCTCGATCCTGGCTTATCCGTTTATCAAGGCGGTCGATACCCTCGAGCTGCCGGCTGATTATTTCAAGGGACGCAAAAGCGGCTTTGAGCTTTTCAATGAAATCATCGCCGGTTACAACCCGAAATCCGGCATGTTTTATGACCTGGTCCGCGAGCTGAAGGGCAGCCGGGTCAACGGCTGGTGGGATTTCCTGAAAATCACCCATGACTGCCATTCCGCATATACCAACGGCCATGCCCTGTATTACCTTTTCAAAAGCATGATGCACCTGCAGAATTATGACCCCGAATGGCGCGAGATCGCGGTGAATATAGCCGATAATTACGCTGAGCTCCAGCGCGAAGACGGCAATTGCGGTTATGCGTTTTCCACCGAGGCGCGGCAGGTGACGGACTGGAACGGCTATGCCGGTTGCTGGATTGCCGCCGCGCTGGCCGCCGCGTTTGAATTCACCGGCGACAAGCATTATCTGGATGCCGCTGTGCTGGCCGCCGGTTATTACCATAAACCGGTCAAGGCGCTCAACGCCTGCGGTTCGCCGATGGATACGTGGAAGGCCCCGGACCAGGAGGGCAACCTGGCCTTCATGAAACTGGTGAAAATTCTCCACGAGCAGACCGGTGAAAAGAAGTATCTGGACATGCTCGAGGACGCCGCGCATTATGAATACCTCTGGCGCTACGGCTTCAAAGCCATTCCGGAAATCATGCCGCTGAAAGGCAGCAACTGGAACTCCTGCGGCGGCTCCGTGACCAGCGTGTCGAACCCGCACATTCATCCGATGGGCGTATTGGTCACGCCCGAACTGTATTATCTGGCGGAGCAAACCGGCAACGACACCCACAGGATGCGCGCCGAAGACGGCATGGCATGGGTCATGAACTGCCTCGAGCTGTACCCGGAAGTGTCGGGATATGGACGCTACGGCGTCACGACGGAACGTTATTGCCCGAGCGATGGTCTGACCAATTTTCATTACAGCGACGGGCGTCCGTCTTCGATGTGGTATTCGTACAATGGCTGGGCCGCCGCCAATACGCTGGAGGCGCTGCTCTGGATGACTGAAAACGGTAAGGAGATCATCTGATGCTGCAATTATCCGACTGGCTGGTTATCGCATTTTATCTGGTTTTCATGCTGGCGTTGGGGCCGGTGTTTAAATCGTTCAGCAAAAACGCGAGCGACTTTTTCCGCGGCGGCGGCAACATGACGTGGTGGATCGCCACCGCCTCGATTTTCATGACCGGATTTTCCGCGTGGACCTATACCGGGGCCGCCGGCAAAATTTATCAGACGGGATTTTTCTTTCTGACGCTGACCGTGGCCAACTTTTTCGGCGCGGTGTTCACCGTGTTTTTCACCGCTCACAAGTTCCGGCAGATGCGGGTGATCACCGGCAATGAAGCGGTACGCAACCGCTACGGCAAAGTCAATGAACAGGTCATGACCTGGCTGCCGATGCCGTTCAATGCACTGTTCGGCGGTATCTCGCTGTACACAATCGCCCAATTCATGAGTTGCGCATTTGTCAACGAACTCTCCGTGCTGCACGATAGCGCGTGGGGGCGGATGTGCGCCGGGCTGGGGCTGGACGGCAGCATCGTGTTCCTGATTGTCGTCCTGAGTTCGGTCATCGTCATCATGACCATGCTGGGCGGTTCGTGGGCGGCCACCGCCGGCGACTTCGTCCAGATGCTGATGCTGATCGGGGTATCGATAGCCGTCGCTGTCCTGGTGCTTTACAAAACCGATATCGTACTGCCGAATGGCGTCGTGGCTGACCCTGTCGGCGGCGTCAGCGGACTTTTCAAGAAGGTTTTCCAAAACCCCGAACTCACGAACATCAAAAACGTGTGCCGCTGGTGGATTTTTATCCCGTACCTGATCACGCTGATCCTGAACCAGACGATTCTGCAGAACAGCCTGACGGCCGGCGCCGCCAAATTCGTCTTTGTGAAAACCGGTCGCGATGCCCGCAAAATCAGCGCCATCGCCTGGCTGGCAGCCATTCCGCATACGTTGATTTTCATGATTCCGGCCCTGGCCTGTGCCGTGCTGATCAGCGGAGCCGATATGTCGGCGATTTATCCCCGGCTCGACAATCCGCAGGAGGGCGCATACATTCAGATCGCCCGCATGGTTCTGCCGCATGGTTTGCTGGGGTTGCTGATCTGCGCGATTTTCGCCGCCACACTGACCAGCATGAATTCGGGGTTGAACGCCACTTCCGGCTCGATTATCCGCAATATTTATTTGCCGCTGATCAACCCGAAGGCCTCCGAAACCCGTCAGGTCTGGCTCGGGCGCGTCTTCACCGTCGTGCTTGGTGTGATTTATGCCCTGGTCGCGATTTTCTTCTCGACGATCAAGACTTTGCCGCTTTATGAATTAATCCTGATCGCCGCCACCAGCACCGGTATTCCGCAGGCCGTCCCGCTCATGCTCGGCATGTTCAACAAAAAGGCTCCGGACTATGCGGCCTGGAGTACGCTGGCCGTGGGTTTCGGTACTTCCATTCTGTTGCGTTTCATCCTGACGACCAATAATTTGATTACCCTGACCAATAAGTTTGTCGAGGTTCCATTGACGAAAAGCGAGATCAACGATCTGAATCTGGCCCTGACCACGGGCATCCTGATCGCGGTTTGCTTCATCTGGTACTATCTGTGCGTGTTCATGGCGAAAAAACGCAATGCCGAGGACGAGGCGCGGGTGGAGCATTTCTTTGAAACCATGAACACTCCGGTCGACCCGGACAAGGAAGGCAGTCACGAAGCGTACAACAGCGACGCCCGCCAGTTCGATGTGATCGGCAAACTCTGCCTGGTTTACGGGATTTCGATCCTGGCGCTGCTGGTATTCGACAATCCGCTGGGCGGCAGGATTGCCATCCTCGGCTGCGGAGCATCAATCACCGCGATCGGTGTATGGTTGATCTATTGCGGCATCCGGAAAAAGAAACAGAATCAGGTTTCTCAATGAATCATGGTGAATTGATTTATAGTACAGCAACAATGCCGGGGACTGCTCAAACTTTCCTTATGATGTTTCTGAGTCTGAGAAACAAGCATTTGAATATGTTTGAACTTTGAGGCCGTACAAGCGCCGGAAATTCGAATGGTTTTCCGGCGCTTGCACAGATAATGGCAAATGATTACACGGTCAGCATTTCATCGAGCAGAAGGTCAAAACTGTCTTTGAACGACTGAACTTTTCCAGGAATTCCGATGATCTGTGTCACCTTCAATTCAGGATCGGCCAATTCGGCGGACTGAGTACCGGAAAACAGGGATTTCAGCATCCTGACCGGTTCCTTGATGAAACGGAACTGCTCATCGATATTCTGGTTGACCGTCAGGCTGTCTTCCCCGACGACGTCGTCCGCCACGTAATCCGACTGCGTTCTGATTTCACTGTCGACCGGGTCGAGGGCATTGCCCCAGATGATTTCCCGGTTGTGGGTGAAACCGTGACTGTTCGTCATATTGCCCGCGTTATACAGGACCGGCACGACTTCCAGATAAACGTTGTCCGCATTCATCCATTTCTGGTTGACCGGTTTGGCCGGCGGCACACGGTAGTTGCCCGCGCCATTGCGGTCGCTCCAATTGCCGTAATTCCATGGATAAGGATTGGATTCCGGCTCCGTCCATTCGGTGAACAACTGCAGCGTCATCAGCTCGGAGTAGCCCATGGCATATGGATTGATTGTCGAATAGCCAGAAACGGCATCCGCACTCAGCCAGAGCCCCTGAAGCGTCGGCGTCGTGGTATCGAAGTTGACGGGGTCAGCATTGGCCGGAGCGGCGGTGACGGTAAAAGTACCGCTCACAAAAACGATATTATAATTGTCACCGAAACTCAGCGTTCCCAGCCCAATGCTGTAATTGCCCGGCAGGCGTCCGGACTCGCGAACCAGGTTGCCGGTCGGTAAATCCCCTTCGATCTGATTGTCGAATACATAAGAGAACACCGGCTCGGATGTCCCCTCCACCGCTTCATGGCAATCGGCGGTCACGACAACCGTGCGCCGGGTGATGGTAAATGCATTGTTGCAATCCGCCAGATCGAAACGGTAGTTGCCGGTGACGTCTTCAGCGCCATTTGCAATGGTAATCCCGCACACCTGATAAGTGCCGCTATCGCATACATTTATCCCTTCGCACGCGGCTTCAAAATTCGCACCGTTAATCCTGTCACCGGCAATCAGGCCGTCGGCCGAAAGGTGGCTATAGTCGACACCATGGACATTGCCGTTGTATTCATTCACAACTTCCACGGTGTTGATAACAACTGTCTTCGGAGTAACCGTAAACAAATTGCCACTGTCGGCAAGGTCAAAACTGTAATTATCGGTGACATCCTCGTTGCCGTTCATGATCGTGATTCGAGCAACGCTGTAGCTGCCGCTGTCAGCTACGTTTTTGCCGGTCCAGTTGCCGCCGAAAATTGCGTTGGTAAGGCCGTCGCCGGTGATCAGGCCATTAGCAGCAATATCACTGAGCTTGGCGCTGTGATGACTGCCGTTGTATTCATTGACAACGGCAGCGCCAGCGACAGTAATAGCCTTGCGGCTGATCGTGAATGAATTGCCACTGTCGATAAGATCGAAACTGTAGTTATCGGTGACGTCCTCAGCACCGTTCATGATGATGATGCTGTCAACGCTGTAATTGCCGCTGTCAACTACGTTTTTGCCGGTCCAGCTGCCACCGAAAATTGCGTTGGTAAGGCCGTCGCCGGTGATCAGGCCGCTGGCCGTGAGATCGCCGAGATTGGCGCTGTGATGGCTGCCGTTGTATTCATTAGCAACGGCATCACCGATGATCGTGATGGCCTTGCGGCTGATCGTGAACGAATTGCCGCTGTCGATAAGATCGAAACTGTAGTTATCGGTGACGTCCTCAGCACCATTCATGATCGTGATCCGATCAACGCTGTAGCTACCGCTGTCAACTACGTTTTTGCCGGTCCAGCTGCCGCCGAAAATCGCGGATGTGATGGCATCTCCCGTCACGAGATCGGCAGAGAGATTGCCATAGTTAACACTGTGATTTTCGCCGTTGTATTCGTTGGCCACTGCATCACCGGTAACCGTGATGGCTCTGCGGGTGATCGTGAACGAATTACCGCTGTCGATCAGGTTGAAATCATAGTTACCTGTGACATCTTCGCTGCCATTCATGATCGTAATGTGGTCAACGTTGTAGCTGCCGCTGCCGGCCACGTTTTTGGCGGTCCAATTACCGCCGAAAATCGCGTCGGCAATACTATCGCCAAACACCAGATCATCGCCGGTGAGATCGTTGAAACTGACGCTGTGATGACTGCCATTGTATTCGTTGCTCACGGCATCGCCGGTGATGGTGATGGAGCGCCTGGCAATCGCAAAATCGGTCCCCACAAACGTGATGTCGTAATTGAGGTTGTTGCCGTTATCCAGCGATCCCTGGAGAATGCTGTAGTTGTTGACATTTTCGCCGGCCGCGCGGGTCAGCGTTCCGATCAGGTCGGCATAACCACCGGAGCTGTTAATGTGATTGAGATCGGAGCCGTCGGCGGTATTGGTGATCTGGTAGGTGAATGCGGAGTCCGCGTTGCCGTATACCTTGCCCTGTCCCGCGTCCGCGGTAACGGTGATTCCGAGTTTGCTTATTGTAAGCGCGGCGGTATTGCCGGTGGCGAACGTATAATTCTGTGCCAGCAGATTGATGACATCAACCGAAACCAGATACTGCCCGGCATTGTCAAACTTATCGTAATCGTCGGTCAGCAAGACACTGCCGGAAATACCGGCGGACATGGTGTCTTCACCGTTCACGAAACCGGTCAGGAAATAGTCATAACCGGCATGGTCGACCGCATCGCCGTAAGTAGCGGAGCCGCCAATCGCGTTGACCTGAATCACGGCTTTGCCGATGACATAATCGGCACCGACATAAGTAATATCGTAATTGGAGTTATCGATATCGCTAATGCTGCCGCGCGCAATGGCATAGTTGTCTGCGTTCTCGCCGATGGCGCGCTCCAGCGAACCGATCAGGTCTGCGAAGCCGCCGGGAGCGTTGATATGATCGAGCGCGGAACCGTCGGCCGTGGCGGTGATCTGATACGTCAGCGCCGAGTCGGCCTGTCCGTAAACTTTGCCCTGGCCGCTGTTGGCCGTGACGGTAATCCCGAGTTTGCCAATGGTCAGCACCGCGTCGTTGCCGGCCACGAAATTGTAATTACCGGCCGACAGATTGATCTGATCCACACTTATACCGTAAATACCGACATTGTCATACTGTTCATAATCGTCGGTCAACGTAACGCTGCCGGTAACCCCGGCGGACGCGGCGTTTTCACTGCCGATGAAACCGGTCAGAAAATAATCGTGCCCGGAGTGTGCCACGGTGTCGCCGTAGGTGGCGGCATTGCCGGCGGCATGAACACTCAGCGTCGCCCGGGTGATGGCGGCGGCGGCGGAAATGCTGTTCAACGCGTAGTTGCCTTTCAGGCCGCCGGTCAGTTCACCGGTCACGGAGACATTCTGCAGCGCTTCGTTGCCGAAAACATTTCTGGAAGCAAATGTACCGGAGAGGTAATTGAACGTTACGCCGTCCGCGCCGAGCAAGGCGGCAATCTGCTGGTTTTCAATGCTCCAATGGTTGTTGTATTCGGCGGAATTGTTGCCGTCATAAACTTTATCCTTGACCGAAGCGATCACGTCGATTCCCAACGGGGTGATTCTGGCCGTGATTGCTCCGCCATAGATGAACGTGTAATTCCCGGAGTCGCTGCCGGTCAGGCGGGCATTCAGCAGACTGACCAGCTGGGCGGCCACGTCATCGCCGCTGTAAGCGACATCTTTCGAAGCGAACGAAGCGGAATCCCAGATGAAATCCAGATCGTCGCCAAACAGGTTGTTGAATGACTTACCGGCGGTGGCGGCAACTCCGCCATCATACGTTTTGTCATTGGCGGTGACATTGATGACCATTTCGTAGGCCGTGATATTGGCCGTAGTGGTGGTGTTGAATGCCAGGTTGTAATTGGCGAGATTAGTACCGCTCAGGCTGCTTACATTATATCCGTTAAGGGTTACGGTCTTGCCGTTGCCCACGTTTTTGTCGCCGAACGCATAGGTATAACCGCTGGAATCGATCAGCAGCGTTTCGGAGCCTTGAAGTCCCACGATAATGAAGTCACCGGCCCTGGTGGCATCGGTCGAACCGTTGTAAACCCTGTTGTCAGCCGTGAAGTTGACCGTCAGGTCGCGGCGGGTGATATCGCCGGTACCGGCCATGGATTCGGTAATCGCGCCCGCGCTGGAAACCGTCAGGGTATCGCCGCCGAAAGCAAAAATGTAATTGCCCAGTCTGGCGGTACCGTTCGCAGTGAGCTGGCCGCCCGAGAAGGTGACCGCGTGATCGTCGCCCGCATTGGCATTGTCGTAAGCGCCGCCGCTGAAGGTCAGATTGAACGATTCGGCCCCAATACCCGACACCGTCAGCGAGTTAGTCGCGCCGTCACCGGCGAGCTTGGCGTTATCCGCCTGTGCATCATAAGTCTTGGTGACGGCTGCCAGATCGCCGATGGTGATCGTTTTCGGCGTGATCGTGCCGGTGACGGTACCATAAGCCAGCGTGTAGTTGCCGCTGGCCGCACCGGACAGGGAACCGGTCACGGTCATACTGCCCCCGGAATGTACATTGGCGGTGTTGAACGTACCACTGCTGAGAACGAAACTGACGCCGTCCAGCGCCAGCAAATCAGAACTGTAGCTCCAATTCCCCCAGGAGGTACTACCATTGGCTGCATTGCTGCCGTCGTAAACTTTTTCCGCGTTGTTGCTGACATATACGGTCAGCTTGCTGATCGCGCCGGTACCGGTAAAGGTATCCGTAAGCGTCAGCGTGGAAGTGTTATCGTTCACCGTGATATCGCTGGTATTCAAATTGAAGTTGTAATTCTTCAGCTGGGCGCGGTTGTCGCCATTGGCCAGAGTCATACCGTCGATGCTGACGATTTTGCCTGTGCCGGCCGTGTTGGAGTTGTAAGTTGCGTTGTCCACTGTAATCGTGAAGGTTTCGTACTCGCCTGCAGCGGAATTCATATTGACGATGCTGGTGGTGATGGTGAATACGACTACGCCATCGGTACTGCGATCCGCCGTAACCGTCAATGCCGTGCCGTCCTGAGTTGCGGTCAGGTTCAGCCAGTCCAGCGCATTCGTGGTCCGGTCGTAAACCCGGTTGGCGCTGAAGGAAAGATCGATTTCGCGCTTCTCAATCGTCACGGTGATACCAACGGTGGAGACATCTGTGGTGTTGTCCACGTAATAGTTGTTGGCAATGCCGCTCTGCGTATCATGAAGCTTGAACGTGGTATGATCCCAGAGGACGTCGTCGGTGGCCCGCTCGACGTCGACAGTATCCTGAGCGGTGCCTTTGCCGGTCAGGGTGAGGTCCTCCCCGGTGATCAGACCGGTCAGGGTATAGGTATTTCGTTCGCCGATGTGAACGGTGCTGTTGCCGTCGTACTGGTTCACGCCTTCGGTAATAGCCGATACGGTCACGGCCTGACGGGTGATCACTCCGGTGCCGGTGTAACGGATGTCGTAATTGCCTTCGACTGCGCCAGTGGTACTGCTCAATACGACATTGGAGAAAGTGATCGTACGGGCCTGTTCCGCGGAACCGGCTGTGGCGCTCTTCACATTGGCGCTGTCATAGGTTCCGGTAAAAGTACCGATGGTGAATTTTTCAGTGCCGACGCCATTGAATTCACTGTTGGCTAAACCATTGACCACACTGGTGGTACCATCGTAAATTTTATCATTGGCCGTCAGGTTGACGGTCACTACTGCTTTATTGATGGTGTAGGTGGCATCCTTGTACTGGATCGTGTAGTTGGCGCTGTTGTTGCCATCATTGACCTTGGCATTGGCCAGAGTGAAGGTATAGACGCCGACGTCCTTGGAAGAAGTATGCGCCGCACCGGCTTCGAGTACCGTGAGACCGCTGGCGTCCAGGGTATCACCGTCAACCAGGACGTTCGGGGAATCCGTGGACACCTTGGCCGTGGTATTCGAGAAATACCGGGTGCTGCCGTTATAAGTACCGCTGCCATTGCCGATTTCGACGGTGATGGTCCGCGGGGTGATATCGGCCTTGTAGGTGCCGTCCGCCGGAGCATAATAGTTGCCGAGGGCGGTTTTGGAGCCGACCAGGGCGAAATTCGTCAGGACCAGGTCGATACCGGTACCCACATTTTTGGAGCTGTACTCGAGCATGGCGCTGAGGCTGATGGTCACTTCGCCATTGATCACGTTGGTGAACCGGAAGCCGCTGTAGTCGATCGCGGTCGAGCCGTCGTAAACTTTGGACTGCGTGTAATCGACCGTGTATTCCAGCTGGCGTTGCAGAATGGTGTAGGTCGGGGATTTTTCCCCGGCCGCGTCGTTGATGCCATCGCCGATGTAATTGATTTTGAAGCTGTCGGTAATATCGGTGGCGCCCGCCATGATCCGGGCATTCGAAATCACATAATCATAGCCGGATACGGCGCCGTTGGTGTATTTGACATTTACCTGCAACCCGCTGGTCAGCTGCGTGGCGACCACGGATACATTGAACTTCACATTGGCGGCTTCAGTCTCCAGCTCGGCATCGGTGTAAACCTTGCCGCTTTTGGCGTCGTAATAATAAAAATCATTGGTCGCGCCGCTGGAAACCTTGTAGACCGCCTTGCCCATGTCGAAGCCCTGGGCTTTGCCGTTATAGACCGTTTCCTGGTCCATCAGCTGAATCGACATGTCGAAGCTCGGGACATAGGCACCGATCGAGTATTCCGGGAATCCGAGGTGTTCCCCGGCGAGGCGGGTCACTCCGCGCTGGTCGGTTGTGACCACGGAAAGGGTACTGGCGTCGTCCAGGACAGTCGAAACCGTCAGGCTCTGCCATTTGCCGACATTATCCTGAGTGGCCTCGGAAAGAGTCGCTTCGCGGACATAATAGTAATAATTACCGCCGACGCTGCCGATCTTGGTGCCCTTGAACCCCGCATCACTGTTATAAAGAATGCGGATGGTGCGCCCGTCCGGCGAGTACCCGGCCTTGCCGTTGCTGTAGGAGTAGAAAATGGCGGCGGGGTTTGAGGCCTGCAGGTTCATGATGCCGCCCGCGATCACAGGAGTGCCGCCGTAAACGCTGTACGCCATGCGGAGAGAGCCCGCTGCAAGATCGGTTCCGCCGTTGGCGAAGACGATGGAGTTCAGGATATGGGCCGAAGCCGCCGCCGCGCCGATACCGCCGGAAGCGTTGCCGGTAATCGTGGAGTCGTTGACATACAGAGTGGCCGCCGCTGTGCCGGTGATCCCGTAAGCGCCGTTGTTCGCGATGGTTGAATTAAGCACATGCAGTTCGGATGCCCCGGCGAGCGAGATCCCGCTGCCGGCATTTCCGAGAATGCTGATCCGGTTCAACGAGAGCTTCCCGGCCGATTCCGACGCGATGCCGTCCGCGCCGCCGTTCATGATGCTGAACGTGTGCAGCGAGACATTGGCAGCGGCGGTCCCGATCGTCATGGTGCCGCCGCTGCTGCCGCCCACCAGCACGGTGTCGCGGTAAGAGCGCCCGATGATGGTGATGTTTTTATTGATCGAAACATCGTTGCCGTTGCCGCTGAGGCGCGCACCGGAAATGGTGGTGGCCCACAGGTACAGCGTCTGGTTGCCGTCCGTCCGCGTAGACTCGGTGCCGACATCCACATAGTTGACGCCGGTCTGCATGACGCTGTAATAATTGTTACGATTGACCAGAGTCACATCCTCCACCCCTTTCCAGGCGACAGCGTCGGTAGCCTGCCAGGCTCCCATCGAAAGCATACCCGGATGCGGATTGCGGAGGTGCCCGATCTGGTCGGTGATCACCGCGGAACCGACCAGGCCGATTTCCGCGTCGGTATCGATATTGTAATATTTCCAGGTATCGGGATCTTCATATTCGATTCCCGTCGCCGTGCGGACCGCGAAATAGTAAGAGCCTTCGGATTTGACAATCAGTGTACCAGTCTTGGCATAAACGCTGCCGCTGTCAATGGTGTAGTGGCTGTCGCCGGGGTTCGTGCTCTCGACGATGTTCACACTGAGAATATCGCCGGTATTGGCATAGCCGTTCGTAACCGCGACATTGCCGGAAAACGCGCTGTAACGCGCCGAAACCTCAGTAGCGGTGACACTGCCTTGAACAATGGTATTCACGGTGACGAGTTTCATTACCGTTACATTGCCCTTGATCGTGGCATTGTAAGCGTCAAACCGCGAAATCGCACCGCCAATGCTGCCGCCGACGGTCGAGTTGTGCAGCAGCATCGTGCCGTTGATATCGAAGGCGCCACTGCTGAATCCGTAGAAACTCGAGTATTCGCCGGTCAGAATCAAACCGCTGCCGCTGGTGACGCCGTACCCGCTGTTACGCACGGTCACCTGTTCAAGCGCCAACGTCACATTGGCTCCGGCCGCGACTGCCGTCGCCGCTTCGGTCAGGTGCATGTTTTTCAGGGTCAGGTTCGTATTGTTCGCGACATTGAAAATATTGCTGTTCCCCTGCGCGGTGATGGTGATTCCAAGCCCGTAAGTCAACGAACCGTCGATGGTCAGCGCCGCCTCGAGATCGACCACGGAAAAAGCACCGCCGGTACCGATTGCCAGTATATACCGCATGGAAGGGTCGTCCAAAGCTTCCGCCGTGAGTTTGTCATAGTCAAAGGTAATCGTGACCGGCGTATTGAAGGTTTTGGCATAGGCCAATGCCTCGCGCAGGCTGGTCTTGTTGTCGGAGCGGTTGATCACATCCTTGTGGGTGTCGACGATCAGCGACGGTGTTTCCACCGCCACGAAATAAGCTCCCGCAAAGGGCTGCCCCGTGGCATACGAAATACCGCACTGGTCAAAGGTCAGCTGCATGGAAATATCCGTCGCCCCGGCCACTCCCCAGAATATCGTGAAGCCGCTGGAAATGTTGTTTGACGCAGCCAGCGAAGTGATGCGCCCGTCTTCATTCAGGGTATACTTGATCCACTGTCCGATACCGCCCGCGATGGACGGCCCGGCGGGGTCGGTACCCGGCCGCAGGTTATAACTGTCGATCAGCTCGCCGGGGTCGGCGGTGAGTACGGGCAGATAACGACCCGCGTTTTCGCTGACGGTCTGGAACACGGAAAGCATTTCCGCTTCGCTACGGCAATCGATCACGATGCAGCCGCAGGACGTGGAAAATGTGCCGGTACCGACGCCGTAAATCGATGCAGTCAGTGAAGTTTCACCGTTGTTCGCGAAATCGGCTGCCGCGTTACCCAGCAGGATTGAATTGTAAATCTTCAAGGTACCGTCAGTCAGGCTGATCCCGGTACCGCCATTGCCGGCGATGGTCGCATTGATCAAGTTCACCCGCGACGATGCATTGCCGGAAACCAGGATGCCGTCCGAGCTGTTCTCGCCGATGGTGGAGTTCAGGATGTTCGCCGTGACCGCTCCGCCGGTACTGACGGCGCTGACGCCCATCCCTGTGTTTTCCGCAAAAGTCGAATTCATGATCTGCAGCGCCAGCGCCCCGGCGGCACTCACCGCCATGCCGCTGCTGTTTTCCACCGTGATCGTATCCACGATCACATCGGCGGTGCTGCCTGCGATCTGGATGCCGACACCGTCGAAATGCAGGTAATTGAGCTCAATATTCCAGTTACCCGCCGCGCCGTCCGTTTTGAACAACGTGTTACCGTCGCCGACGATCCACATGATTTCGTCGCCGGTATTGGCGCGCGAATTGTTGTCCCGGTCATGGGCGAGGCCGTCGATAATCAGCGTCTTGCTCCCCAGTCCGCCGCCGATCACCAGATCGCCGAGCGAATCATTCAGCTGAATGACAAAGTCGCTGCTGGAACTGCCCGCGATGTCAAAGACGATTTTATAGCGGCCATCAGGAGAAATAATCGGGCTGGCCAGCAGGGAATCATTGCCTGCATAGGCCAGCGCCTCGCGCAGCGAAATCTTGCCGTCAAAAGGATTCATGCCCGTATCCTGCGCCGTGGTCACCGTCAGCGACGGCGTATCCTGAACTTCCAGAGCCCATGCCCCGGCGGTATAAGCCAGATCGGTCGCATTACGCTCAACGCCATTTTGCCCGAAGTCGATTGTGGTGACCGTAGTGGAGGTTTGCGAGGGGTTCGAAAGTTGTTTCCAACTGCCACCTTCAAGGAAAAAGAATTTCCCGGCCGTGTTGCGCGCGGTCCGGGTTCCGGCATAAGCCGCCAGGCTGCTGCTGTTAAGCTCGCCGGTAGCTGCGTCGGTAATCAGATTGGCCACGGTTCCCTCAATCACATAATGCTGTGTTACGCCGCTCAACGGACTGCCGCTCCCGGCCACGACCGAGTTCAGCAGATAAGTGCTGCCGCTATTGTTCGTGACGGCGCTGCCGTTGTTGACGAACGTGCTGTTGGCAATTTCCGCAGTACCGCCAGTGTTCTGGATCGCGGCCCCGGTATTGCCGATGAACATGCTGTTATTCACCGACAATGTACCGGCGTTGACGATCCCCTGCGCGCCGTGCTGGAAGGTCAGGTTTTCAACCGTGACATCGCACCCGACGGCGATCGACAGGATATTTTTGCCGCCGCCCTCGAGAATAATCGCCTCGCCGGAACCGTTGTTCATGCCGTCAATGGAAATCGTGACGTTGCTGTTGGATATGCTTAGTGTATCGCCAAGCGCGATCGTATTGGTCCCGGAAATATTGAAATCGATAAAATAATCATTGCCGCTGTCCGCCGCCGCGGTATTCAGGGCCTTCCGCAGCGTCCAGATGTCATCGCCCGCGTTGGCGTCGTCTCCGGCACTGTTCACGGTGATGAATTTGGCCTCCAGATCATGAGCATAACCGCCGACCTGGATCGAAGCCGTTTCGACCAGCCCGGTACTGTATTCCAGATCCCAATTGCCGTTCATTCCGGTGGTGTCGGTACTGGCCGCCACATCGGCCCCGCTGGCGATGGCGATACGGTCCACCAATTGCTGCCCGGCTTCGGATTCGGCCAGGTTGCAGCCGTAGAGCAGGATATCGCCACCGGCATTGAGATGGCTGCCGATAGCCGCCCAGCCCGCTTCGTTGAAATTATCGGCGCTGATTTTGCTGCCGTTCAGGACAAACGCGCCGTCAGAACCGTGGGTAATCAAATGAACAGCGTCGTATTGCGTACCGGCCGCATCCAGATATTCATTGATTGCGGCCATGGCATCCGTGCCGGCTTCAAGCATCAGGACATCCTGACTCGGCTTCAAACCGGCAAGAATAACGTCCGCATCCGGCACGCTTGAGTTGATGATCACCAGCTCACGGTCGGAGGAAACCGTCACTTCCGTGTTCTGTATATCCATCGTGATAAAATCGGATTGATCCGCGAACGCCTGCGATATAATATCATTGACCATATCCATCAAGACATCGTTTTCGCCATCAATGGGAGCAAATTCACCGAAGATCAATTGATTGATATCTGCCTCCAGGTCCGTCAGTTGCGCCGGGTCCGGCATTCCTTCACCGGAATTCAGGATCGCGTCGGCCGGGTTTTCCGGTGGTGCATTCTTCAGGGAATTCCTTTCCTGCTCCGCCTGAAATTCGGCATCATTGGCGTTCTGGTTATTGGCGGCCTCTGCAGCTTCAACGATTTCTGCCGCTGCTGCAGCTTCAAAAAGCACCCGGTCTTCCAGTCTGAAGATTTCCAATCTCTTGTTTTTCATGTGAGCCCCTTATAAAAATTAATAAAAATCATATCACAAACATTCGACAGTGAATAAGGAAATGGATACGCAGTATCAACAGGAATTGCGAAGTAAATAGTTGCAGATAATGCCTTACCAATGCAATATCAGCAGGTATGACATTACCTGAATATATACTTCTATAACTCAATTGTGCCCCTTATCAATGTCGTAATTTCTAATAGAAACAGGTAAAATTATCACTTAATCTTATACTTTACAATATGAAATTTAAAAAAATAATAAAAATAGATTCAGCTCCTGTTTTGATAAAGATTTCGGATGTTGAGGTATATATTCCGGAAGATTCTTTTTCTCGCCATATCCTTCATGGTTCATCAGATCCCGGAAATTATAATGATTTGGCGAAGGTTGAACCTGACGGCCGCCGCGATCCGGGCGATCATCCAGGAGCTCCCCATGCCTGTTTTGTAAAAGAAATATACGAAAAGACACAAAACAACTGATTTCGTGTATTCCATAAATGCCGGGGAAACTGTATAATATGAACAGGTATGAGATATAATTTCACAGCAATGAGGTTTGCAATGATTCGAAAAACAATATTTTTGTGTACACTGGGTGCTCTGTTTTCGCTGGCGGCTGACGCGCCGCTGGTGGCTCATTATGATCTGAATGAAAATTCCGGCATCGTAGTCAATAACCGGCAGGGAGCAGCCGGGTGTGGTGAGTTCCGCGGGCCGGCGGCCTGGGCTCCGGCATTGCAGTGCAGGGGCATCCGGCTGGATGGCGCGACCAATTCCGTGCTTTGCGGCCGGATGCCGGAATTGGATGAAAGCAAGGGCATGACGCTGCTGGTCTGGTTCAAAGCTACTCATCCGATGGGGTTGCGGGTGATTGCCAGCGCGGAAAATCCGGAAACCGGCGAAGGCTGGCGCTTCGGGATCGATAACAACAAGCTCATCTCCGTTCTTCCCACGGACGCCGCCGGAGACAATTGGGCGGATGACCTGTGGCACCTTGGCGCTTTGGTTATTCAAGGGCATGAAGTTCGGGAATATATAGATGGCAGATTGATTCGTGAAGCTCGCCTGGATAAGCCGGTCAGGCTCAATGCCGGAGCGGAACTGGCGATTGGTTCGCTGACCGGCAAGGACCTCGGCGGATTCCATGGCATCATCGATGACGTGAAAATTTACAATGGAATTTTAAGTTCCGCCGAGATCGACGGGGAATTCAAGCGGTTGATCAAAACTCCGCAAAACAATCCGGAACTGGAATTCCGTCGCAACATGATTGCCAAAACGCTCGGCTCCGTCGATGTGTTGCCGGATGAATTGAAAGCAGGTTACGGTGAGATCTCTTCACGCCTGACGGCGATTCCTCTGGCGGTACGCGGCGCGGAACTCGAAAAATCGATGCGCTCACTGAATGCATTGGCCGTGGAGGCGAAGGAATTCCGTCATAAGCTGGACCAGGAACGTTTGCGTCGGATCAATACGGCGTCGGTGCGGACTTCTTTCTGGGGGAACCGTACCGCGCAAGTCCGGTTGCCGTTGGTCTGGGGCACGACCGCGCTCGATAACATTTTCAGCGATCAACTGCTGCCGGACGGCGAAATTTCCGCCAAAATCCGGTTGGACGCCTGCCGTGGTGAATACGAGCCGGGACAGTTCGTGATCAGTTCCCTTGAATACCGTGGCCCGGTCCGCATCAAGCTCAACCCACTGGTTCACGAATCCGACCCGGAAGCGCGCCTGACGGAGCTGACCGCCAATTTCGTCAAGGAAATCTACGCGTCCCAGAACACCGCCGGTTTTTATCGCAATCCCCTGAGTCCATTGCTGCGGTTGGCGCCCGCGACATTTCCCGATATGTTGGTGACGGACGAAAAAGTGATGCTCGAACCCGGCAAGTCGCAGTCGGTCTGGTTGACCGTCCGTGTTCCTGCCGGTGCCCGGGCCGGGCTTTACCGGGGGCAGGTCGAGGTGCAGACCATGTTTGGCGTACAGCCGCTGGACGTGGAAATGCGGGTTTATGATGTGGTGCTGCCGGAGAATCCGGTATTCCGCCTCGGGACCTGGGGTTCCGCCCGGCTGCTGGGAAATCTGGCCGGTTTTACGGAACAGCCCGGTTTCAAGGACCCGCGTTATTGGGAGCTGTTCGAGAAAGTCCTGCGCAATATGAAGGAGCACCGTGCTTACAATTTCGGCGATCCGCCCCTGTGGGAACTCCGCAATAATATCCGCATTAGCGAAGATGACAAGGGCGAGCTTAAAATCGATTACTCTTCGTTCGACCGTTTCCCGGAAATGCTGGACAAGGTATACGGCAAGGGAAATTGGCGCGTGATGTCCGCTGATATTCCGCTGGATGCGCCGCTTTATAACCGCGAAGGCAAGATCAAATACGATCCGTTCGGCAAGATCAGCGACCTGCGCAAACGCTATTGGAACTTTGATGACCCGGAGTTCCGCGGATTTGCCGTCAAGGTACTCCGCAACCTGGTCGGGCACCTGACGGAAAAAGGCTGGATCGCACAGTTCCAGTTCATTTATCGCGACGAGCCGGACCCGGTGATGTTCGCCAATGGCAAGCACGTATACAAGCACCTGAAACAAATCGCGCCGGAGCTGATTTACATGAATACGCTGACTCATACCGGGTTGATCGAGCAGTATCCGGATGTGGATATCGTGGTGCCGGGCTGGACCGCCGACGAGGGGATGGACGCCGCGATTCGGACCGCCACCGCCAAAGGGCGCCGGGCGATCGTGTACAACAATTTTTCCAGTTACCTCGACCGTTCTTTGCTCTGCACGCGGACAATGGGGGCGATTCTCTATAATTTCGGCTGCGAGGGGTTCAACCAGTGGTCGTGGGCGTGGTCCTGGGACAAGAAGAACAATCCTTACCAGGATGCATTTGTCGACGGCTATGGCCCGGGGGAAGGGTATCTGATTTACTTCGATCCTTATACCACCGAAATCTTCAGTTCGACGCGCTGGGAGCAGATGCGGGAAATGGCCGAGGATTTCGATTCCTTCAAGCTCTATGAGAAACTCGGCGGCGATCCGCACAAATACAGTGAACGGTTCGGTCGCGACATGGTGAATTTTGAAACCGACCCGCAGCGTTTTCTGGAAGTCCGCCGGGAGTTCCTGGCCGAGCTGGAAAAACTTGCGACTAAGCAACAATAAGGGATTTTTATGATGATAGATTATGGACATGGAGAGCTTGGCTGGTGGCTGAAATCGCGTTTCGGGATGTTCATTCATTTCGGGCTTTATTCGGCTGCTGCGCGGCAGGAATGGGTACGCCATTTCGAACGGACTTCCAACGAGGAATATCAGAAGTATTTCGATCACTTCAACCCGGATTTGTTCGACGCCGACGAATGGGCGCGCCGGGCAAAGGAGGCGGGGATGCAGTATGCGGTGTTGACCGCCAAGCACCACGAGGGATTTTGCCTCTGGGACTCCGCTCACACGAATTACAAGATTACCAACACGCCGTTCGGGCGCGATCTGCTCCGCGAATATTGCGAGGCGTTCCGCAGGCATGGAATACGGGTGGGGCTTTATTATTCGCTGATCGACTGGCACCACCCGGATTTCACCGTCGACAGTGTCCATCCGCTTCGCGATGACACCGGTGCGGTGGCTCAAAATGCCTCGCGCGACATGAAAAAATACGCACAATATATGCGTGATCAGGTCACCGAGCTTCTGACCGGATACGGGAAGATCGACGTCATGTGGTTCGATTTCTCCTATCCCTCCGGCAAATTCCCCGGCTGGCCGGTGGGCAAGGGCAGGGACGATTGGGAGTCCGAAAAACTGGTGAAGCTGATTCGCTCGCTTCAAAGCCATGTCATCATTGATGACCGGCTGGATTTGGAAGGGGCAGGGGATTTTCGCTCACCCGAACAGTATATTCCGAGCAATGGTATCCGGGACGACGCGGGCGAGCTGGTTCCGTGGGAGGGCTGCCAGACTTTTTCCGGGGCATGGGGCTACAATCGCGGCGAACTCGCCTGGAAAGAACCGAAAATGCTGATCGAAATGCTGGTCAAGCATGTCAGCCGGGGTGGTAATCTCCTGATGAATGTCGGGCCGACCGGACGGGGCGATTTCGACCCGAAAACATTGGCCGGGCTTGAGGTTTACCGCAAATGGATGAAATACCATGAACGCGCGATTCGCGGCTGCACGGTGGCGCCGGAGGATTTTCCGGAACCGGAAGGGGCGCGCTATACCTGGAACCCGGAGACCGGATGTCTTTACCTGTGCATGTTTGAATGGCCGTTCAAATTCATTCATCTCCCCGGGCTGGCCGGGCGGGTGGAATATGCTCAACTGTTGAACGACGCCAGTGAGATTGCGTTTCGCGATATGACTGTTGAGGTGGGGAATATGACCGAACGCGCGCCGAAGAGCGCCATTACACTTGAATTGCCGGTCTCCAGACCGGACTTCGAGGTGCCCGTCATTGAGCTTTTTTTGAAAAAATAATCATACGAAAAGATATAAGCGGAGCTCGAAAGATAGTAAGAAATCAATTATCAGATACAAAATGATTGATTTCGTGTATTTCCTTTTTCGGTGATCGGAAGTATAATTATAAACAGAAAATGAATCCGGATTTCGGGCCAAACCATAACGAGAGATAAAAATGAACAAGAAAAATTTTAAGCATTGTATGAATTTTACCCTGATTGAACTCCTGGTAGTGATCGCGATCATCGCAATCCTGGCGGCGATGCTGCTGCCGGCACTGAACAGGGCTCGCGATAAAGCACGTTCCATCGACTGCCTGAACAAAGAGAAACAGTTGTCGCTGATGTTGATCGGCTATATGGATGAGTATAACGGACAGCTCCGCTCGCATAAAGGCATCGCTTCGTGGAACCAGGCGTGGTTCTATTTGTACCACAAGGACGGGGTTTCCGGATTCACCAGCGCCACGGATTCCGAGTGTAACACTCTGGCGAAAAAGATCGCGGTCTGTCCTTCCGTACTTGCCACTACTTCCAACGCGGATGTCGCAGATACTTATGCGCTTCCAGCCATCCACCACAGCAGCGGCGTGGTTCCCATGTCGCGTTATAAACAACCCACCGTGATGCTTCTGCTCGGCGAAGCCTATAATGATCTCTGGGGAAACTTTCCGGTCATGAGCGGGAATAAGGACAGCAATGTGGGGCAATTCGCCTTGGGGCACGGTAATCAGAGCAATGTTATTTTCCTTGACGGCCATGCATCTGCGATGACGATCGGGAAAATGATTCAGGAAGTTAAGATTCCGCGTTACGTTTCCACTGATCTGGAAGAACAGAGTGTGGCCGGCGGCTGGATTATTCCTGCGGGTTATAAAGCCGGCACCGGGATATGGTCCAATTAATTTTATCGAGAGCCTGAGGATATGAAGAACTTGAAAATACCGCTACCGATTCAGCGATGGGACGAAGCCATTCCCCTGGGCAATGGCCGCAACGGAGTGCTCCTCTGGGGAGATGCGAAGCAAATTCGCCTGTCGCTGGACCGGGCCGACCTGTGGGATGAACGGACGGGCGATGTATATGATGACCCGCACTGGAACCACCAAAGCATTATCGAAGCGGCCCGGAGCGGCGATTATGCGCTTTGCCGTAAGTTATGCGATCTTTCAAGTTCCATTCCCGCCACCAAGCTGCCTACCGGCAGAATCGAAATCGTGCCGGATGGGCCGGTTGATAATGGTTATTTCGGGCTGGATTTGACCAAGGCACAGGGATATCTCTGCAACGAGGACAATGCTTTGCTGCTGGCTGCATTCTGCCATGCTCTCCGCGATGAGATTTACCTGAAAATCAATATCCCGGTGAAATCGATCAGGATCGTTCCGCCCGATTATCAGGGCGAGGCGAAACTGGTCGAGGCTGCCGGAACAGTGACCAGTGTCGGTTCGCTGGGTTATCCGCCGGGGAAATCCGGTGTCAGCGGCAATACCCGGTACTATTTTCAGCCCTGTACCACCAATCTTTGTTATGCTGTTTTTCTGACCGAATACGATGCCGGAGAATATGTCATAAAAATTGTGCGCCGGAAAACCTTGAAAGCTCTGGAAACGGAACTGAAAAAAGCAAAAACGGCAACGCACCCCGCCTTCGAAAATGCATTTCTGGAGCACCGCAGATGGTGGCGTGAATTCTGGAACCGCTCCCGGATCAATCTGCCGGATACGGATCTCCAGCAGCACTATGAACTCTGCCGTTATTTCTTTGGTTCCAGCTCAAGAGCAGGAGCGCCGCCGATGCCGCTGCAGGGCGTCTGGACCGCGGACAACGGTGCACTGCCGCCATGGCGAGGGGATTTCCACCATGACCTGAATACGGAATTCAGCTATATCGCCTACCTGACCAGCGGCGATTATGATTGCGGGAAAAGTTTCCTCGATTACCTGACGGAACGGATTGAAGTTTTCCGGCAATACGCCCGGGATTTTTTCGGCTGCAATGGAATTGCCGTGCCCGGAGTTACCTCGCTGGCCGGGCAGGCGCTGGGAGGGTGGCCGCAATATTCATTTTCGCCGACCAGTGGCGCCTGGCTGGCCAGTATGTTCACGGATCACTGGCGCTATACGCGCGATGGTGAATTTCTGCGGGAACAGGCGCTGCCGTTTGTCGGAGGAGTGGCCGAATTCATCCTGCAACTGTTGGAGAAAAGGGACGATGGATTTTATTATCTGCCGTATTCGACTTCACCTGAAATTCATGATGAAAAAGCGGAAGCATTTCTGACGCCGAATTCAAATTACGACTTGTCGCTGCTGATCCGGCTTTTCCAGGATATGATCCTGTTGAGCGAAGCCGCCGGCGATCTCAAAGCGGTGAGGAGGTGGCAGCGGGAATTGAAGCATCTGCCGCCTTTGAGTATTGATCCTCAAAAAGGGCTGATGATCTCGCCCGATGAAATCCTGCAGGAATCGCATCGGCACCATTCGCACCTGATGGCCATATATCCGCTCAAACTGTTGAATACCGGCGAGCATGCAGCTGCGATCGATAATTCGCTGCACCTGATTGATGAACTGGGGACCGGTTTCTGGGTCGGATACAGCTTTGGCTGGATGGCCGCGCTCAATGCGTGGTGCCATTATGGTGACCGCTCGCTGCGGTTGTTGAAACTTTACCTGAATGCGTTTGTCAGCCCGAACGGTTTCCACCTCAACGGGGATTTCAAAAATCTGGGCGACTCCGCGTTTAAATACCGTCCGTTTACACTGGAGGGCAATTTTGCCGCCATGCAGGCTATGCACGAGATGCTGCTGCAATCGTCCGGCAATATCATCCGGATATTTCCGGCGCTGCCGGCGGAGTGGACGCGGGTGGCGTTTGAAAACCTGCGGGCCGAAAGCAATATCCGGGTTTCCGCGGAACTGCGCCGCGGCGTGTTGTTCAAGCTTGAGCTGGACGCGGAAACGGCACAGAACATCAGGCTGGTCGCCCCCGGTATCCCGGAGCAGTCCATCCACCTCCGTCCGAACGAACCATGGCGGTGGATCAGGGAATACAAAGGAGTCATCAGTTTTATGAGCGAAATGAAAGAAATGATTAATAATTAATAGGAGAAGATATGAAAAAAATAATTACCCTGATGTTATGCCTGGGCTTTGCCGTGGCCGCGCAGGCTTCGAGCAAAGATGACGCCATTGTGAAACTGAGAAAAGAATATTCAGCCAAGACGCCGTGGCTGCGCGACGAAGAAAAGAACCTCGGAGCCGAGACCGCTTCCATGCTTGGTAAAGACGGTTCTTTCGCCCAATACCGGGAGCTGGAGAAAAACTACTGGCTCAATCAATGGGGCAGTGCCAAAGCGGATACTTATGTGATACAGAATCCGATCATGCATATGCTGACCGATGTTTTTAACCGGCTCAAAGTCATGGCTTTGGATATTCGCGACGGCAAGATCGCGGCAAGCGAAAAAGATAAACTGTATAAAGCGGTCGTGCGGTACGGCAAGATCGAATTGGACCGCGGGGAAACGATCAAAACCGGGCGGTTTCATGCGTCCTGTTTCGCGATTCCGACCGGCGCCGCGTGGGTCTATCTGACCATGCTGGACGATATGGATTCCGGCAAATACCCTGAGGTGGCCGACATCCTGCAGAAGATTTCATTTCAAGCTTGGAGCCAGCCGGTCCGCAATGACGCGACTCAGGAAAATATCATCAGCGTCGAGCGTTTCCGCAAGCATGTCTGGTGGGTGGGGGGTAACGCCACGGCCTACCGTCCGCTTTTTGAATCATCCATCGTCAATTCTTCGCCGGAAATGCTGGACGTCCTCAGTGAAGTGGCCAACAAAAGCATTTCGGTGGTTTCGCAGAATACCTATGACTCCGCATTCTGGGTGGAGGGATTCACCGCGGACGGCGCCGGCTGGGGACACGGCAAGCAGTGCCTGATCTGGGGCTATCCGATTCACGGCACCAATGGCTCGCTGAATATCATTTCCCGCTTCAAAAATACCCCCTGGGCCTCCGGCGCGGACTCTGCGGTGATGGAGACGATCTTCGAGTTCCTGCGCGGTTCCTCGTTCTATTTTTACAAAGGCACCATCCCGCCGGTGCTCGAACGCGGCAACGCCCGCCCGGATTACGCCGCCAAACGGACGATTCCATCCCTGTCGCTGGCCGAGAACCTGAACTGGAACTTTCGCGGTATTCTGTCCAAGGATCAATTATCGGAGATGGATCAGTTCCGCAAAGAAGCCAATGCTAAAAATCTTTTTATGCTGAACTTCCCGACAGGACAATACCATGGCACCCGCTACTTTTTCAATAACGACGATTTGATTCGGAAAAACCCCGATTATTATGTTTTCATCAACATGGTGAGCAATCGCAGCAACGGGCTGGAGAGCTATCACGGCGGAGCCAACGGTTACAATCTTTATACCTGTGACGGACAGACTATTTTTGAGCGCGACGGCGGCGAGAGTTCGCTGGCGCTGGGCGCTTCCGTGCAGACCATGCTGCCCGGCACCACGGAGCGGCAGACGAAGAAGCTCAATCCGATTGAGAACTGGCTCGGCTATGGCAGCCAGGGCGATTTTGCAGCCGGTGCCGTAGCGTCGAATCAGGATTCCGCCGCCGGGTTCATCTTCGACAAAGTGAACGATTCGGTCATCGAAAAGCCTTCGAGAAACGAGGAGAACCCGGAAATCCTGAAAGTTCGTGCATACAAGAGTTATTTCTTCTTCGGTGATCTGCTGCTGGCACTGGGAGCGGGCATCGAAAATCTCGCCCCGGAGTATGACGGCAATATTTTCACCACCATTGAACAAACCCTGAAAAAGGGCGACAACAAGGTCACCCGGGCGCATGATATCGACTGGGTCGGCAACAACGGTTTCCTGTATGGCGACATGAATGGCAAGGCCGTTTTCAAGTCCGAAAAACGAATGACCGAATGGCGCAAGTTGAGCCAGGCCAATAAGAATGTGACCGAGAGCGAAATGGATATCTTCAGCATGTGGATCGATCATGGTCGTGAAGTTTCCGGCGCTTCTTATGCCTATATGGTCGCCTGTGGCGGCGAAGTTCCGGCGGCGCTGCCGAAAGTCCTCGCCAACACGACTCAGGCGCAGGCCGCAGAGCTGAATGATACCGTGAGCGCGGTATTTTATGAGAGCTCGGCGGTGATCGAGTCCGCGCATGGTGAAATCTCCGTGTCGGCACCCTGCGCGCTGGTGATCCGGTTCCTTGACGGCAAGGTCGAAATCTCGGTGGCGGACGGCAAGATGAATCAGGATCTGAACTCGATCACCGTCCGGATCAAGGATAAAAGCTATACGGTACAGCTCCCGGCCGGCGAACGGCTGGGCGCTTCGATCACAAACGACTACAAATGATCCGTTTTGCGGAAAGCTGCCGGCGAAATACCGCGGTACTTGGTGAAAATCCGGGTGAAATAATAGCGGTTGCAGAACCCGCAGCTTTCCGCGATATCCGAAATGGTCTCATCGCTCTGCAATAACAGCAGCGCCGCCATATCCACCTTCTGCTCCAGCAGAAAATGCTGCGGCGTAACCCCGAAGCTGTTATAAAACTTTTTGATAAAAGTACACAGACTCATATGTGCGATCGAGGCCAACTTCTTATTGCTGTAATTCTGGGCCGGATTCTTTTTGATCATATGGTACACGGACAATAACTGGAATTCAATGTTCCGGTGCTGTTCGAGGTGCTCCGGAGGGAGCAGCGACACAGCCAGGTTTATGGCGGCCGTCGTCAGCAGGATTAGCCGGTCGTCGTATTTGCGCTCCAGAAGACTTTCGCTCATCTGTTCGAGCATATCCAGCAGTGGCGGATTATCCGGCAGTTCCTGGATGAAATCCATGCAATCCGCGTAGGGGCCGCCCAACGTGAAATGCGCATAAAGCTTTTCGAGCAGGCCGCCCCGGGTGCGGGAAACAAAGGGGGTATTCGGGGCAATGAGATACACGCTGCCGGCTTTCAGGTTTATGACCTGGTCGTTATAATGAATGAAACCATATGAATTATAAGGGCGGTAAATACGCCAGTAGGGCATTTTCAGGTCGGTCGTCGTAAGGTTCCAATTCTTGATGACATCCCGTCGGAGAAACAGAATATCCAAAGGAAAAGGAACCAGCGAGACTACTTCGTGGTTCCGTTGTTGTGTATCTTTTTCCATTAGCCCCGCCATTTTAGGAAATATATTGCGGAACTGCAAAATTTCAAATGCTCATGGCAGGATTTCCGAACAATAGAAGCGCCCTTCATCCGGGGCCAGGGAATAATCGAGTTTTCCACCGTTTAATTGCACCGGAACCTCGTTGTCGCGATAAAGCGTAGCCGGCGCCCCCGGCAGTTCCAGTTTGCCGGAAACCGGCTGGTCGGTTACGTTCACAACAATCAGGATGCTTTTGCCGTCCATCTGTTTGAACCCATACCAGATATTCCCCTCGCGCTTCAACTGTGCCCCATGGGTAAAACCATTGAAATATGGGGCAAACGCCTTGACTTCCTGCATGGTCCTGGTGAACTCGGCGCGGTTTTTCTGCGGGTTGAAAACCGTATAGATTCCCCAGCGGGGATTCAACTTCTGATCGCTGTAAAGCCAGTAGATCAAACCATTGGCGCTGCTGAGAATACTGACCGCTACTTGCCCGCGCATCCGTTCGATGGAGCCCGGATAGGTCGCGGTCGGTTTTTTGAACGGGTTGTCGGGATTGTTTACCACGCTCAAGGCACGCTGTTCGGCATCCTTGTATTCCGGGGAATCTTTCGGGTAATCACCGCGCTTTTTGCCGTTGACTTCTTCAGCGTAGAACGAATCGGGGTTCAGCGAGCCCTGGCTTTCGATGCCGAATGCGGAATCATGGGTATTCAGAATCGGCAGGTACTGCATGTTGTGCCATTGCCCGGCGGCATCTTTGCGGTACTCGACCGAAGTTTTCGCCATGCCGGAGGCGTAGCCATGGTACCACTGGGGAATATCCACATCCACACTGTCCTGGAACCGGCCCTGATACCAGCTGGAACTGACCACATTATGGTAGGGGTCGAGTTTGCGGATCATGTCGTTGAAAAAAGTCAGTTGCTCGACGTCCACCCCGAAAATGCCCGGCTCGTCGAAGAGGTACCACCAGTAAGTTGCAGGATGGTTCATATATTTCACCACGCGCTCCATCACCGGCTTGTAGTCGGAGGCGGCAATCCGCAGATGCTGCAAATGAATCATCGCATAACCGTTGACGGAATGAACCGTATCGAGGAATTCCTGCATCGGGTATTTGTCCTCCTGCCGGGTCATCGTGTAATTGTGGAAGACATTGAAGCCGAATTCCGCCGCGTCTTTGACCTGCCGGATGTCGACGGCGAAAATCGCCAGCGGCGTAAACGGTTTTCCATTCAGCAGGGAAATTTCATTGCTGTAGTCGCCGATCGTCGGAATATACTTGTAATGCGATACATGCATCGTGTAATTCTGCCCGTTTGCCCGCACCGCCACTTCATTCAAGCCCTCGCGCCAGCCCTGTTCCGGGCGCAGGGAAATGGTGACGCCGCTCCGGTAATATCGATTTTCTTTTCCGTTAACCAGTACTTTTTCCACATTGCCGCTAAAGGCATCGCGACTGAAATCCACCATCGAATAAGCGCGTACGGCATGGTTGAAATCAACGGTTTTCCGCAATTCACGAACCTTGTCCACTGCGGGTTTGGGCGCGGGTTTCGGGTCGTCCAGCGCCGAGACCCCGGCAATTGCCAGCGTGACTACGCACAAAATACTGCAGAGCTTTTTCATCGTTTTTCTTTCCCTTTTGCTGCTTGTTAATCGGTCGGCGGGGCAACGTAATTCTGGGCTCCGCCGTACTCTTTCCATTTGAAATACACATAGACCAACGCGGCGGTGGCACCGATGGTGAAGACCGTGTCCCAGATAAAAATAAACCGGTAACCGAAATAATCAATTGCCATACCGCCGAAATAGTTGGCGAAAATCAGCAGCACACAGTTCATCATGGCGTTGGCGCTGCAGAATTGACCATACTTGTCCGGCGGGAACAACGCTACAAACACCGGTCCGTTGCTGACATTCTGGATCGCATAAACCGCGATGATTGCGATTCCGGTAACAAAAAATGACATATAGTCGTGTACGAAAAAATACCCCCAGATATTCGCCAGGATCACGATGATCCCGCTCGCCAGAAACACCCGCAGCGGATGCAGTTTATCCATGAGATAACCGGTCAGCAGGATCACGCCCATGGAAACGAATGAGCCCACCGCCATCACCTTGCCGTATTGCGCCGCCGTCATATTCAGTTCCTTGGTGGCGAAGAGCAGATTGAACACCTGCCGGCATACCGTGGAGGCGTTATTCAACGCCGTGCCCAGAAAAAGGAACGTGAAAAACGGATACCGGTAGCATTGGCGAAAATAAATAGCAATCCAGTTAACAAGCTTTTTACGCAGTGGCTCGCCTGAATTCTGATATTCCTTCGGCGGCGGGTAGCTTCCTTCCTTGACAAAGATACACATCAGCATGAATATTGCAAAATACAGGCAGCCCACCCCCGTAAATACCCAGGGCAGATAGTCGGTTACATGCGGCATGATCCACAGGTTGAATGCGACCCCCTTCAGCATTCCCGCCAGATTCATCGCGGCCATATAGCGCCCGATGAATTGATGCGGAATCACGTCTGCAAAAATATAATAATAAATCGAGCCGACGATCAAATTGAAAAACTGGAAGATCACCGCGCAAGCCGCCAGCAGCAGAATCCCCAGTGTGCTCAGCGGTATCGAAGTCACGATACCCGAAGTGCTCAGATAATTGGCGACTTGCGGCATCCAGCCCAGCAGGATGACGAAGAGTGCCACGAATGGCGTCGCCGTTATCAGAAAAGGGATTCGTCTGCCCCAGCGCGTCCGGGTGCGGTCGCTCATGGTGGAGAGAATCGGGTTCATGACGAAATTCATGGCCGCGGGGATGCTGCCGACGACCAAGCCGATCACCGCGCCCGAGGCCCCGAATTGCTCCAATGCAAGCGGCAGCACGGTCGGCACCATCAGCCAGGCCAGCATGCTGAAACAACTGCCGCCGAGTATCAGCCAGAAGCTGACGACAATCACCCCTGCAAGCGAATAATTTAAAGTCCCAACCGTATAGATCCGTTTATTTTCCATGTATAAAATTCCGTTCCTGAAGTATATCAATTTGTTGTCAATAATTATACTTCAAACACATCGGAAAATAAATACACGATATATAGAAATTTGTATCTGATCGATGAAATCTTTACTCGAATCAGCAGGAGATATTGTATCCGAATATGAAAAATCTCATATCGCCGGGCTCACTGATATATTGATTGTAATGATCGCAGTCTCTCCTGTAATCTTTCATTTCCTGCTTGAAGATTTTTGCTATGCAGCCTATTCACTTTGGCTCATTTTTCTCATGATTTTCGATTAAAACGTAGTTGCATATCATTTTTTCGCATTTATAATTACATTGATTATTGATCAAGGAATATGCGAAATGAAATGGACCTTTGATTATCCCGAAACCATTTCCCGCCCATGCGGAAAATATGCGGAAGGCCCCGGCGGGGCGGAGTTGACCATCCGGCTGGATGGTCCGGCCGGTATCGGCTTCTGGAGCGCGGAATTTCCCTTTCATGGACAAGCGTGCCGAATCCAGGTGGACAGTGATGCCGGAGCGGCTCTTGCGGAATATGCCGGGGCAATCGCGCATTTTCGCCAGGCAGACGGGCAGGAGGCCAGCATCGATTATCTCGAACCCTTTGTTGACGAAAATGGACTGTTGTATTTTTGCTCGCAATATGACCTGCCGGACGATATTGCCACGGTCAAATTGCGTTTGTTTTTGAAATGGCGCCAGGGGCAAATAACATTCCGGAATATTACCGTGGAGCCCTGCGAGCCGGCAGGCGTCAGGCCAGTGAAAATCATAACGACCCGCCTGGAGTCGCGGGCCGGTGAAACATACCGTGAGCGGTTGTCGCGAATCGACCATCTATTAACCAGGATCGAGCAGCAGGTCAAGAATCCGGACTTGGTTTTATTGACAGAAGTGGTTGACTCCCTAGGCCTGACCCCGCCTCCACAGATTTATCCAGCCGGAACCGGGCCAGCCGCGCAAATGTTGTCCGGGCACGCCCGGAAACTGCATTGCTATATTGCGGCCGGCCTTTATGAGCAGGATAACGGCGTCATTTACAATTCGGCGCAGATCTGGGACCGTAACGGGCAGCTTGTAGGGAAATATCGCAAGGTCCACCTGACGTTGACCGAGTCGGCAAGAGGCATCATGCCGGGGGATCAGTATCCGGTTTTTCAATTGGACAAAATGCGGGTCGGCATCGCAATCTGCTGGGATAACTGGTTTCCGGAAACGGCGCGGGAGCTGCGGCTGAACGGCGCCGAAATCATGCTGGTACCGATTGCCGGAGACGGTATTCCCGGACATCGCGATCATGTCTGGGCGGCGCGGGCGGCGGAGAACGGATTATTCGCAGTATTTGCCGTATCGCATTGTTCGGAGGATGGGCTGGGGGCATCGCGGATCATTGATCCCTTTGGAGTGACGCTGGCCGAGGCTACCGGGGATGATGATTTTGCCGAAGCGGTCATCGACCTGAACCGGCGTTACCGGACCAGGTATCTTTCGGTCGGCAACAGCATGGGAGAAGGGCGCAGCCTGTATTTGAGGGAACGGCGTCCTGCTACTTATCGGCATTGACGTTCATAATTTACTCATCCGCAAAATGATGTTTTCCATTTTCAACAGTTTGGCTCAATTTGGCTCATATTTTTATTGATAATTTCCAAATCCGCAAACATTTTTTATTCGCTGGTTATATAATATATTGTGAAAACACAGATAAGGACATTGTGATGCAGAGACCGGATAAAGCAGCCAAAATGATCGATTACCTGGAGGAGCGCCTGGTGTCGGGATATTATTCCAGCGGAGACCGGCTGCCGTCGGTCCGCAGCTTGATGCGACGGTTTGACTTGAGTTATGGAACCGTCCGCCGCGGTATCGATTATCTGAACCGGCGCAGCAATATCGTGGAGAAAATCCCGAGCCGGGGGATCTATTTCAAGGCATTGCCGGAAACCACGCTGCCGCAAAAACATGTGAAACTGGCGGTATTCGTCCGGACGAATAAATCGGATAACGGAATGTACTATACGGCGTTCAAAGCCGTCTCCGAGCTGGCGGCGACGGCGGAGTACTCGGTTAAATCGGTACCGCTCGACATTGGCTCAGCTACGCCGCTGGCGATCAACCGGGAGTCGGAGGGGTGCGACGGCATCATATTTCTGCAGGAATATGATGCGGCAATCCAGTCACTGCGGGTAACGATTCCGGCGGTGGGAATCATGATCGAGAACTGCTATAACGGCGGAATTTCCACGGTCAACCTCGATTTCTGGTCCGCGGCGGAAATTGCGGTTGAATATTTCATGTCGCACGGTATCCGCCGGGTGGTGATCAGCGGCAGCCGCGAGCCGGTTTTTGCCAAGCGCGGGCAGATGTTCGCCATGATGTGGAAGGAATATGGGTTCAAATGCTCTTTCGTTGATACCGGGGCACCGATTAAATTTCGTAAGGGAACAGGATATCTGTTTACTTCGGACAATATGGCGCATTTTCGTTCAATGGATTACCAGAAGCTCACGGGGCGACAACTGGCTATGGATCATGTGATTATGGGGATGGATGGCAAACAGTTGATGATTCCGGAGTTTCACCATTTCCCGACGGTGGCGGTGAACTGGCAGAATATCGGCGCGGTCGCGTTTGAGGAGTGTGCCGCCCGGATACGCAATCCGGCGCTTCCGCCAAAGCGGATTTATATTAAAGGAAGATTTGTCGAACCCAAAATTTAACAATAGAAACAAACAAAAAGGAAAATCGTGATGAAGAAAAATTTTACACTGATCGAGTTGCTGGTAGTCATCGCAATCATAGCGATACTTTCCGCAATGTTGCTGCCGGCTCTGAACAAGGCGCGTTCGGCGGCCCGCAAGACACTTTGCCTGAATAACAGCAAACAACACAGTTCGGCATTTGCCATGTATGTCAATGACAACGGTGATTTCTACCCTACGCTCGGCGCCGGCGTCACGACGGTAAACAATCTCGAAATGAAGGTGATGGGGTTCAAAGTCAGTGAAATCGGGACGGCGAACATCAACAGTTATCTCAACCTGCCTACGGATTACACTGGAGTGACCCTGGGGGACAAGGAAAAAATGCTGGCCGTCGTCCGTTGTCCGGTCGACATCAAGAGCAATGGGACATGGCGGACAACCAACGGAACTCATTTTGAATATTGGGGTTCCTCCTATATGATGAACGGCAGCGGCAACAGCACCAGTGTCGGCACGGGCAACAACAGAACTCCGCCGTTCCTCGGTTTGAGCGGCAAAAAAAGTAACTCCGTCCTTACTCCTTCCCGCTGCATTCTTTCCGGGGAAGACGGCATATCCAGCATGCAGTGGAGTATGGCGCCCTATGGCATACCGGGGCATTCCCCGGAAAACTTCGCCTACAATGTGACTTTCGCCGATGGGCACGCCGGCACAATCAGCCTGAAAAGCAGCGGCACATACCTGTATAATATCAACACAATACCCGCTCCGCGCAGCTGGTTGGAACTCAGGACAAGCAACTGCCATTATGGCGAGAACTTTACTTTTGTCCCGGAATGGTGAAAAAGCTTTAAAGAAAGGATAAAAAATGCGTTGGCTATTGATAGGTATCTGTTTTCTGATGGCAGGGGGACTGTCCGGAAGCGATTGGAAAAAAGTTGGCGGCGGCATCACCGCCGATGCCGCATTCAGGAACATCAACGGACACGGTTCATTTTCCCGGACCTTCGAGGTGACGCCCGGTCGGGATTATCTGTTCTCGGCGGAAATCCAATCCAATGCCGCGGTCACGGTCTGCCTGAAAGCTCCGGAAATCGGCGGCAGCTACTGGAAAAGAATGGCGTACAACGATACCGGCAAGAAACAGCGGGTCATGGGGTTTTATAATTCACGCTCGGCGGCCAAACTGGAAGTCTTGGTTGATATCCAGCCGCTGGGCGCGGGACGCGCCTTTACCGAGTTGCAGAACGTAACACTGGAAGAAGTGAACTGGCGCGACTTGCAGCCGGTTCGGCGCAGCGATATCAGCGGCGTAACCCGTCTGGATGGAAATGCCTGTATCGTCATTCCCGCAGATCGTCCGCAAATGCGGCAATGGGCGGAAAAAATCAGTGCACGAATTCCAGGTGCGCCCCGAATATTGACGGACTCCGAGGTTTGCGAAAAGGATTATCCCGTCCTGAAAAAAGAGTTTGCCGATCATCATCTGATTATCCTGGGTAACCTGAATACCAACCGGGCGATCTGGCCGGCGTACACCAATTCGCTGGCGGCATCCGATACCCGGTATCCGGGCGGCGACGGCTATGAAGTCCGGACCGCGGTCGACGTCCTGAGCAACGGCCGCAACCATATCATCATCGGCGGCAGCAATGAACGCGGCGTAGAGCGCGGTGTGGAACGCTTTCTGGAGCGATTCAACCCGGAACTGCCGTTCCTGCTGGATGTCGAATTGGGTGGCGACTGCAAAAAAGCCGTCGAGGCGGATATCCAGAAATGGCGGAAATTCCCGAACGGATCATTTCCCCCCTCTGAACCCGGTTATGGCACGGTGCGGCGCTGGTATCACAATGTGATCGCTTACTATTGGACCGGCGACGAATTCTACCGGGACATGGCTCGGAAGTTGTTCCAGCCGGTGTTGAAGGACAAGGCGTACACGCATCATTACATCATGGAATGGCTGGTTCTGACCTGGCGGATGGTCGGCAATACTGATTTGTACACGGAAGCGGAAAAAAATGCCGCTGAGGGCTTACTGTTGCAGAATTACCTCGAATTCCAGACCGGCGATGATTTGTACTGGATGCTGTTTATGACGCCGCCTTACGAAAAACTGTTGATTGCCTCGCGCCACGTGACATCTCCGTTGATGTGCCAGATCGAGCTAAGCAATTACCTGCGGCGGAATTATCAACTGCCGGAGCCGCTGAAAAGCCTGGCGGATTTCACCTGGGACGAGTCGTCGCGGGCCATGCGGGGCATCATAATGAGCCGCACCCAGGACAGCGTGCCGGGCGGATATGCCGGCGGCTTGGAGGAATTCGTGCTGGCTTCACAGCGTTTTGCGCTGAAATTCAACTGTCCCGAATATTTCCTGACGGACCAGGCGCGCAGAAGTTCGCAGATTGAATTCATGGACCCCTCCGATCCGCGCTTGAGCATCCAGTTCCGGCAGCATTTCAACTATAAGCTGATCTGCTCGGTTCTCAGCTCGTATTACCGCGATCCGGTGCTCAAATACCTCGTCAATATTAACCCGGCGAATATGATCCAGGATGACATGTTCAATGACCGTTATATCTGCGGGATCGGCATGTACCAGAATGATATTTCGGCGCTCCGGCCGACGGAGTTTGACCGTGTCCAGATCATGCCGACTTCGAAGCACGACCTGCTGCATGTCAACCGTTACAATTTTGACAGTAACTGGCGCGTGAACCCGGCGGTACTGAAGCAGAATCCGGTGGATATGGTGATTTTCCGCTCCGGCATGAGCAAAGAAGATGCCCTGTTGGGGTTGGCCGGAGCCAAGAAATACATCGCCAAGCCTGGCGAAATCACCACTTTTGCCGCTAAGGGGCATCGCTGGCTGCACAACGGCTGGACCGGGCTTTATTACAACACCACGGGATTGCCGTTTGAGCGTAATATGCTGTATGTGAATCGCCGGAACCAGCCGGCGGACGCCGCGGGTGTTTATTCCGCGCTGGGCTCGCTGGACTGGCATTTCGAGCGGGACGGCAAGCAGGAGGGCTCGATGACCGTTACCCCGTTCAATGGCATCGAATGGAAACGGCAGGTCTACCGGCTGACCCCGGATACATTTCTGGTACATGACCAGGCCACGGCGCTGGTGGACGATTATTACGACCTTGCAGTGATCTGGCGCCCCATGCAGAAGGCCGTGGCAAATGAACCGGATATGCTGAAATCGTCCGCCGCCAAACATGCTTTCAACATCGCCTTGGCCGGCAAGGAGTTTGCCCTCGAAACCAATACGGCGGATTATCTGGCCGGACTGACGACCGTGCTCAATTCCAGATTCGCATTTCACGGAAACCTGAAAAAAGGCGAGACCAGATCGGCATACGCTTTGTTGCAGGTGGACAGCGAATACCGGCTGTGTGACCTTGGCGGCGGCCGGGTCGCGGTCGTTGACAACGGTCAGGCGATGACTCAGGTCGCCTTCGGCAATGACGGCATCGTCGAAAACAGCGGCGAAATAGAGCTCCCCGGGACCGCTGCCATGGCCGCTGCCGCGTTTGAAATCCCGGCTTCAGAGCGTAACTACCACGAAAAATGGAGTTGGAACGGCCTGAATCGTCCGGCCCGGATACCGGTCAATGATGCGCCAACCATACGCTTTGACTTGGGTGAAGTCGTCAAGCTCGCGGAACTCCGCAGTCCCATGGCTTTTGCTAAAATACCGGAACAGGTCATGATTTCCAGCGACAACAAGACCTGGCAGCCATTGAAACTGTCCCCGCAATGGGCGGCAGGGCAACGCTGCGGCAATTATGGGGAGACGCATCCGGTGGCGGAGTATTACCAGTACGCCCTGTTGCCGGACGTGGAGGCCCGGTACGTAAAATGCGACTCTCCTCAGAGGCTGTATTTTTACCGGAGCGACCGTCAGGTCCCCCGGCGTCCGCTCAAAATCATCAGTACGGCCCCGGATATTCTGGTCGCCAATGAGATCTATAAAAGCTGGCCGCGACACTATCAACGCGATGAAACCGCGTTCAGTTTGTTGAATTCGGAAGGCAAGGAACTATTCAACTACGACAGCCGGATGGGGGCACACGAATTGAAAGTGCTGGACTATCCGCAGGCACAAAGCATCGGCCTGGTCAACGCGGACGGTTCCATGCATTTTTTCGACCGGAACGGACAGGAAACGGCGACTCTTGATTCGTACCAGGCCCTGAAAGAATTCCATAGCCGGTACGGCCGCTCGAATACCCGCCAGCCGGCAGGGGGATTTGCCGCGATTTATGCCATCGGCTCCTGGCGCGGCGGCGACTTGATCGGCACGCGGTACGGCCAGTTGAGCTTTTTCGATGCGAAAGGCGGGTTGACCGGCATACTCAAAACCGGAAGTGAACTGTACAGCCTGCCGCATATCCTGGACCGGGGAGTGGATTTCAACGGAGACGGCGAGGTAGAACAGCTCGTGCTGGGCACAGGATATCTCGTCCATGTCGACGGCAAGGTCGATTCCCGGGTGCGCAGTCCGGGCTCCCATATCTTCTGGCCGGAAGTCTTCAAATCCACGCAGGTCCGGTTGCCGATGGGCTGGGATATAAGTCTCGGGACGTGGGGACCGAAGGTTTATGTATTCAAGGTCATTCACGCCGGCAAACAGCCCTATGCAGTTGTAATTTCGCGGACTTACCTGGGCATTTATGATGGCAAAAACCGGAAATTCGTCTCTATCTGGCTTCCGTTGGCTCCGGTGAATGCTGCCGACATCGTTCAGACCGGCAACCGCTGGCTGGCGGCGGTCAGCCAGGACGATGGCATGATCAGTATCATGGAATGGCGGACCGATCCGGCAAAGATGGAAGTCACCGCCCGGGTTAAGGCCGGCGACGAAATCAACGCTATTTGCATCCGTCCGCGCGACGGCCGTATTTTCGCCGCCGGAAATCATGGAGTGTACGAGGTGAAAAAGTTCGGTTTGGCTCGGATTGCCGCAGGTGCATTTACAGACGTCAAAGCTGTGGATGATGGCCTGATTACGGCCGGCAGCGATGGCAAAATAACGTATTCAATGGAAGATTGAGGTTAATGTGAAATTAAAAAAACTTGTATTTCTGACCAGCGACCGGGTTTATGTCGATATGTTATGGAATCGTGATGCGGCGGAGCGAGCCAAGCGTTACGGGTTTCAGCTTCAAATTCCGGAGCCGGGAAATCCGAATTATCCGGGGCTTGACCGTGACTGCACAGCGTTGATCACGACCTGGGGCTCGCCCCATTGCACCGCGGAATTGCTGGACCGCATGCCGAATGTCAAGATCATCGGCCATGCGGCCGGCAGTGTCAAAGCGGTAATCGAACCGGAGGTTTACCGGCGCGGTATCGCTGTGACCTCCGCCAATCTGGTGATGTCCGAGGCGGTGGCGGAGTGGTCATTGCTGATGACACTGCTGGCAACGCGAAAGTTCTTCATAGCGTCCTCTTATCCGGGACGCCGGGCGATGGACTGGCAGCGCAATTATGAAATGGCGGATATCAAAAAGTTGACCATCGGCTGCTGGGGCTATGGCGATATTACCAAACACCTGATCCGTATGCTGAAGCCGCTGAATCCGGGGCAGATTCTGGTTGCCTCCAATTATGCCGACCCGGCCATGCTGACCGCCGCCGGAGTGAAACCCGTTACTTTGGAACAGCTGTTGGCCGAATCGGATATTATCCATTGCCTGGCGGGCATAAACCAGACGAACTACCATCGCCTGGGCTGTCGTGAACTGGCCCTGATCAAAAACGGTGCGGTCCTGGTCAATGCCGGACGCGCCAGGCTGATCCAGGAGCAAGCATTGCTGACGGAACTGAAATCCGGTCGCTTCAGCGCGTTTCTCGACGTTCATTACCAGGAGCCGGTACCGGTGGATTCGCCATTCTACCAGCTGGATAATGTGGTAATGACGCCGCACAATGCCGGATATCCGGGCCGGGAGTTTTTTATTCCGTTCCTGCTGGATGAATTCAACCGTTTCTTTCATGGAGCCCCCTTGGCGTCCGGAGTTTCCGCCGAGCGCTTCAGCTCAATGACGGACGAAAAACTGGCCTTTGCCCATTGAATCTATAAACATGAGAAAATATGAAAAAGAAGACCGTATTGGAGCTTAAGAGCGGACCGGGCAATCCCCGGAATTCCGAAGGTGCATTCATCTCTTTGAGAAACGGCAGAATCCTGTACATCTATAGCCGTTATGGCGGAAATGGTTTTCGTGACGATGACGCTTCGGATCTGGCCATGCGCCATTCGGATGACCACGGCTGCACCTGGAGCCGGGACGCGGTGATTTTCCGCGAACGCGGCGCCGCGCTGAATCTGATGAGTGTCAGTCTTTTGCGATTAAAGAACGGTAGAATTCTGCTGGGATATCTGGAAAAGACTGCATTAGACGGAATTGTCCAGTGCCGTCCCTGGATAATTTATTCCGACGATGAAGCGGCCACCTGGAGCAAACCTGTCGATGTGACCGGGCGGATCGGGATTTTCGTCCTGAATAATGACCGGATCATCCAGCTTTCTTCGGGACGGCTGGTTTTGCCGGTGGCTTTTCATCGCTTCGCTCCACCCGGAAGTTTTGACATACGCGGCCTGGCGGTTATGTATTTATCCGACGACGACGGAGCAAGCTGGTATGAAGCGCCGGGATGGATTCTGCCTGGACAAGATCAGAAATGCGGCCTTCAGGAACCCGGCGTCGTTGAACTGGACCATAACCGGATCATGTGTTTCTGCCGTACCGACGAGGGGACGCAATACACGGCTTTTTCGACCGATGGCGGCGAAAGCTGGACTTTGCCTGGTCCTTCACTTTTCCGCAGTCCCAGATCCCCGATGTCCATCAAGCGAAATCCAAAATCCGGCAACCTGCTGGCGGTGTGGAACGATATTTCCGGACGTTGGCCGGCCGTTCACGATCCGGATAACCGCATCTGGGGGCGGAATCCGCTGGCCATGGCCGTCAGCCACGATCACGGCAATACGTGGGGAAATAACATACTGCTGGAAAATGAACCGGACCACGGCTATTGCTACACCGCCATTCATTTCAATGCGGATGGTTCCGTGCTGCTGGCGTATTGCTGCGGCAGTGGCGGGAGCATCATCCTGCGGGATTCAAAAATCGTTCGCCTGACGGAGATTTGCATATGAAATATGAAGGCATCCGCATCTCTGCTTTTCGGGATACGTTATTCAAATCGGGGACCTCTGAATAGACGTTCGGTAGTATTGCAGGTAATCGTGGTAAAGTTGGACGGTGTCGGGGCCGCCGGGTTTCCGCTTGCTTGCCGGGGCGTTGAAGAGGCCCGGGTATTGATAGCAGAGGATTTTTTCAAAGCCCTGGAAACCTTCGAGTTCAGTGGTGATTTCATCCATTGGACGAGGGTATAGCGCCTGGTCCGGATGAAAAAGAAATGCTTCCATATCCAACCATAGATGAGCGCCATTTTCATCGGCGATTTTCTGGAAAAGATCAATTACGGCCCCGGCGCCGATATCGGAAGCTTCCATGCGGTGGAAACCGAACGGACAGATGATGTCGAGTTCGCGCGCAAGGTTGTTCCAGGCGTCCAGCGAGGCCGGTACATGGAAACAGTTCGGGGCCAGCATGACCGGCATCGTCGGTTCGAGCCGGTTGCGCAGTGCTCCGAATTGCCGGAAAAATTCGACGATATGGCGTTCCGTATCCGGCCCATAATTCAGATTGCCGAAAACCTCCTCGGAAATATACCAGCCATAAAGGGATTTATGATGTCCATAACGTTCATACACTTCCTCGGCCACGCGGCAGTGCCAGTTCAATGAACCGGGCGTAAAGTCAAACCATGCATACATGCCGATTCCCGGCAACACCATCATATCCAGATGGTCGGCGGCAGCAAGAATTTCCTCGACCGGATCTTCGCAGGCAATCGACATCCTTTCAGGAACCAGAGCGGACGGATAAAACGACTTGCCCCGGTAGCCATTCCGCTCGATCTGATGTTTACCGTAATACTCCTCATTGCGGAAAAGCTCCTGGATCACGATAATATCCATGCCGAGATCATGCATGCCCTGAACCAATTCCCGCCAGTCCCCGGCGGTGAAGTTCCGCAGTTCCCGGTTCCACAGCCGCCCCTCCGCCTCGCTCCAGTGATACAAACCGCACCAGGCGCCGTCGATCAACCGGGTCGAGCGGGTTCCGGTTTCCAGAACTTCCAATTTCTTTTCGCAACAGGCCAGTTCATTTGCCGAGGCGTCAAGAACACGGAATTTCAGGATATTGCTTCCGGTGTATGATGCCGGATCGAGTCGGTATTCCGCGTACTGCCATTTGCCGTGGCTGTGCAATGGCCCCGACGACAGCGGCGTTTCATTGATTTTCAGTTCATAGTTCGCCGGAGCTGCAGTTTCGGCCGCCATACGGATGTCGATCGGGACCCGGCTGCTTATCGGGGAGGGGGGTAATAACTTCACGGAGATTTTCATGGTTGTCCTGTATTTTTTTTGATTCATCGTTGTAGCAAAATCTGATACTATTATAATTGAATTCGCAGAAATATCAATACGTGCAGAAAAAAAGAAAGAGTTTTTTTCTTACTGTGTATTGACTTTTGTTAGGATTGCGGTTATAATTATAGAAGAAAGATACAACGATGAAGCAAGCGGTTTTAATTATGTTGAAAGATAAACAGGTGACTTTAAAAGATATAGCCGGGGAGCTGGGGCTGTCGGTCAAGGCAGTGTCCACCGGAATCAACGGCACGGGACGGCTGTCTCCGGATACCCGGCAGCGGATTCTGGACAAAGCCTGGGAAATGGGCTATACGCCGAATGTGGCGGCCCGCTCGCTGGTGACCGGAAGCAGTTACCTGATCGGCGTGATGGTGCCGTATCTCGGGATCAGTTTTTTCGGCCATATCATTGCCGGGATCGAGAAGATCGCGCATGAACACAATTTCCTGGTGCTTCTGGCGGATTTGCCTCGGGATACCGATAAATGCCGCCAGGTCATCGAAAGCTTCAAGCAGCGCAAGATCGACGGTCTGATCGCGTATCCCGGCAAGGAATTTGTAGATATCGCGGACGACATCAGGAAGCACCGGATTCCTCTGGTGCAAATCATGAACCGTTATCCGCAATTGGGTTCGCATTCGGTTACGATCGATAATTTTGCCGCCGGATATGCCGCCGCCGAGCACCTGATTAAGCTGGGGCACCGCCATATCGGGATCATTACCCATGACGCGGAGTCGTCGGAAATCACTAAGCGGCACCTGGGCTTTGCCGAGGCCATGCGGCAATTGCTGCCTGATGCCGGATTGGCCTCAAGGGAATGTGCCCTGTCGACTCAGGACGGCTATGCCGCGACTAAAATATTGTTGGCCGAAAACCCGGAGCTGACCGCCATATTCGCGGTGTCGGACCTGGCGGCTCTCGGCACGGTGAAGGCCGCACTTGAAGCAGGGCGGCGCATTCCGGATGAGTTTGCGGTAATCGGTTTTGACGACCTGGAAATTGCCTCGGAGCAGTTGTTTTATCCACTGACGACGATGGCGCAGCCCAAGGAACAAGTCGGTACGCTGGCGGGAAAGATGATGTTTGACCTCCTCTCCGGCCAGAAAACCGAGAATATCATCCTTGATGCCCCGTTGGTTGAGCGTGGAACCACCAAGCGGATTGATATTGAAAATCAATGATATTTTTATCGATAGGGTTGTAGTTTTATCAACAATTGAAACAGAAGGAAAATAGAAATGACAATGAAAAAACGTTTTACGCTTATTGAGCTCCTCGTTGTGATTGCAATTATTGCTATACTCGCGGCGATGCTGCTGCCGGCACTCAATACGGCACGGGAAAAGGCGCGCAGCTCAAGTTGCCTGAATAATATCAAACAGCAGGGGCTTGCGTTTATGGCTTATGCGGGGGAGCACGAAGATTTACTGCCGCCAGTACAGCATAATATGCCGAACCGGACGGTCTGGCCGGAATTCCTGATCGGGACCAAGCTGCTGCCGATCAATTCATTGCTTTGTCCATCGACTGCGACCGAGACCGATTACCTAAAAGTGATCGATCATAGCTGGGCCTTCAAGGGGGATCAGAATTTTGAAGTACTGCCGTATGCGATGAACGAGAGCTTTTCGCCTTGGGATCAGGGATATCCTTCCTTCAAACTCACCAAGGCCAAAAATCCGAGTGCAACCCTGGTTCTTACCGATGCGCGTTGCGGCAACAATGCATTCCGCTGGAATCTCTGTCAGATTTATACCAACGGCGCCGCCTTTGCCATTGTTGAATTGCGCCATGCCAATGCCGCCAATACACTTTTTCTGGACGGACACGGCGAGAGCAGGATTTCTCCCGTCAAGACGCCGTTTCCTTATGCCCCTACGAACAATCCCTATATGAACGTATTTGAGTCTGAGCCGGGCGGTCAGAATCCGGCGGCCGGAACACTCTGGGGACCTTAAATTTTTTGCGGAACTTCTCATGAACTATAATTTTCTGGCAATCGATGTAATAATAGTGGCGGCGTACCTGGTGTTGTCGCTGGTGATCGGCGTAATCGGCAGCAGGCTGCTGGGGCTTTCCGGCAAAAGCGAAGACGATTATTTCCTGGCCGGCCGCAAAATGCCCGGCTGGCTGAACGGCATTTCGCTGGCGGCGACGGCATTGAACAGCGATGTGGCGCCGCTTTATTGCGGAATCGCGGTGGTGGCGGGGTTGTCGTCCGGCTGGTTTTTCATTTCGCGTTTTGGTCTCGGGCTGATGGCGGCGGCGGTTCTTTTCGCAATTCGCTGGCGGCAGATGCGGATCAAAACCGGGCCGGAATTCTTTCAACTCCGGTTTGGCGGCGGCGGCAGCAAATTCGCCCGGTTTTATTCGTCCTTATTTTCGGTGCTTGCCGGGATGATTCCGTGGATCGGGGCGGGACTGATCGGCATACATATGGTAATGTCGCCGGTTTTCGGAATCGACAGCAAGATGACGACGATCCTGATCGTCATGCCGATCCTGACCGTTTACGTCTGGACCTCCGGGCTGGCCGGAGTATTGATTACCGATGCCATGCAGGGCGGAATCATCCTGCTGGCCAATATTGCCATGATGGTGATGGTGGTGGTGATTTTCGGCGGTCCGGTTTCTCTGGCGGAGTCGATCACTCAGGCCACCGGACCGGCAGCAGGGGGCGAGATTTTGTCGTCGGTGCCGACGGCGGCCAATCCGGTGGTGAATCCACTTGGAATTCTGGCCTGGATCATTATTACGACCATCGGGGTCGGAGGCGGCGTCAGCAGCGACGGGCAGCGCCTGTTTTCCTGCCGCAGCAACAAGGAAGCTGCCAAGGTCGGCATCTGGGGCGAAGTGACGCTGTTTGCCATGTTGCTGCTGATGATGCTTCCGGCGCTCGGGTTGCTGGTGCGGCACCCGGAGATGTATCACGCCTTGCCGGGCGAACGCGAAAAAGCGTACGGCATGATGATCATGGAATTCATGCCGCCGGGCCTGATCGGCCTGACGGTGGCGGCGTTGCTGGCGGCGGTCATGTCCACCGTATCCACCCATTTGAATTACGGCTCGCAGACGCTGCTGAATGACGTTTACCGGCCGCTTCTCGGCGAGCCGAAGCCCGGGCGCGAAGTCTGGATCGGCAGACTACTGATGCTCTTCATCGTCGGCATGTCGATCGTGGTGGCCATGCTGTCGGATTCGTTGCTCGGAATCGCGATTAAGGTGATCGGTATTTTCGGCGCATCCGCATCATTCAACTGGGGACAGTGGTGGCACTGGCGCGTCAACTTCAAAGGATGGTGCGCTTCGGTGCTGGCGGGGCCGGTGGTGTACTTCGTCTGCGGATTTCTCCTGCCGCAGATTCCATGGTGGGCGGAGCAAATCGCCATGGGCGAGGCTCATGCCCAGAATATGAGCATCCTGCAGGCGGCGATCGCCCTGGTCATCAATACCGGCATCTGGATTACCGTGGTGGCCCTGACTAAACCGGAAAGCATGGAGACGCTCAAGGAATTCTATCTGCGGGCGAAGCCCATGGGGTATTGGGGACCGGTGCGCGAGGCATTGATTGCCGAGGGACGTTTGAAGAACGAACCGGTCAAACCGTTGATCGGCCGCGGTTTCGCCACGGCATTTGCCGGCATGGCGATGGTTGCCGGCGGGGTTTTCGCCTTTTCGAATCTTTACGTGGGCAAGTATGCCCTCGGTGCAATCCTGGCGGCGGCGACTGTTGCCGTCGGATTCATATTCAAACGCCTGTTTAACAATTACCTGAAAGACAGCATTTCGCATGCTGATATGGAGTAAGTGACCATGAAAATTACCGGAACATTTTTGGATGAGATCTCCCATGACATACCGCACCAGAACTGGGGCAGGGAGGAGTGGGACCGCGATTTCGCCAGTATGAAGTCGATCGGGATCGATACGGTCATCCTGATTCGCAGCGGACACCGCAAATTTATCACCTATCCCTCGGACTATCTGATGCGGCACGAGGGATGCTACAAGCCGCCGGTCGACCTGGTGGCGCTCTTCCTGGAGCTGGCGGAAAAATACGATATGGCTTTTTACTTCGGCCTCTACGATTCCGGTCAATACTGGCACCAGGGCAAGTTCGAGAAAGAGATGGAGATCAGCCGCGCCATAGTCGAGGAAGTCTGGAGCCGTTATGGCCGGTACAAGGCGTTCAAAGGTTGGTATCTGAATTTTGAAGTCAGCCGCAGTTCGCGCGGCATCATCGGGCTTTATCAGCAAATGGGGCATTTCGTCAAGAATATTTCCGGCAATCTGCCTACCATGATTTCTCCGTATATCGAAGGGATCAAGCAGCCCGTCTCGTTTGTCGCCGGCGATGTCAATCCCGATGCGGTCACCATTGAACAGCATGAGCGCGACTGGAACGAAATCCTGTCCGGTATTCAAGGAGCGGTCGATATCATCGCGTTTCAGGACGGACACTGCGATTATGACGAACTGGCCGATTATATCGCCGTCAACAAAGCCCTGACGGACCGTTACGGCATGACCAGCTGGACCAACTGCGAAACTTTCGATCGCGACATGCCGATCCGTTACCTGCCGATCAAATGGGAAAAAATGCTGCTCAAGCTGGAGGCCGCCGCCAAGGCCGGAGTCGACAAGGCCATTACGTTTGAGTTCTCGCACTTCATGAGTCCGAACTCCAGCTACAGCTCGGCGGGACACCTGTATAACCGTTACTGTGAACATTTTAATTTGAAAGGAATATAATATGCGGATAATCATTTCCTGTTTGTGCATGATCTTCACACTGGCCCTGAATGGTGCGGTGATCGATGATTTCAGCGCCCCTGAACAGTGGGGCGCATTTGACGCTGATAATCCGGCCCCGAAAGCGGAATTTACCGGCGGCAAAATGGTATTGACCACCGGCGGCGGCGCGAAGGACAAAATCTGGTGCCGGGCGTTTGCGTCAAAACCCGGCAAAGCCATTGAATTCGAGTTGACCGCCGATGCAGCCAACAACCCGAATTCATATGTCTACATTGTGCTTCGCACCCGGCGCGACGGCGCTAATATCATCACTGAAACCGTTAAAATCAAGCCCGGCGAAAAACAACGGATCAGTATCCCGAACAACGGGCGCTTCCTCTGGCGCGATCAGTTCTTCGTACTGGTCTGCCTGCATGACGCCGCCCAGCCGATGAAAGTCACCGTGAGCAGCATTGTCATGCCGGAGAAAGAATCCATCGAGATGATTTTCCGGGATACCCCGGAGCTGAAGCAAAAACGGGCCAAGCAGCTTCTGACCGCTCATACGGTCCAAATCGATACCGATTTCCCGTATTACAAAAACCGTTCCGCCGAAAGCATCGCTTCCGAAATCGAGCTGGCCGGTTTCAACGGCGTCTATTACTATGCCATGCGCCAGGAAAGCATTATCCGGGAACTCGTCGCGGAATTGCAGAAACGTAATATTTCCGTGGCGCTGATGACGCTGCCGAATCTGGTCTACTGGGGTGAAGCGGAAATGGCCGCCACACTGCCTTCCGGCTGGCAGGACTGGCTGATGCAATTCACCGGCAACAAAATGGATATTTACCGGTTCATCGGTTTCGTTTATCCCGAATACAATCAGTGGTACAAGAAATACCTGAATGAAATGCTGAAGGAGAACAATTTCGACGGCTTCACCTTCGCTGAAATCATGTACCCGATTTATGACGGACCGGAAGAAAATCCGCCGTTCTACGGCGACGTCAGCCCCGGATTTCAAGCTGCGTTCAAGAAGGCTACCGGAAACAGCGATTTCCCGGATTTCACCGATCCGGCCAGCCCGGATTATTTCAAAACCAATACGAAATTATACGATGCTCTTGTTGAGTATCGCGTCAAAACGATCAACGATTTCTATGACGACATCATCAATGCGCCGGATGGTGCACGCGCCAGTGCTCCCGGCATCATGTTTGCCACCTGGACACTCGGCATCAATATCCCGGACGGCGTCAATAAATTGCGTATATGGGAAGGCAACGACATCGGCGAAATGATCCGCCGCGTCAAGCCGGACATGCACTTCATCCAGACCCACGCGCCGGACTGGTCAAACCCCGATCTGAAACCGGATTACGCCGTCGCCTACAAACCGTTTTTCGACGCGGTTCGCCAAGCCGACTCCAAGGTCAAAGTCGCCATGCAGGCGGACCTGGGCTCCCTGGCCAGATCCCGCCGTTCGCCGGAGTGGAACGACGTATTTTACCGCACCTGCCGCGAACAGGGCATCGACTCCACGACATATTACGAGTTCGGCCTGCGCCATGAGCTCTACTCCGCGCCGCCGAAGCTAATGGCCGCCAAAGCTACGGAAGTTGGCATCGACCTCTATTTCGACCAACGCATTGGCTCAGATAGTCCTGAAGTCATGAGAAATCGCGACATTCACGGCGCGCTGGTTACCGGTGCCACGGTCGACGGCAATATCCTACGGATTACCCTGAATAAGCCGTTAAGGCAAACCGGCCAGATTCAGATACCATGCGGCGGCATCGGCGACATGCCCGAAGTTCGCTATCCCGCCTCGCATGTTCCACCCATGCCGTACGGCCCACTCAACCGCATCCCTGCCGGTACAATAACAAACATCACGCCATAAAAACGCGTATTATCTGGCTGGCGTGAAATATTCGAGCATAGTACGCCCGATGATCTGTTTGCCGTACTATATCAGAAACTGCCCGGATAATTAATATTGCGGAAAAGTTTTTTACCCTATTGACAATTTGCCGGTAATGATATATAATATATGAAAATGATATATATATCACTTGAGAATTTATGATTGCTAAGGTGGCTCGGCATCAAAAAACGAAGCATCAGCAGATACCGGCAGCGGCAATTGGAGGCATGATATGAATCCGGATTTTCATGATAACTGGCCGGATGCCAGGCGGCGTTTCACCGATTTATGGAACCGGCGTCCGGTTTCTACTCCTCATATCGGCATCGACGTTGTCGTTCCGCAGCCGGATTCGGCGGAATTTTCCATCCCGCCGGACTTGACGCCGGAGGAATTCTGGTTCGACCCGGATTTTGTAGCGGCGAAGTTCACTGCCGAGGTAAAGGGGTTGCGCTGTTACGGCACTACCATACCTGGCGAAACTCTGCTGGCCAACTGGCTGTGCGCGCCCATGGGCGGTAGTCCCGGCTTCGATTTCCGTACCATATGGCTTAATGTCGATTCCGAAGTGGATTATTCCCGGCCGTCGCCTTTCCGGCATCATCCGGACGATCTGTGGCATCAGAAATTCGAACGGGTTTACCTGGCCGTACTTGAGGCCGCGCGGCGCGTGGGATTCTGCCAGTCGCCTTCGGGCGGTCTGCCGATGAACGACCTTCTGTCGATGACGATGGGTGCGGAAAATTTCCTGATGGCCCTGATGGATCATCCGGAATGGATGCGCGAAGCCATCGAAGCCGGCGCCAGGGATAAACTCGCCGTCTTCCGCCGGAGCCTGGAGCAAGCGAAGCAGCATATCGGCGAGGACGCCTATTGCGTAACCGGCTGGATGCGTCAATGGGCCCCGGAGCCTTTCGTCGTACTGCAAAGCGATGTTTCGTGCATGATGCCGCCAGCGATGTTCGAGGAATTCGTACTTCCGGAACTGGAAATTTTCGGTAACGAATATCCGGTATGGTACCACCTGGACGGACGGGATGCGCAGCAGCATTTACCGATTCTGCTGTCGCTGGACTATATACGCGTGATTCAGTATGTGCCGACGCCCGCGGAGGCTCCCAACGGCATCGGACAACTTGAGCTTTACCGGAAAATCCAGGCGGCGGGGAAGATTGTTCATATCGCCGTTGCACCGGAGCGGATTACGGGAGAGTTTCTCGCCGCTCTCGATCCGTCGCTGCTTTTGATCAATACCGGCTGCGCAAATATTGCCGAAGCGGAAAAACTGTTGGCGAAAGTATGCCGGGGTATATTATGATGAGCAAGCGTGATGCGGTTAGACAAGCTCTTCACTTCCAGCGTGTTTCCTATGTTCCATGGCAGATCAACCTGACGCTGGAGGCCAGGCGGAAACTGGCGGAATATACGGCAGACGGCGATGTCGACGCACTGCTGGACAATCATTTCCTGATGCTCGGCGACACTTATGGATACTTCGAGGATATCGGCAATGACTGTGTCCGGGATTACTTCGGGGTGATTTGGGACCGGAGCGAGGACAAGGATATCGGCGTGGTCAAAGGGCAGCAGCTTCCAGAGCCCGAGTTGGGGGACTACCGGTTTCCTGATCCGGCCAATCCGATTTTTTACCGCAACATTGAACCGGAAATTGCCGTATGCGGAGACCGTTTCCGGGTATTCAATATCGGGTTCTCTCTTTTCGAGCGCGCCTGGACATTGCGGGGAATGGAAGACCTTCTGATGGATTTCTGCCTGAATCCCGATTTTGTCCGCGACTTGCTGCGCCGGATCGCCGATTACAATATCGCGATGGTTAAAAACGCTTCGGTTCACGACATCGACGCGATCTACTTCGGGGACGACTGGGGGCAGCAGCACGGTTTGATTATGGGGTATCCCCTCTGGAAAAAATTCATTTATCCGGAACTGAAACGGATGTACGGCGCGGTAAAGGAAGCCGGGAAATATCTCTGCATCCATTCCTGCGGGGATGTCGACGAATTGTTTGATGACCTGGTCGGCCTGGGGCTGGATATTTTCAACCCTTTCCAGCCGGAAGTAATGGATACTTCAGCCCTGCTGGAGCAATACCATGGGCGTTTGAGCTTTTACGGCGGACTTTCCACCCAGCGGGTACTTCCTTACGGTACGGCAGCAGAGGTCCGGGCGGCAACGGAGGCCCTGTTGGCCCGGGGGCAAAACGGCGGATTGATTTTCGCCCCGGCGCATGCCGTGGAAGGCGATGTGCCGCCGGAGAATATCCTGGCGTTTCTCGATGTCCTGAAATCCCAGCCGGGATATCGTTGATCGGAAACGGTTCGGATAATTAATATTGCGGAAAAATTTTTTACCCTATTGACAATTCGCAGGCAATGATATATAATATAAGCAAATGATATATATATCACCTTGGAGGCTTTATGATTGCTAAAGTGGCACAACCTCAAAAACCAAAGCACCAGCAGGTCTACGACCAGTTGGTTGAAGCATTGACTTCCAAGCAGTTCAAGATCGGCAACCGGCTGCCTTCCGAGCGGGATTTTGCCAACGACCTGAATGTGAATGTATTGACTGTCCGCCGGGCGTTCCGCGAGCTGATCGCAGGCGGGATTGTCGAGAAACGGGTTGGTTCCGGGACTTACCTGGTCCGCCCGCTGACCGATAACTGGAATGAACACGATGTGAATATCGTTATCGATACCAACAGTACCAGCGCCATCCAGCGGAATTTCGAGAAACTCGGGCCGGTTGTGGCCGAGCGGCACGGACGTAACTGCCGGCTGCTCTATTCGGACAAGAACAATATCCGCGAAATCATCCGCAGCAGCCAGATTTACCGTCAGCCGACGATTCTATGTGGTGTGACGGAGCTGGATGCCAGGGAATTTTACAAGGAAATCCATAAATCACCGGAACTGTTTGTCGTCTTCAGCAGTATGCTGCATGAGGAAGGTATTCCGAATATCATGGGGGACGATACCACCGGGATCAATATGCTGATGGAACACCTGCAGGGACTCGGCCACCGCAAGATTGCTTTTCTGACCAGTAATTCAACAGGAATCGGCAAAATACAGGCGGCGGTATGGAGTGCAGGGTTGGGGAGTGATTATCATCCGTCATTGAAAATTGAATTGGACAAGGACAGCACGGAGGACCAGATTCACGGAGCGCACAATATGGTGGCGCAAGTCTTGAAGACCGTGGACTTCAGCGCGCTTATCTGCGTAACGGATGAATTGATGTTCGGCGCCGCGGCGGCCCTGCGCGAGAGCGGCAGGAGCATTCCGGACGATGTTTCAATTGTGTCCATCGGCAATACTTCGCTGAGCTACTATCATAACCCGCCGGTCAGTTGTATTGACCCCAATCTGGAAGCGCATCTCGAGGAAGCGTTTAAAATGCTTTTTTACAATCTCAACCATCCCACTCAGGTTGAGAAACTCCGTTTAATCAAGCCTATTTTGATCATAAGAGAATCCACCACCAAGAACAAAACCAGAAGGAGCGCATCATGAGGTATCCAAAACGTTATCCGGTCTCCAGTTTCACTCTTATAGAATTATTGGTAGTAATAGCGATCATTGCGATCCTGGCGGCCATGCTCCTGCCGGCGCTCAGCAACGCCCGTGAAAGGGCCCGCGCGATAAGCTGCATGAATAATTTCAAAAGTGTGACCCTTGCAAATATATCTTACGCCGGGGATTATGACGATTATATGGTAAGAGGGACGGTAGATGACGCCGCCGATCCCTACTGCTTCTGGACAATCCGGTTGGGACCCTACCTGAACATGCCGATAGGGCCGGACGGTTTTTTCACGGCAACGACCAACAGTCCATTCAGCTGTCCCACATATGCGGCTTCAGCCGTCTCGGGCGGCTGGGATGACGCACGCGGCGGAACGAAACGCAGTATGAGCATCAATGCGACGATCGACGGTTCGGTCTACCATGTCGGCCGTCATGCAAAAATCACCAAAATCACGCGTCCCAGTGAATTGCGGATGTTTTATGAAGCTCCTGCATATTGGGGAGTCCTTTTCAGCGGCGGCCAGCCGGAGTTCAAGTTCTTTCACGGTCAGAACTCAAATACCGGCTTTATCGACGGCCATGCCGAAGCCATGAGCTTGACTTACTGGAATATCAACTACAACAACTGGAGATTCTGGGTTGATACACCATATTATCCCTGGGACGCCGGATTCTAAGAAATAATAAAAAACAAAGGATGCTGAAAAAATAATGAAAAAAACTGTTCTTGCAATGTTTCTGGCCGTGTTTGCCGCGGCGTTGACCTCGGCCGAATATATCTCTCCCGAATATCAGAATATCTGGACGTTTGCGGGTAAGCCGCTGACTCTGACCGATGGAAAAATAAAGGCTGAATTTACCGGCGAAGCCAATGTCGTGCTGCAACCCTTGAAGATTAAGGATAATACCCATTATTTATTGTCGCTCAAATTCGTTCTTTCCACCGGCGCGGATCTGTTCTTCTATGTTGAGAACAATACCGACGGCGTATGGCAGAATACCGGGCGGAGGCTTACCGGAATTGACGGCAAGGTCCAAACCGTTCTGGTTCCCTTCATGTATCCGCAAGAGATCAAGACGAATTCCCACTCCGTATTCGGTCTGTCGGGAAAAGGGAAAATCGAGATCATTTCATACAATCTTACAGAGACAACTACAGTGAAAGAAGAATTCATCAACCGTGATTTTGAAAACGGCGACCTGGGCTGGGAGCTGGGGAAAAATTCGCAAATCGTGAAAACGGCAAACGGCAACCATGTTTTGGAGCAGTGGAGCAAGGAAAACGGCACCATCGCGTATACGGTTTCCGCGCCGGTTCAAATCAGTGAAACGCAGAGCTATCGTCTTTCCTATCAGGTGCAGGGGATGGAAGGGCACGGCAACGAAGCGCTTTCGCATGTGTTCCGGGTGTATCCGATCGACGGCCGCGATACAGCGATAACGGGCACGGATAAATGGATCGACTGCATGAGCAACCAGCAGACGAAATATCTGGAATTCCGGACGCCCTCGCGCCATGAGGAAATAAGGTTCGTAGTGGAAACCAACGGTCCGTCACGGGTTCAGTTCGACAATTTCAAACTGGAAGCAATTGCAGAGAAGAAACAGACTGCCGAGATTGAGCTGGATATGCCCTACAACTACCGCAACGGTGTTTTCAGCACCAATCCGAGCAAAGAAATTACCGGGCAGGTCAATGTGCACGACGCCGCAGTGGCGAAGTTCAAGCTGGTTTTGACCGACGCTCAGGGCAAACAGATCTGGGAAAAGAGCTATGACGCCAAGGCGAACGATAAGCGCTTTGCCGTACCGGCGCCGCCGGCAGAAGGCAGTTACCTGCTCGAATTGGCCGCTTTGGACAAAGACGGCAAAAATATCCATACGCAAAAAGTCAAACTGTCGAATTATCCGGCCAACCCGGTGGAAGTGACCTTTAACGAAGAAGGCATAACGCTGCTGAACGGCAAGCCGTTCTTCCATATCGGGCACTGGTGGCACACCAACCGCGGCGATTTCGGGGCGGATATGGATTTCCTGCGCGAAGCCGGTTTCAATGTACTGCTGATGCCGAACCTGACGCCGGAACGCTTTCAGGTGCTCGACCTCGCTCAGGAACACGGAATGCTCGGCGTGATCGAGCTGCCGCATCATATTTACGGCAATACTCCGGCCGAAAAGGAGGCTTTCAAAAATCTCTGGATCGGCCTGATCCGCCAGTATCAGAAACACCCCGCGCTGTTCGCTTATTTCGGACCGGATGAAGCGATGTGGGGCGGTCTCCAATTGGAGCCGATCAAGGAAGTCTACGATATCGTCCGCGAAGTCGATCCGTACCATCCCCTGTGGTATAACGAAGCCCCCTGCGGCGAAGTGGAGCAATTGAGGGAATATGCGATTCCGACCTGCGACGTGTACGGCATCGATATCTACCCCATCGGGGCTCCGCACGGAACCTTGACGGAGGACCGGAGCATGACGGCGGTGGGCAAGCACACGGACCGCAGCCATCAGGCGGTGAATTACCAGAAGCCGGTATGGATGATTCTGCAGGGCATGGCCTGGGCGCACATCCGGCCGGATACCCATACGCTGCCGGTTGATCAGGTCAAAGATATTCTGTACCCCACCTGGGAGCAGACCCGCTTCATGACTTACAATGCCATTGTCCACGGCGCGACCGGGGTGCAGTACCACTATCTCGGCTATACGGTCCACTTGCCGGATCAATATTGGAAAGACCTGCGGCAGGTCACGCTGGAGCTCGAGTATATGAGTCCGGTGTTTACCGCCAAAACGGTCCGGGAACCGGCGCTGAAGTGTGCGAATCCGGAAATCCGCTTCCTGACCAAGCAGTATCAGGGCAAGAATTATTACCTGATCACCAACGAGTCGCCGAAGGATATCCGGGCCGAGTTTTCAAATTGCCCGGAGTCGAAGCTGAATGTACTGTTTGAAGATGCTCCGGTAAAGGTGGCGAACGGCAAGTTCTCCATGCAGATTCCCGCTTATGGCGTCAAGGTCGTATCCGAGGCCGAATTCCAGAAAGCCAATGTCATTTACAAACCGGAAACCTATCGCCCGTACAGCGCCCCGATCAAAGGTGACGTCAGAAAATGAGTTTCTTCAAGAATAGTGTCCAGGATTCGAGAATTCAGGAATATGTGCCGGTACACCGGGTTCTGTTGGCCGAGGGAATCGAGAAACGCGAATTCTTCGTCGGCCGCCCGGAAATACAACCACGGGAAGTTCTGACCGAACAGAGCGTGTGTTCGTTGCCGGAGAATTCCCGAATCGTGCTGGACTTCGGGGCGGAACTGAATGGCGGAGTGCGGATTCTCACCGGATATACCGGCGGGAAAATCCGCCTGCGTTTCGGGGAATCCGTCTCCGAGGCCATCGGCCGCCCCGATCAGTCCCATTCCATTCATGACGAAACGCTGCAGCTGCCGTCATTGGGCGTGCTCGAATACGGCAATACCGGCTTCCGCTTTATCTGCATCGATGCGCTGACGGATCTGCAGCTGCTCAATATCGTGGCGGTCGCCCGATACCGGTCGCTGACCCGTCACGGCTCCTTCACCTGCAGCGATGAACGGCTGAACAATATCTGGGAAACCTGCGTGCGTACGGTACACCTGAATATGCAGGAGTACCTGTTTGACGGCATCAAGCGCGACCGGCTGGTCTGGATGGGGGACCTTCACCCGGAAATATCCGTGATCAATCTGGTTTTCGGTGATACTTCGATCGTTCGCGACAGCCTTGATTTTGTCCGGGACAATACCCCGTTGCCGGAAATGATGAACACCATCAGCTCCTATTCGCTCTGGTGGATTATCTGCCAGCGGGATTATTTCCTGTACCATGGCGATCTGGCTTATCTGAAATCCCAGTATCCCTACCTGAAGGGGCTCAGCTTCCTGCTTGCCGGATACATTCGTCACGACGGCTGCGAGCAATTGCCCGAAAAGCGCTTTATCGATTGGCCGACGGAGGCCGACAAGACGGCGGTCCATGCCGGTCTTCAGGCGCTGATGGTTACTGCCTTCCGGAGTATAACGGAGCTGGCTTATTATCTGGAAGATACCGAGTTACTGGATTATGCCCGGAAACAACTGAACCGGCTGCTGCAATACCCGGCGCCTGTGAGTTCCCGCAAGGCCCCCAACGCCCTGCTGGCGATTTCCGGCCTGGCCGACACACGGCAGGTTAACGAGCAAATCCTGAGCGTCAATCCTACTGCCGACCTCGGCACGTTCATGGGCTACTATACCCTGTATGCCCGGGGGCTGGCCGGTGATTATGACGGCATGCTAAATGTCATCCGGCAGTACTGGGGTGCGATGCTCGATTTCGGCGCCACGACTTTCTGGGAAGACTTCGACCTGGCCTGGACCGCGAATGCGGGCAGGATCGACGAACTGCCTGTTCCGGGAAAGAATGACCTCCATGCCGATTTCGGCGCGTATTGTTATACCGGGCTGCGCCACAGCCTGTGCCATGGCTGGGCGGGCGGCCCCGCTGCCGTATTGAGTAAATTCATGACCGGTCTGACGATTCTCGAGCCCGGGTTCCGCAAAATCAATATTTCACCCGTTCTCGGCGATCTGGATTATCTGCATTGCAAAATTCCGACTCCTGCCGGTATTCTGGAAATTGAAGCCGATAAGCGTACTGCCGTGCCGAAAATCATCCTTCCGGAAGGCGTGACCCTGAACCGGTCCACCAAAACTGTGACGCAGCCGTAAGGGCCTTAATCGTCTCTTTTTTGTAAAATTGAAATTCCGCCGACATTCAGGGTGCGCTCCGTAATTTTCAAGCGGAAACGTATGGTCATTTCTTTGAACATATCGAATTCAAGTACATTCAGGAAATCCAGCCGGACTTCAAAGGTGTGATCTATTCCTAAATAGAAAACGCATCCGCGTTGCGGCGGCGTGAACACCAGCTCGAAATCACCGTATTCTCCCATTGTCACATCGCTGTTGGTAATCTGCTTTTTTACCACGGGCTCACCCATGGTCAGGCAGTGAACGCTCAATTCGATGGGTAAGGTAAAACCTGTTCCGGCCGTGCCGGTCAGGCGAATCTCGGAATCCGCATTGTTTCCGCTTTCATAAATGACGGCCAGGTCTTCGCTGTCGGAGTCCGCGATTTCGATTTTATCGGACAGGATTCCCAGCATTTCCTTTGTCACCCGGACAATCCGGTATTTCCGGTCATTGGCCTCCGGGTAACGGACCTGCGCGGAGCTGCGATGGTAATCCAGGATTTTGACGATATTCCGGACGGAATATTCCGGGTGCCGCAGGTGCTGCAAGGTTTCCCCCCATACCTTCTCGACGCGCCGCCGCATTTCGTGAAACGGCAGTGATTTATTCCGGTAAAACTCATTCAGCGAAAATCCCGCCAGGCAATCGAGCCCCAGCCGTGCCCGGGAGATGCGTTTTTCCAGCTCAATATTTCCCTGTGCCGCCGCCATGGCCTCTTCAAACAGTCCATGGCACTCAACCAGTGTTTCGGGTTCAAGGTAAGTGAAATCGCTTCTCACGCAGCCGAAGCCCGCCATGACCGGATGATGTTTTGCCGCGTCGTGGTGAAGCAGCTCCCGGTAACGCAGCATTTGTGCGGCTGCCGGACCGAAATACTGCGAAAAAAACGTTTGCCGCAATTCTTCAAAATCGTCCCTGTAGGGATTTTCCAGGTATTTGCATTCCAGAAATACCTTGTAATCATAGAAATCCGCGGCATCCGGATATTCATGCTCCCAGAAAATCCCTTTCACATGATTGTCCGCATAGAAACGGTGAATTTCCGGGTATAAATATTCGCTGGGATACGGCAGCGGAATGGTTTCCTCCCGGTAATTGATCGAATAATCCCAGATGATGAGGTTGTCGGCCACCTTGCTCCATTCTTCCACCTGCCTGCGGTATTTTTCGTTTTCCGGCGCCTGAATGGACGCGATGCAGTTGGTGAAGGTATCGCAAAGCCGCACCATGACATTTCCACGGGCCCGGGTCCGGTCCAAGGGGGGCTCGGCCGTATTGTAATAAGCCAGCGCGCAGATAAAAAGCCCGGGCCGGAATTCCGCCAGCCAGTCCGCCAGCTCATTGATGAAGCGCAGCATTTGTCCCGAATGTCCGCCCGCCCGGATTTCTTCCGTACATTCCGGACATTGACAATACTGCCAACTGTCGTTGATGGAAAAATCATAGATCAACGGTGGTTTTTCCTGATTCTCGGCCGCCCGGATTTCATCCGCCTCAATGAAGCTCTGCATCTTGTCCCGGACCACCTCAAGCAAATTCCGGTTGCTGAGGCACAATTGATTATGTGTCGTCGCCTCGCGCTGTCCGTTCCACAGGGCGAAGAATTCCGGGTTGCTCTTGCCGTATTCCGCCGGCGAAATATATTTCTGATAAGTATGGACCCAGGCGGGCGACCCGAAATTGAATGCTCCTCCCCAGGTGGCGTCGAATTCCTCGAAGCCGGACCGGTTCAGGCGGTTGCGGATAGCAAATTTCCCCTTGTCATCCGGAAACTGCTCGCCTCGGCAGATTTCGCGCATCAGGAAAAAAGGTTTTCCGCATTCATCCAAGGCCGGTAATTCGATCTTTTTCTTTTCCGGGCAGTATTCCGCAAACGGACTCCACCAGTGGACGCCGATCTTGTTTTCCAGAAAATGAAACACTCCATACAACAGGCCGCGTCCGGAGCCGCCTTCGATTGAAATCCGGTCCCCGGCAGAGGATAAATGCCATGCCTCCTCTTCCATATCGGATGATATGTTCAATTCAATGGCGGTGACTTCGATATTGTCAACTGATATCCCATCGGCACATAGTTGCAGGTAATGCTGCAGTTCCTCCCGCGCATTCAAAGCCGCCGGCGATGACTTTTCCGTAATTATATTCATGAATCAACCTTTATGTGCAATATGGCCGGTAATGGGCTCGCAGGTTTTCTGGGCCAGGTTATATTCCAAATTCATTTATTACATTATCTTCACAATGATGTTTTTCAATCGCTGGAAGGCGAAAACAGTCTCATTATTCGGGGCTATATCCGGAAAATCAAAGAATTATCCGGGGGCTGATTGATTTGTCGGCGGCAGGCGTTAGATTAAAAAGAATTCGGTGCTTTCAAATCATGATTCACAATCCCAAAGGAACTTCTGATAAAATGCTGTTCAATCAAACCAAGCGGCCGTCCGAGCGCCAGATCATGCATTGCCAAACCCCGGTTTATGGAATTTTGCACTTCGGGCTCAATACGTATGTCAACAAGGAATGGGGATACGGGGATACTCCGCCTGAAGTCCTGAAGCCGGCGAATTTCGACCCGGACCAGATTGCGGCGGCGTGCAAAAACGGCGGCCTCGATGGACTGGTCATCGTTTGCAAGCATCATGACGGCTTCTGTTTGTGGCCGACTCAAACCACGGAATATTCTGTCCGCAACACGAAATGGAACCGTGATTATGTCGGTGAATTGAGCGGGGCCTTGCGGCGGCACGGCGTCAAGGTCGGTTTTTACGTTTCGCCCTGGGATCGCAACTGCGCGGCATATGGGACGGCTGAATATCTGGAAATCTTCAAGAGCCAGCTGCGCGAGGTGCTGACCAACTACGGCGAAGCATTTGAGGTATGGTTCGACGGGGCCAATGGCGGCGACGGTTATTATGGCGGAACCCGCGGCAAGAGAACCGTTGACCTTGACAGTTATTATGATTGGGAGGACATCTGGTCGATGGTCCGCGAATTGCAGCCGGGGGCGACGATTTTCAGCGATGTCGGCCCCGACCTGCGCTGGGTCGGCAACGAAAAAGGCTTTGCGGCGCGGGACTCGCGGGCAGCGTTTACCCCCGTTCCGCTGAATGGGGTGCTCAGTCCCGGCCGTTTGGATTACAGCAACAGCCCCGCGGGGAATTTCGACGGGATCTATTATATTCCGCCGGAGTGCGATTTCCCGCTCCGCCCGGGCTGGTTTTATCATGAAAACGAGAATGACCGCCAGAAGAGCGTAGCCGAGTTGATCGAAATTTATGAGTCTTCCGTCGGGCAGGGCGGTTTCATGAATATCGGGGTCGTTATAAATGAAGAAGGGGTCATGCCGGAGGCGGATGTCCGGCGCTTGGCCGAATTCAAGGCGGCACGGGAATCCCTTTATGCGAACACCGTATTTCTGAATGATGCGTTGCCGTTGACGGACGGGGAGGGGCCGGTAGCCTTGAAGCCCGGGGCGGTTTTCAATTTCATTGAACTTAAAGAACCTTTGTGCGACGGCGAACAGGTGACCGACTGGGCACTTGAAGCCGAGATTGACGGAGCATGGCAGCAGATTTGCGGCGGCAAGTCTATCGGTATCAACCGGATCTGCCGCTTTGACGAAGTCCGGGCCGGCGCTGTCCGGATAAAAGCCGGGAAGGCCGGTCGTTTGTCGGTGAGGATTTGCCTGGCGCCTGACTTTTCTCGGAAAAGCGTGTCCGTGCTGCCGGAGAATTATCGACCCATGGACAAGGTGAAAATTACCGGGTTGGAGTTGGTCGCCGAACTGCCGGAAACTCTTGAGATCAGCGGTATCGTTTTCACCCCCGATCAGGAATGCATCGGCGGTACGCCGGTGGGCTGCGGCATAGCGGCGCTGGTGAATGGCGCCTGGCGGCACGTGGCGGATGCGGAGTTCTCGAACGTCCGGGCCAATCCGATTCCGCAGATCGTGGAATTTCCGGCCACAAAGGCTTCGACGGTAAAGCTGACGGCCACCAGGCTCCTGGATGGCGGCGGCGAAATATCTTTGAAAGAATTCGGTATACTGGAAAAGAAATAGCATGCAGCAGCAATCTCGCCGCCTGGTCGGTAACCTCCGGCCTGAAACTATTCTAGTGTAATTTTGCCGCAGTTGATCGCGGTGAGGTGTTCCTCCGGGGAGCCAGGGAGCTCGGAGAGAATTTCATTGCCGGTAAATTCGAGGTGCTCCGTCGAGACCGCGTGTACCACTTTCGGACTCACGGCCACAAATTTATTATCGTGAATGACGATTTTGCCATGATAGTAGAAGTCCGGCAGCAGGCGGGGAATTTCCGGGACAATCGCGATGGGAGTCGCCCCGGTGGCTCCGGCCATGAAGTTGCAGTGGTCGAAGGTATTGTGGCGAATGTGAACCTCCTCGACCGGCCCGCTCTCGAACCAGAAGTTGGCGTCCCCGGAAATGTAGACGCCCGCCCCGGCCGTGTGGAAATAGTTGTTTTCGATAATGGCCTCTTTCACTCCGGAAACCAGTATGCCGCGCGGTTTGTTCCGCCGGAGGGTGCAATTCCGGATCAGCACGCTGGCCGCGGCGGGGGCCAGATTTCTCGCGGCGTCGCCATCGGAAACTTCCGGGGGCAGGGGATCGCCGAATTCAACGCTGGTGATCTGCTTGTTTAATGGACAGGCGCTCCGGACAACGGCGGTGCCGCACGGTTTTAGCGTGTCGGATTTGATGAATTCCAGCGTGTCGCCAGGGCGAACCGCCTCGATGCCGAGTTGCTGGAAATGCCGGGTTTCGAGGAAGATAAACGGAGTGGCGCCGACCTTGCGCCAGCGGAGCTGCCGGTAAACGCCGTGGATGTTTATACCGTCGTCCCACTGATTTTCCAGCAAACAGTTTTCGATGCGGATATGGCCCCGGCAGTCGACCATGTGGATGGCATCGTCCGAAGCCGAAATCCGGCGCCGGAAGCGCGGTGACGGCGTGACCTTGAAGGCATTCAGGTGGAGTGCCTCCGAGCATTGCGCCAGAAACGCCATCCCACCGCAATGGTGAACCGTAACATCATTGACCGACACCTGACGGCAGCGGTCGAGCACCAGCCCCGGATTGTAGCGTTTCTGATGTTTGATGACTACAACATCTCCTGTTTTGCCGATCGCCAGCGGTACCCGGATTGCGCCGTTGCCGAGGTCAATGATGTTCCCTTGCGGACAGTTCAGGTCGCGGGCATTTGCGGCCGGTTCATTGCGTTCGGTATCAAAAAGCATGAAGCGCAGCAGCCGCGATTCCGTTTCGAATACATCATGAAAAAAATGCAGCTCACCGTTTTCGATCCGGTGCGGGTCGGCAATTTCAATGTCGGTGCAGTTTTCACCGGCATGAATGATTTTGCCGTCGGACACAAACGAATCGGCGAAATCGATGCTGAAACCCCGCAGCGTCAGATTCCTGCAGCCCGCCGCCAGCAACGGTGTCAGGCGTCCATGAAAAATGAAGCGGGCATTGTCTCCGGCAACCGTGAAGTCGCGCAGGTTTTCCAAATGCATGACGATCTTTTTGGGCCCGCTGTCATTGTTGGAAAAATGGCAATACCGATCCGTGGTTTCCTCCTCATGGAAATGGTATTCTCCCATGGGGAAAAATACGCCTTCGGCGTTTTCCCGGACGGCTCTTGCCAAAGCCCGGTTCCATGCCGGAGTGGCGTTTTCGCTTTTTTCAACGGTTATGAGCATTTCACTGTTCCGTATACAACCGGATGGCGCTTTCGGCCGGGGCGCAGGGGATCTTCAGCGTTTTGCCGGAACCCGCAGGTTGATTGTCCGGGGTGAAAAACTTCATGGGGGCGGCGAAGTTCACCTCGATTTCGCCGGTCAGGCGGTGAACCGCGATCACGCCGTTGCCCGTATACACGGCATTGCCGGGGCGCGACGGCGGGGTGATACCGGCCTCGATGGCGGCATTGTACAGCAGTTCCGGCGAGATCCCGCCATTCTGCGCGCTGTAGATCAGCGTGCCGCGCTCGGGGCTGCGCTTCACGGCCAGGCCGGGCAGTTTCTGGTGCTGCCAATAGCCGAGCACCTTCGCTTCGGGATCGTCGATGGAGTTCCACACTGCCATGTCCGGGAAAACCAGGCGCTGGTTGCGGATGATCAGGCCGCGCCCGCCGAGTCGTCCGGCGACATCCTTCAACAGCGCGTCTTCGCCCTTGGCTTCCACCAGGTCGAACAGGGGCTTCGGGTGGTCCTTGATCTTCATTCCGAGTTGTTCCAGTACCGGAGCGCCGCCGCTGAAATCGCGGCTGCTGACGCCGGTTTCGCCCACCATGAAAAGCACCTTGCCGGGGCGTTGCGCCTTGCTCTGCAGCGCCTTCACCTGCCCGGCGGTAATGGTGAGCGGCGAGAGCACCACATACATCTGATAATCGGGCAGCGCCGGATTGGCGATATCGTCGAGGTAATAAATATCCGGCGTCAGTCCGCTGATCTGCCAGGTTTTGTAGGAGAGTGAGCCGGAGCCGCTTTCGCTGAAAAACCGGGCCTTTTCGTCAAGGAAAAATGCCACTTTGGTCCTGGGGGCCTTCAGCTCTCCGAGCGCGGTCCGGCGCGCCAGGTTCGCCGTTTCCCTGATCACTTCCAGTGCCTCGGGGTCGTTGTACCAGCTGCCGAACATGTCGTAGTAATAAAATCCGTAGCCGCCGGACGCAAACACCGAGCCTGCGTCGCGCAGGATCTGATTGCGGAATTCCTCCGGCGTGGCCGGTTCGGCGGTGTAGTTCCAGAAACCGAGTTTCTGCGAGCGCCATGTCCGGTGGTCGAGCTCCTGCACATAAATCGCATTGCGCAAGTTCACCCCGCCGATGCAGAAGTTGGCGGAAGCGCCGGGGTAGCCCAGCATGCGCGGCGGCGCATAGTTGCTGACCTGCGCCAGGATGTTGACGTTGCCGTCCTTCAGCAGTTCATCGATGGAGAGACGCCCGACCTGGCGCCAGACCGCACTGCTGTACCAGCTTTGGATGACGCACCGCCGTCCGAAACCTGTCTTCAGGGCTTCCCCGAAACGGTTCAGCATCCGGGCGGTCGAGATCGACACGAATTCGCGGCAATCCGTCACCTGACGGTCCAATCCGTCCTGACCGCTGAAAAGACGCTTGCTGCGGTACTGCTTGACCGACGGAACGGCGGCGGTATCGAACGTCACCTCGGGATTGCCCCACGCTTTCTGCAGCGCGGCGTCCGTCTGATAGCGTTCCTTCAGCCATTTCTGCAGGGCGCGGCGGTGCGCGGGCGAATAATCCATGTGCCCTTGTTCGTCGCTGTACTGCCACTGCACGAACTGCCCGTCGTGCCCGCCGGCAAGAGAAAAGCCGATGACCATATTGCCGGCCGGGCTCTTCCTCAGGAATTCCGTCATGGCTTTGATGCCCTGCAGGATATACTGCTGATATTCCTCGGAGGCGTAAGACTGGGCCCAATAAAGCTGCTTGTCCTTGTCGACACTCTCGCCGAAGCCGTGGAAGGCGGTGTGCCGGGCGATGCCGCGCTTGCCTTCCTCGTTACGGAAAATACTGTCGGGATTCTTTTCCATCCAGTCGTTGTCGGCGTCGCAGCTTACCGTCACGATGACTCTGGCGTCCGGATTTGCCTGGTATATGCGCAGCAGATTTGCTTCCAGCCGGGAAAAATCGAATTTGCCGTCGCCAATATACGTTTCCTTGTCCCAGGGCACGCCCCGGTACAGCAGCGAGCCGCGGTTAAAAGTGTTGACGATATTGCATCCGGCCGCCGCGAATTTGCTGTAATCCGCATCTCCGCGATACGCTGCATACGGCGTGACTTCGCCGTTCACCATCAGCACCGGCTTGCCGTTGCGGCGCTCCACCCAGGACTCCAGAGGTTTGAGTGTGCTCAGCTTCTGCAGAGTTTCCTCTCGCGGCGCTTCCGGGTCGAACGGTGAATAGATGCCCTTGAAAATCTCCGGTTTCGCGTAAGGTTTCAGCTCGGGGTCAGCGATATAAACTTCGATCGGATTCCCGGCGATCGTGGCCTGCAGGCGAACGAATCGGCCATGGTCGCCGGTGTCGATGACGACTGAGGCGCTCTGCTCGACGCCGGTCAGGAATTTCAGCTGCAACCGCTCAAGGCTTTCGTTGAAATACTTGATTTCCTTCCGGTTTTCATCCAGCAGCACCGCCTGAAAGGCGATATGCGCGCCGTGGGTGAGTCCGTCGATCCGGTATTTGAACACGGCTTCGTATTCTTTCTTGCCCGGCTCCACCGCCACCGGCGGGAACTCAAGCATGGACAACCCCCCGGCATTGGTTTTGCGGACAGTATTGCCCTGCAGTTCCGCCCGGCTGCCGTTCTCATTTCTCAATTGCGGCGCGGCGTGCGAGGTAGCCAGCGCCAGACAAAGTAGCAGAAGGATATTTTTCATTTGTCGGGGTTCCAGTAAGTATCGATATCGGTTTCATAGGGTCCGCTGAAATAACGGGGTATTTTGGCGCTGTGGCCGTCGATGTAAGTGATGTTGATATCACCGCCCTCGAGTCCGCCGTTGTTATGACGGGGATGCATGCGGTAAGAGGTTCCGCCGTCACGGATTCCGAGGGTACCGCGGTATTTGCCGTCGCTGGCGTCAACCGTTGTCGAGCGGGCATCGGCAAACAGGAATTTACTGGAAGGATTTTTGCTCTGTCCCGTCTTCAGCGTCGGCAGCCCGGGCATGGTCGCGGAGTCGGAAACGCCGCCGCGTCCATTGTTGCTCCCCACCCAGTTATAGCTGTAGCCGTACTCGATGTACTGGTAGGTATACACCCAGGTGGGTTGCGAGGTGCAGCTCTCCGGCGCCCCCTTGGCGAAACGCTGGGTCAGGTTTTGCGACGACGGACAGAAAAAGATGTTGTTGGCGGTAATATATTTTTCCTTATTCAACCCATACGCCCAGTTCCAGGTAGCCAGCGCGGTCTGGAAATACGGCGGGAAAAAGTCCTGATTGTCCGAGGTGTAGTTGTTCATAAAAAGTCCCATCTGCCGCAGGTTCGACAGGCATTGCGTTGTTCTGGCGGCTTCCCGCGCCCGGTTCAGCGCCGGCAGCAACATGGCTGCCAGTATTGCGATAATCGCAATCACGACGAGCAGTTCGATAAGTGTGAAACATCTTCTCATTTTTTAAATCTCCTGTTCTTGATTGATATTGGCCCAGCGGCAATAGTTCCGCAATAATTTAGCTGCAGAAGGATAACACGAATTCGGACTGAGGAAATGGGAGAAATCAAATGTAATACCGTTTGTGATGCCCGCATTTCTGGCGGCTTCCAGTTTGTAATACAACTTTTCCCACTTGATCGGCGGCATCCAGCCGGGGATATCCCGGTCGAAGGTCTCGGCATTGGTCCAGAGCTCGACGCCGTATTTGTCGGCGAGTTCCTTGTTCACGGCCAGGAATTCCGGCAGTTCCCAGATTTCCACGTGGCCATCCTGAAACGCCGCAACATCGACAACGCCGCTGATCTCGCTGTAGATCCATTCCCAGTCGTCGCGGAACTCGCTCAACGTCATCGAAAGCCGCTTCCGGCTGCCGTAGGGGAGGGCTTCCCGGCGGTTTTTCACCCCGTTGATTCCGGGGGAAATCAGGATCGGCACATCGGCCAGTTCCCGGCAGTGTTTCCCGACCTGCTTGTAGCACTTCACCACATTGAACGAAGCCGCCACATTGATTTCCTGCGAGAGGTACCAGCCGCCGAACGCGCTGCTGTGTTTGCCGTAACGCTCGTAGAATTCGTCGCAAACCGCGTTCATCAGGTCGCTTTCGTAATTGGGATCGTATGCGGCCCCCAGCCAGTCCCGCCCCGAATAATACGTGCCGAAATAAAACTTCAGTTGATGTTTCTCGGCCAGTCGCAGAAACATCTCCACCAGGTCCGTCGGCGGTGTCAGCGCTCCCTCGGCCCGGCGCAAAACTTCGGATGGATAGGCTGCGTACTTCATATGGTCGCAACGGATCAGGATGACCTTGTCGATCCCGATTTTCCGCATGGCGGCGAAGTCGCGGTCCCAATCGCTTTCATCCCAGTTCAGGGCCGGAATATCATGCGTTATTTCATCCAGAAAGGTCCCGGTAATTCTCATTTTTCACCTTGTTATTGATTGATGCGGCAGCAGCTGCCGCGTTCGATGATTTCAGCGGGGAAAAGTTCCCCCCCTTTGTCTGTTTTCCGGCTGAAACGCAGGCAGCTAAGCAGCTGCTCCGCCGCAGTGGAGGCCATATCCTGCATCGGCTGGACCAGGGTACTCAAATGCGGATTGGCATGCTTGGAACAGTCGAATCCAATGATTGAAATATCCTCGGGAATCCGCAGTCCCGCGTCCATGATTCCCTGCCAGGCCCCGTAAGCGAAAAGCGAGCCGGGGCACAGAATCGCCGTCGGCCGGTCAGCGGCTTTGCACAATTCATAGGCGTTGTTGCGGGCGGCGTCGTACCAGCTCGGAACCACCTCGGCCCGGTAATAATTCTCGCCGACATGCAGTTTGTGCTGCCTGGCCAGCTTCAAGAATTCACGGTTACGGCTCACCAGCGAAACATCCTCGCAAGCAGCGGAGAGGTAAGCGATTTTCCGGTGCCCCTGTTCCTGCAGATAATCGAGCGCCTGACCGATCGCTCCCGGGGAAATATCCACCACAAACCGCCCGGCTTTGCGCAGTTCCGGGCAATCGGAGCCCACCACGATCACCGGAATATTATCAAACATGCTGCCACAGATGCGTTTCCTTACCGGCGGAGGCGGCGCAATCGCGATCAGTCCATCGCATTTCTGCTGCTGGAACTCCCGCATCAATTGTTCCGCCGGAACATCCCGTGTCCGCAGAAAAATGAAATCGCAATCATTGTTCGCGCTCAATTCATGCATCAATTCAGAGATCATTGCGACCCCGTATTCACTGTTTGGCGCCGCAATTTCCATGATCGCAATCCGAAACCGCCGGTACCCCATTTCGTGCGTCACAAAAGCACCGACGCCGTGTTTCTGAACGATCAGCTGCTGCTCTTCCAAAATCTGCAGCCCCTTCCGCAGCGTCATCCGGCTGGTGTTGAACATTTCGGACAACTGATTTTCGGTGGGCAGTTTATCACCGCACTTCAGTTCGCCGTTAACGATTTTTTCCCGCAAAGCATCGGCAATCTGTCGGTAAATCGGGACCATTGGCGTGCTTTCAAGACATAATTCCATAAAAAACTCTCAGTTGTATATCGTTGTATATATTATATACCAGTATATACATCTTGTCAATAGGCTCCCAATCAAAAAAGATGGAAAAATGATAATGGATGGTAATCGGCCAGTAAGCCTGGTTTAATATTGCCGAGTTACGCCGGAGATAATGATGACCAGGGACTCCAGCGGCATTTACTGGGGCAGTGGGCAGGAATATTCCTTAATAAATCTGCTGCCTTATCTCAGCAAGCAGTCACATATGGCCTTTTCCACTGGAACCAGGCTCAACCATTGCCGCCTGACATGAAAAAAGAAAACCTTTCGCCGCCAACGCAGCCTGGTCGAACGGGGAATCGCCCCGGACCGGGCCTGGAAAAGTTCAGTGAACGGGCGTGGCACATGGTGGAATTCGGGAGCCTCGCACATGAACGAGGCATTCCCGAAACGGTACTTTGACAATGTCGGTTTGGAGTCCTTACTGGACGCGAAATTGAATCAGTTTAACATGGCTGGAACCGCCGGATACGGAACCGTACGTCCGGTGGTGTGAGAGGATGGGGAAATTAAGAAAACCACTTAATTTCCCCTCCTACTCGATCCCTCAAAAATATACGAAAACGTCCCGATGTGGAACACGGTTCCGCTATATGGACATAGTAACGGATACGCAAAATCGGGCAAAATTGTTTGGCTCTTTTGAACTTGGTCGTGATTGCTGTTATTGCCATCTATTTAAATTTGACAAAATTGATTTTCATGCAATATTAGTATATTATATAATTAATACATGAATATTCGGAAAAATTTGTATGAAAATCATTTCCAAATCAGCACAGGTCGAGGCATATTTGCATGACGGTATCCTGGGCGGCAAGTGGCGTCCCGGTACTCAACTCCCCAGCGAAAGCGAATTGTGTCTTCAGCTTGGCGTCAGTCCGGTTACCCTGAAAAACGTGATGTCGCGCCTGGCCTGTGACGGCTTGATCGTACGGAAACAGAAGCTCGGTACTTTCGTGGCCGAGCATATCGCCCCGAAAAATATCGGTATCCTGATTAAATCCGAGCTGATCATTTCGCCGGAATCGTTTTTTTACCGTGCCTTCTCCGAGGGAATCCACCGGCTGGTCTCAGCATGCAATCTTCAGCCGTTGATCATTACCGAGTACGGTGACAATCTGGATACGCTTGGCATCCTGTTGAAAAATGCCGTGGGGGTGATCGATATGACTCAGCTCGAGCATCTGCATAATTTTTTCGAGTCCAAGCAACTGCCGTGGGTGTCCGTAGTTACCGAAATCACACCGCGGTCCGATATGGTGACGCTCGATTACCGCAAACTGATCTCGATGGCCAAACAGGTCATGCGGGACTACGGTTATGACGATTTCGCCGTCATGTGCCAATACCGCCCGGACACCGAAGGCAAACCCTCGCAAAATGCTTACTGGGAGTATGAGCTGGTGGACAATGATTTGTCGCGCCTCATCCACGTGCCGTGGGAATTCGACTGCCGCAACGCTTATGAGGAATTCAAGACCTGGTGGAACGGGAAGAGACGGCGGAAAGCCATCTTCTTCTTTGACGACGGCGTTTTCGATGTAGCCTCGCGGGCGATTCTTGAACTCGGGATCAAAGTACCCGACGAACTCGTCATCCTGACTCATGCCAATGCCAACCGGCACTTTCATTTTCCGGTCGACGTCGCCCGGCTCGAATTTGACCCGACCGCCATCGCCTCCGCCGCCTGGCATTTGCTCCAGAAAAACATGGCTTCCCGGCAGCAGCGGCACGAGGGAATGCTGATTTCACCCGTGTTTGTCCCCGGCAGCTCCCTGACTCGGAAATAGCCCTTATTTATATATGATATCAGCTGAAATATGCTGATTTTTGTCAAATAAACATATAATATACTTATTTGGTTCTTGACATTTTCGCGGATGGTGTTAAAATTAAGATAATGACAATTGCGACATCCGAATTTACCAGAAAATAAACATGACAAAAGGAACAGAAAAATCATGAAAGGAAAAAGATTCACACTTATCGAGCTCCTCGTCGTCATTGCGATCATTGCAATTCTCGCCGCCATGCTGCTGCCGGCATTGAACAAAGCCCGCCAAACCGCGCAGGGTAGCAAATGCATCAGCAATTTGAAGCAGTTTGGCACCGGATTCACGATGTACGCGGGAGATTCCGACGACTACCTGCCGATCGCAACGTTGCGTTACTACTGGCAACCCCACGAGATTTGCGGCAATGCCGATTTTTATAACCATGGCGACCTGTACGAAGGCAAGTACCTGACGGCCAGAAACCTCTTCAACTGCCCCAGCAATAATGTCTATGACTCCGCGCCCGGCGGCGGCGGCCCGGGCAACAGCCGTTTTCCCGAGGACCCTGACTATGACAATAACACGACCTGGAGCGGATACCGCTACTATCTGCCCTGGTGGGGCGCGTCCTGGGACGATTCCAGTACTTACGCTACCACGCGCCTGACGAACAAGGGCTTGCATTCGATCATGACCGATGCGCTCGACATCGCCTACCAGGGCGGCGGTTGCCATGGGGTGGGCAAGGCCAACGTGCTCTACCGGGACGGTTCCGCCCTGACCTGGAACAATGTACTTGTATTCGTCAAATACAATACCAGTCCCGCCAACTCCAATTATGTAACCAATATCACCAAATCTTTTGATGGACTGGAAATGGACGCATGGTAAGAAATTTCATAACAACAAGTTCGTTCGGCATGCATTACGATTTGCATGCCACGCATGATGACGACAATCTGGGCGCGGAAGTGACCCCGGAAAACCTGCGGCAGCAGTTCCTGCTCGTGAAGCCCGATTTTGTACAGTGCGACTGCAAGGGGCACCCGGGGCTTTCCAGCTACCCGACCAAGGTCGGTCACGCCGCCCCTGGCATCGTCCGGGACGCGCTGCGGATTCACCGGCAGGTAACGCGAGAGCTGAATATCCCGTTGATCGTGCATTACTCGGGCATCTGGGATGATGAATCCGCCCGGCGCCATCCGGAGTGGACGATGCGCGACCCCGGCGGCAAAATCATCAACCAGTGGGAAGCGTTCGGCATGGACAAGCCGGGCGGGCTGATGTGCATTTTGAGCGATTATGTGACGGAACTCCTGATTCCGCAACTGCTGGAACTGGCAGTGGATTATCAGGTGGACGGCATCTGGCTCGACGGCGAAAACTGGGCCATGCATGAGTGCTGCTGCCCGCGCTGCCGTGCGGAATTTACCCGGCGGACCGGCATCGGGGAGGTTCCGGTTTCGCGTACCGATCCGAACTGGAAAATATGGCGGCGCTTTCACCAGCAGATTTTCGTCGAACACGTAACCCGCTATACGGACGCGGTTCACGCCGCCGCCCCGGATTGCCTGGTTTGCAGCAACTGGATGTACAGCATGCGGCAACCGGGACCGGTCGAGGCTCCGGTCGATTTTCTTTCCGGCGACTTCATGTCGAGTTTCGGCTGCGAGCGCGCGGAAATGGAGGGACGGTATCTCGACGGACACGGTTTGCCGTGGAACTTGATGGCCTGGGGATTCTGTACGCCGAACGATGGAATCCGGCGGCAGGTCAAGCATGCGGAGGGGCTGAGCCAGGAATCGGCGGAGGTGCTCTCCTGCGGCGGGGCGATGCTGATTTATGCCGACCCGGAACGCTCCGGTCACCTGGTCGGGTGGCAGCACCGCATTTACGCGCAAGTCGGAGCGTTTGTCCGCGAGCGCGCGCCGTATTGCCGCGACACTGTTTCGATACCGGATGCGGTAGTGCTGCACAGCGGCGGACACCTGCTGGAACACGGCACCCAGCCTTTCTGCATGGGCGAGGGGTTTTATCCGGCGGAAGGAGCGTTGCACGCGCTGATCGAAAACCATTACCATGTCGACATCCATGACGAATACCGTCTGATGAAAAAGATTGGCGATTATAATCTGGTGGTGGTGCCGGAACAGGATTGTGTAACACCGGAGCTGATCGCAGTTCTTGAAAACTATGTCCGCAATGGCGGAGTCGCATTGTTTACCGGCGGCAGTATGGCCCGGAATTATCCGGAACTGCTGGGCGTGGAGCCGATCGGGGAGCCCGTCCGGCAGGACTGGTTCGTCGAAATCGACGGTGAAGCGGCAACCATCGGTGGAACCTGGCAGAAAGTGAAAACAGTCGACAGTGAAGTCTACAGTTACGTCATGACCGATCAGGAGCCGGAAAAAGATACCACCGAATTTCCGGCTGTAACCTGGCGGCGGCTGGGAAAAGGCGTGATCGCGGCGATTCACGGCGACTGCATGTGGACGTATTACCACACCCATCAGCCGCGCCTGCGGGAGTTCATCGGCAAACTCCTGCGGTTCCTGCCGGTAAAGCGTCCGTTCACGGTGACAGCGGAGCCCAGCATCGAGATCGCCTGGCGGCGTTCGCGGCAGGGCGGTACGGAATACCTTCATCTGGTCAACCGTGCGGTGAATCCCTGCCTGACGCCGCGGTTGCACCTGGTGGAGCATGTGCCGCTGTCGCAGGAGGTCCGCATCGCCTGTGACTGCAAAATTGAGCCCCGGCAGGTGTGCCTGCAACCCGGCCGCCGCCCGCTGGAATACCAATGGAAGGACGGCAGGCTGGATATCCGCGTGCCCTCTGTCCATATTTATGAAATAATTGAAATTACCAAGGAGTAAATGATGAGAACTTTTTTTCTGACAGGTTTAATGTTGTTGACAATGATTACCGGGGCCGTGGATGTGGTCCGGGACGGCAAAAGTGATTATGTGATCGTAATCCCGAAGGAGGCTTCTGAACCGGTAAAACATGCTTCTGCGGCCCTGCAGAAATTGATCCGGGAACTTTCCGGCGCGGAACTGCCGGTCGTGGTCGAAAGCGGGACCACAAAAGGGATTCACCTGGGCCCGACCGCCGGAAGCCGCGAGGTGATTGCGGATTCTGAGCTGGGAAAAGTCAAGAACGACGGCGTAATCATCAGGTGCGCCAACGGCAGCGTGTTCCTGCGCGGAGGCAATGCACGAGGCGAAATTTATGCGGTTTACGAGCTTGCCGAGCGTTTCTGGGGCGTGCGTTTCCTGACGGATGAAGTCACCCATTATCCCGAAAGTCCCACCCTGTCTCTGGATGACCGCCTGAATCATATTCATCAACCTTCCTTTCTCGGCAGGGAAATCCTTTATCCCGGCGCATACGGGCAGGAAATCTCGCTGGCACAGCATCTGAACGGAGATTCCAATCATGTCGATGAAAGCGTTGGCGGCAAGATTTCGATCCGGGGAGTGCACACCATGTTCAATTATCTGCCGCCCGGCCAGTATTTCGACGAACACCCCGAATATTACAGCCTGCGGAACGGCAAACGCATCAAAGACAGCTGGGACGGGGCGCAACTGTGCCTGACCAACCCCGAGGTACTGTCCATCGTCATCGCCAACTTCCTCAAATACATCGAGGCTCACCCGGAACTGAAAACCATCGATCTCTCGCAAATGGATTCGGGAACCGGCGGCACAGGATGCGAATGCGAGAAGTGTCTGGCGCTGAACCTCGCGGAAGGCAGCCCGTCAGGCGCGGTCATCATCTTCGTCAATGCGGTGGCGGAGCAGGTCGCGGCGAAATACCCCGACGTGACGATTTCGACCCTCGCTTACCAGCATACCACCAAACCGCCCAAAACGGTGGTTCCGCGCGGCAATGTCATCATCCGTCTCTGTCATCGCGGATGTTACAACCACGGTCTGGCTTGTCCGGTCAAAAGTTTTACAATGCCCGGCCACAACAAAGTCGATTTCACCACCCGCACGGATCTTGAGGGATGGCGGAAAATCGCCAAACGGATTCATATCTGGCATTATGCGGTGAATTACTTCGGTTACTTCTCCCCGAATCCATACCTGATCGCGCTGGGTGAAGACATCAAATATTACGCCGCCCAGGGATGCGTTGAGGGGTTGATGATTCAGTGCAACTGGCAAAGTCCCGGCGGGGAACTGGCCGAACTGCGCCAATACCTGATCGCCCAGCTGCTCTGGGATTCCTCCCGCGATCCGCAGCAGATCCGCGATGAATTCGTCCGCCTGTACTACGGAGCGGCCGCGCCGGAAGTGATGACGTTCCTCAAACTGCTGGACCAGGAAGCCGCACGGCGGGATATCCACCCCTTTGCCTACTGGCAGGGGCCGGAGGTCACCCGTCCGCAATTTTTGAACCAGGCGATGGATACCCTGGAAAAAGCCGCCGCCAAAGCCGGTTCCGGCGAATTGAAGAACCGTATCGACCTCCTCTTGCTGCCATATTATTATCTGCAGCTGACCTGGCCGGATTTCTATACCCGAAAGAATGACCCGGCACAGCGACTGGCTATCGTAAAAGAGATCATCGCCCGGAATCATATCACGCATTATGCCGAAGGCGGGGACGCGCGCATCGTCGAAGCCTGGCTGAAGCGGATCGAGGAAGCCGCCCATGTCAATCCATAACGCAGCGGTTTACCGTCCGGCGGTACGAACGGACTGGTCGGCCCCCCTGTGCACTGAACTCAGCGGCAAAGCCTCGGCATCCGGTGGCGTACCGGTGATGTTTCTCGGTGACTCGATCACCCAGTTATGGGGGTTCCCTGCCGGACACCATCACCACGGCGGCCGGGAAATCTGGGAAAAAGTTTTTGCGCCGCTGGGCGCGGAAAATTATGGCATCACCGGCGACATGATTCAGGACGTGCTTTACCGGGTGACGCTCGGCGGACAGCTCCGCTGCAACCCGCGCCTGATCGTGCTCCTGATCGGTACCAACAACCTGCATCAACCGCCGGTTGCCACCGTACCGGAAATCGTCGGCGGCATCCGCCACCTGCTGGCAGAGATCCGCCGTCGCTCGAGCGCCCGGATTCTCCTCCTTGGCATCCCGCCGCGCGAGGGGGATTACCCGATTGCCGAAATCAACCGTCAGCTGGCAACGCTGAACCATGATTTCCTCGATGCCGGCCCCCGGCTGCTGGTAAACGGCAAGATCGACCGCAGTATTTTCCGCGACGGCCTGCATCTTTCCCCGCAAGGCTACCGGATGCTAGCCGATATCCTCTTGCCGGCGATCACCCGGATGCTGCACGAAACGGATACCCCCTGATCTAATACCGAATTGCAATCATAAAGCTTGAAAAGCCAGATAGAGGCTTTATCTGTTCCTAGCCTGAAGACGGGTTTGGTCAGGCTTTCCTCTTGCTTTCCCTGACAAACGGTTTACGCAAATCCGCAACCATCTGTGCAAACTATTTACCACACCCCGCGCAAACCAATCCGCGTACGATATATGATTTTCTATTTTTCCATTTCTGGAAATTTTATCATCAGGGTATTGACATTTGCTGAAATTGCGGTATAATATATTATTGAAGCGCTTCAGTAATTAAAGTTGAGTACGAATGAATGAAAGTTACATTGAAAGATATTGCACTTGATGCCAAGGTGGGGATGAGTACCGTTTCTTATGTGTTGGCGGGGACGAGTAATGTAAAGCTCAGCCAAAAAACCAGGGAAAAGGTTCTTGCTTCTGCGGAAAAACTGGGATATGTTCCAAACATCGGAGCGCGCGGGCTCAGTTGCGGAAAAACCTTTATGATCGGAGTGCTTATCGATGAACAGGAGTTTTCCAGTTCGTTCTATCCTGAAATACTTCAGGGACTTGAAAATATGCTGAATGCCCATGATTACGGTATTTTGCTGGCATCCTACTCAAATATCGATGAGTTGCCGGAGAAGTGTTCGTATCTGCTGCAGCGCCGGGTTGAAGGGGTTGCGGTATTTGCGGGGGACTGGATAAGCTCAACTGAACCATTCCTGAATTTATTGAAAAATCAGTTACCGGCGGTTATGATGACTGTATCGCTGGCTGGGGTTATTTCCGTTGGCACCGATCCGGTGGCAGTCGGAAAGTTGGCCGCCGATTACCTGGTGAACCTCGGGCATCGGGAAATTGCCTATGCGGGGCCGGAATCTTCGCTCCGGCTCACAGGTATCCGGTCCGTGCTGGGGCAAACACCATGCCAGGTATTCGGCAAGCTCCAGCGTTATGATTTTGATATTGGTGTGGAACTGTTTAACTGGTTGTGCTCGCTGGAAAAACGGCCAAGCGCAGTAATTGTCGAGAGTGACATTGCCGCGGTGGCATTGATCAGGACGGCGGTTCAATACGGCTGGAAGCTGCCTCAGGAGCTTTCAATCGTAGGGATCGACGGATTGGATCTGGGGCGGGTTTCACTGCCGGCATTAACTTCAGTGGGGCAGCCAACTTATCTGCGGGGGCAGAAGGCGGGGGAGATATTGCTGAAACTGATTAATGGAGAGCCGGTAGAGACGCCGAACTTCGAACCCTGGATGATTGTACGGGAATCCTGTTGCAAGTATCGGAAATAAAAAATTTCATCTTATTGAAGCGCTTCAGTAAAAATAAGGAATAGTTGTATGAAAAGTTATGAAAAAGGTGGTGATTTTTTGATGAAGAGATCTATTTTCACTCTTATTGAGCTTCTTGTTGTGATAGCTATTATTTCGATTTTAGCAGCCATGTTATTGCCGGCTTTGAACAAAGCCCGGGAAAAGGCCAAGGCCACCAGCTGCATCAACAACTTGAGCCAATGTTTTATTCCACTGGCCTCTTATTCAGATGATTTCAATGGATACTGGCCCAAAGCGACCAGCGTCAATTCCACCTGGGGCCGAATATTGTACAACAATGGATATCTGACGAACTATAGCGCGATGATGTGTCCGGCTTACTCGCCTTTCAGCGTCCGAAAGGGCGCGGTCAGTGAAGACGATGCCAATTATTGGATGTGGAGCAGCCTGACCTTCGGTATGGCAGGGGTATATGATTTTTCTCTGACGGCCATGAATGTCAAGCTGGGGTCCGACCTGGGGAATTCAATTTTCCTGATGGATTCGGTAACGACCGTTTTTTCCGCCTACGTCTCTTTGGGGTTCACCTCCAGCACCAAAAATCAAAGTCATGTCATTTACATGACGGGAAAAGATCCGAATTACCGGATTCACCTCCGGCATTCAAAATTTGCCAACATTCTTTATATGGATGGGCATGTGGCTCCCGCTACGCGAAAAACGGAAATGTTGCGGACGTATTATACGCCAGGTGTTTATGCCACCATCGACAGCATTTATACCTTTGAAGAGTCAAATTGAAGAACAACAGCGTAATTTATAGAGTAAAGGAGTATTGAGTGTGAGATTTTTCATTTTCATTTTATTATTCATGTCTTTGAATATCGCAATGGGCGAAATTGTCAATATCACTGTCAGGCCGGAATCCTCAACAAAGGCTCCGGTCAGGCAACTGACGAAACCGGACAATACACAAGATTTTGCGTTCCCGGCTTTTTCGGAAAAAGTGGTTCTGGAGCTTGAGCTGAAAAAAAGTTATTACCTGCATAAGATCACGCTAACCGCCAACGCTATTCCCACGGCCAATTTTGCCACGGCTCTGGTGGAAGTACGGGATGGCGACGGCAACACGTGGACGCCTGTCGAAGCCCTGCAGTCTCCAAGTGAACAGACAAAAATCCTTTATCAGGTACAAAGCAAACCTTTGAGTGCCAAGGCCCGTTATGTGCGTATTACCTTGACGCCAGCGTTTATTGAGAGTTCGATATCTCTTCGCGGCATCGGACTCGAATTATCGGATAAGCCGGCTGCGGCCGCAGCCCTCAAGAGCGGGGGTATTGTGATTGGCGGAAAAAACACTCCGGGATACCTTACCCGCAGTCTTGTTCCCGGGATGAAAGACGGGGAAAAATTGTTATTGACGGCCGGTTTTCTGTTACCGGGAGAAAATGATTTCGAATGCAATTTGCTTGTTCAAAAGGAAAATACCGCGACTGCATTGAGAATCGTATTGCGCAGTAAAGATGGAAAACGCGAAGTCGGATACCATGACAAAACCGGCTACAAAACTCTTTTCCCAATGGGGAACGAAAATCAGCAACAGATTGGTCTGGAATGCGATAACAACAGCCGTAAATTCACCCTGGCGTATGGAAGCGAAAAAAGCGAAGAACTACCTTTCAACACCGCGCTTCCGGCGATTGATACGATTATGTTCAGCGTGCCGGTTGGTTCAGATGGCGTTCAACTGAATATTTTGAGTTACACTCTGACTGGAAAATCCGGTACCCGGACTGAAATGGCGGCAGATTTTTCCGATGCAGCCGAGTTTGACCGTTTCAAGCGTTCCGGCCGGATTCTGCGAGTTGAGCCGCAGGCTGAAGCTCTGCGTCCGGCTGCATCCGAGTTGATCACGGTTGAAGCACACGGCAGACAATATTCCTTTTCGCGCCGGAACGGTGAATTATTCGGTATTGCCGATTCATCGGGCAAACTGCTGATCGATTCCTTGCGCACTCTTTATTCGCTGCAAGTCAAGGAACAGGACCGGAATTTCGACGGTCTTTTCGATAAAGCGATCGAGGTAAAGCGCCAGGGGGAGAACAGTATCGAATTTCATTGTACAGCGGCCTTTGACCCGGAAGTTAAAATCATTAAAAAATATACCGCCGAAGCAAACGAGTTTACCAAGGAATTGACTTTCCTGTCAAAAAAAAACGACGGGATTTATCGTTTTGTCACTCCTGCTGAGCGTTTGATCTTCCCGGCGGCAAGGCGGCAAAACCTGGTTTTGACCGGCGGTGATCCCTGGTACAGCCCCCGGGTAAAGTTAAATACGATAAAACTGCCGGCCCGCCAATCCGGCTCCGGAGTTTCCCATGCGGTGGCGGCATTTGAACCAGCCGGGCCGGAGTCCTCTGTCGCCTTGCTGCGCTACCGGGTCAACAACCGTTTTGTGTGGCCGGTTCATTCCGCTTATATTTATGAACCCGGCAATGTTCTGATATACCATCCTGATGGAGTCCAACTGCCGGTCACGACCCTGCCGCTGCATACACCCGAAGGTGTTTCCTGCGAGTCGAAAATTTTGTTCTACAATGGCAGTGAGATGGACTTCCTGGCGGCTTACCGGCAATTGGATGAAGTTAAAAAAGCCTATGCGGAAATTCAGCGGCCGGAATGGATGGCAAACGTGCTTACGCAAATCTGGGTGCGGCCGGAGCTTTCGGGCGATGCGGTCAAGCAGCTGAAACAATTGCTGGCCTTGACGGATCGCGGTGATATCATGGTGATATTGAATCAGCCGTTTATCTGGGGTGATTTGGGCGAAGACAAACGTTTCCTCAACATCTGGGGAGCATGGACCGAAGATCATGAATATATGGAACTGATCAAGGCATTGAAGGCATTGTCGCCGCGCGTAAAGGTGGCGCTGTATACCTGGCTGTGGACAATTGCGCCGGAGTCGAAATTTTACCGGGATAATCCGGACAGTGCCATTTCACGCAATCGAAATGACCAGATTTTCAACAGTTATCCGGGAGTTGAATTGTCGTTTCAACGCAAAATGAACAATCAGCAAACCCGGGATAAGCTGGCTGAACAATATAAAACCATGGTTTCCAAATATGGGGTCGACTATGTATATCTGGATGGCGGGCACGGAGGCGCGCCTTTGATCGACTGGCAGAGCGGAACGGTCGACCAGGATTATCAGTGGCAGGATTTTTACCGGTATATGCGCCGGTTATCGGCTGAATACGGCCAAGGCGGAGTTTCTTTCAATTTCAAGTCCAATCCGATTGCCGACAGCGGCATCGCGGAAATGGCACTGGACGCATTTCGTAACAATGCGGCTCTGGTCGGCGCCAGAATCTGGGGCGGCAAACTTCAGGAGAAGTTCGATCCCGGCCATCGCGTCATCCCCTGTTACTGGGGGAAAAGCGATCCCTATTACAGCAATATCTGCATCGGCCTGGGCCTGTTGCCGCACATTGAGTGCGCGGGGTTATCGGTTGTCGAGCCGAACTTTTTGACCGTCAAAGCACCGTATTTAACGACGATGCGGGAAATGTTTCAAACCGTTCCCGTAAGAATTATTCCCGGTTCAATGCTTGATTCGCCTGCTTCGACCATATTGGGTTTTGAGCTTGAGCGCGGTGGTTCAACCATTTATTCCCTGATACCCTCAAAAGAAAAAGACTCTCGTTTTGAGCTTGAAATTGCCGATCGTTTTCTGTGGCAGAACAATCTGGTCAATCCCACCGGCTTTCGGGATATTTTCACCGAACAGCAACAAATCGATACCTGGCGGCGGCATCGCTGGAAACTCTCTCATACCATTCGGCACACTTACCTGGGAAAGAAAACAGGCCAGATAAACATTCCGCTCCAATCTCCGCTGTTAAGCATCATTTCGGCCGGCAATTCACGGGCTGTAATTCTGGCGGCGGACGGCTTGCCCACACAACTCCGCCTGCCGACTTTGCCCGGAATCAGTGTCGAAACTACCGATGCTCCAAATGAAATTTCCGGTTCGATCAAGCAAGGGGCCGGGGCCGGTATAATCGAGGTGGCTGTGGCACTGCCTTCCGGCAAGCGATTGAGTGGCACTGCCGGCGGCAATTTCAAGGGATTGTTCCGTGCTCAAAATACGGCGTTTGCCGTAATCGAGACAAATGGCGACTTCAAGTTGAAACTGGCATCTGCTTCTTCGCAAAATAAGCCGGAACCAATCACCCTGCCGACCGTTCAACCCGGCGGTTCCTTGAAGATTTCGCTGCCCGACGGCACGGATGAATATACTGCCGTATCGATTTACCGTGATGGTCAATTGATCATGACCCGCAAACTGACTGATGAAGTTGAAATTCCTGAATTGGCCCGACAAGGGCAATATGAGCTGAAAATTGAAAATGCCGCAGGAATTCTGGCGGAGGCCATTCTCAATATCACAGACTCCAAGCCCGTTCCGCTGCCGGAAATACCAAAGATCATCCGCCCGAAAGCTGTTTTGAACAAGGTTAATCATCCGGATATTCAAGGGGTAGCCTTAGGCGGAGGGCAGGATGAAAAAGCCGATATCGGCAGCCTGATCCTGATCGCCAAAATCAAGGAGCGCCCGGAGACGTTGTGGAATTATTCAAGTGCCGGTTTTGAATTCAAAAAAACGCGATATTTGAAAATTAAAGCATCAAGTGATATCGCCACCCGCTATTGTATCGAGCGCCGCAAGAGTTGGGCTTCTGCGTTTGCCGGGATTCTGGTCGATTATGCGGTTGGCGGTAAATATATCAAGCGCGTGGCCATGGATCTGGGCATGGTGGAATATGCCTGGCAGCTTCCTGAATATGGTACCGGCAGGAAACCGGACCGGCAGGTTAAACTTGGAAACTGGATACAGCAAAGGCCCGAGGCGAATATTGCAGTGGACCTGCAGCAGTATGCCCCGGAAGACTGGAGCGGGGAGTGTATTGTAAGCGCACTGGTCGCAAACGTACTGCAAGGTAGGAAACTGGAACTTAAAATCGAAAAATATTCCGATGCGGATAGCAACATCATGGGCGAAACAATCACAAATGATAACGAAAATAATGAAAAACTAACCAAAGTTCCCGCACCGGTTATTTTACCTGAAGATGGCACTCCGGCCCTGATCGACGATTTCAGGGAGCTTGTCACACTGAAAAAAGCCATTCCGTCAACCCGCCTTGAGATCAGGCAGGATTCAGATAAATTATATTTTGACTTTATCTGTTACGAGCCGGACATCAATTCAATCATCCCTCAGTCCGGTGAATGGGTTCATGCCGCAGACAGCGTGGAACTCTATTTTTATCATCCGGCAAACAAAAAACTGGACCGCATTGCCGTCAATGCCGGAGGAATGATCGACGCGGGTGAACTCTCCGGCATCACGGCCAAAAGCAATATCGATAAAAACGGAAAATTATGGAAAACCCAAATCACGGTCCCCCGAAGTGTATTGCCTGGTGGAGACACCTTGATGCTGAACGCCTGCCGGAACCGTCCGCGGCGCTACCACGAGCCTGCCGGGCAATGGACCTCTTCCGCCTGGGCACGGTTGCCGAAGGAACTCTATGCCATGCCGGAATTCTTCGGTACGGTTCATTTACGGAGACCACCACCGGCCGCAGTGACCAATGCAGGGATCGGCGGCAACAATACCGCAAACCTTCTGGCACGGCTGGAGCGCGATGTCCTGAGTCAGAAACCGGACACGGTGATCCTCATGGCCGGAACCAATGACATGTTGAACTCCGGCAATGCCATCCCTCTGAAAGAGGCCATCACCAATCTCGAAAAACTGACGGACCGGATTCAAGCTGCAAATGCCAACGTAATATTGATGACGATTCCGCCATGTTACGATCCATATGTCCTCAAGCGGCATCCGGCATCGTTTTTCGGCGATCAGGCTCCCTCGGAAAAAGTGAAACTCTATAATCAGGCGGTCCGCGAGTTGGCCAAGCGCAAAAATTTGATCCTGGCGGATGTGGCCCGCAATTTCGAGAAGAACGGCAATATTGGCGAAAGCGCCGCAAGTTACCTCCGGAATCCCGTCAATGGGCAGGTGGAAGATGGTGTACATCCGGTCGCCACCGGCTATCGTGCAATCGCACAACTGCTCTTTGATACTCTGGCGGCAAACCATATTTCCCCGGTGCGCCTGGTTTGCTTCGGCGACAGTATAACTTTTGGCGCCGGAGGCGATAAGCCCGGCCGGATGGACGGTGAAAACTATCCAGCATACCTCAGTAAACTCTTAAACAAGTAGTGAACCATGATCTTGAAACTCAAACGTTACGAAAAGAATCCCATCCTCACTCCCACCGCAAACCGTTGGGAAAATCTCAATGTATCCAATGCCGCCGCCGCGGTTTATGACGGCAAGGTATATTTGCTTTACCGTGCGGAAGGAGAGGATATGCGGACGCCGGACATCAAGTGCCCGGTCACCCGGCTCGGCCTGGCGGTTTCCGGGAACGGCTTCGATATCAGTGAAAGACTCGATTTCCCGGTGTTCGACCGCGACAGGAACAACCCCTGGTGCGAGTTCGGCTGCGAGGACCCTCGGATCAGCCGGATCGGAGACACTTATTATATCGTGTATGTATCGATGTCCCGATTCGGTTATACCGGCGACCGGTTGGCGTTGGCCTCGACCAGAGACTTTAAGAGCTTCACTCATCATGGCCTGCTGATGAAGCAACTTGAGCAGAGAACCAGTGGCCTTCTGCCGGGCATGATCGGCAACCGCTATTTTCTGTTTCACCGTCCCATGCCGAATATGTGGGGATCATTCAGCCCCGACCTGAAAAGCTGGGAGGATATGACCTGCATACTGGAGACGAAAGATGGTTCCTGGTATGAAAATAAGCTGGGAATCGGTGCTCCTCCAATTGAAACCTCTCATGGCTGGCTGCTTTTCTGGCACGGCAAGGATAACTCCGGAAAATATTCGCTTGGCATTATGCTGCTCGACATCAACGATCCGCGGAAAATCATCAAATTCCAGGAGGAACCGATTCTCCAGCCGGAACTGCCGTTTGAACAACAAGGTTTTGTGTCAAACGTGGTTTATACGAACGGCGCGGTCCGTTTCGGAGATCAATACTTCGTCTATTATGGCTGCTGTGACCGCTGCCTTGCTGTCGCGACAATCAGTGTTGAAGAAGTTGATAAATGGTGTTCGGAATGAAAATCCAGAAAAGTTCAGTTGAAATCACGCTCCAGCGAAATCTGCATTGGTTCATCAATTCCGGGATCATGGACCCTGCCGATGGAAGCTGGGGAGTGGCCGAAAGAGTTGTTCAAATTGCCAATAATGACGCCATTGAGAAAATCCGGGAAGTTTTTCCTGTACTTTCCGATTATGGCGATTATGGAATCCTTGAACATCGCCGGCCGGATTGCAACTTCGAGACAGCCTTGCTTTTTTTGTTGGCGGGAGACTATTTCAAGGACGCAGAATATCGTGCAATCGGGAATAAAATTCTCCATTACCTTTTTAACCGCAGCGGGCTTCGCATGACCGGCAACGATTTCGGGGTATGGAATTGGCATAGCGCGGTCAATGGACGCGAGTTCTGGTTTGACGACAATGGATGGATTGCCGCCATTATGATTGTGATCGGCAACCGCTGGCCGGAACTTGATGAGCTTTATGATCTTAAGCTCCGTGCTGATGCCCTGGTAGAAAAATTGAAAGCCGGCATGAACAGATGCCTGACAAGCAGCAGTCCGCTGAAACACGGCTGCTGGCCCGATCCGGAGCGTTACTGGTTTGGTGAGATCCGTCAGCCGCACTGGGGGACTCCCGTTGTAACGGCATTGCTCTTATCAGGTGATGTTGAAAGCGCAAAATATTACCATCAATCGATCAGGCGTTTACTTGATGATCAGAGCTTGAGCGAATGGTGTTATGCGTTATTCAGTGCCAGCCTGGGCGCCCGAATATCCGATGATGATTTTTTCAGATCGGAAACGGAACGGATTTTGAACCATCTTCTTTCATTCGCCAATCCGAATACCGGCACGATTCCAAGCCAACATTGTGAAGCTCCCGCCGGGACGGAATTGGTCGATTTGATTTATACCGACAATTGGTTTCTGGCTGCATTGTCCCTGGCAATTGAAGTGACAGATGACCACAATATAGCTTCACTGTTTAATCGGCTGCTGATGACCATTCTCTCGATCCAGGATAAATCCGACTCCAAAGTCTATAACGGCTGTTGGCGCGGCATGTATGACCTGAAGCATAAAAACTGGGGCGGCGGCAATTCGTATGAAGGCGGAGCCGGCAGCATATATTCCGGCTGGACGAATGCCGTAATCTCACTGACCCTGATCCACCTGCTGATTGGCGACAAAAAGACAAAACAGAAACAGTAAAATATTTTATATCTTTAAGTCGTGGAATCCGGTACGGCTGTCACCCGGCATTTCAACCCGTTCGGTGTAGCCGGCCGGTTTCCTCTTTTCCCAATATGTACCAATATACCCGAATACAATCTTCCCAATAAACAGGCGTTTCGAGCTTGCCGTGTTTGTATTCCATGCAATTCCGGCCGCTTCAAGCTCTTCTGGAGCAATTAATGCCATGAGGTTGGAGGAGAATAGTGGATTTTCAAGTATAACAGATATAGTACAGTTTGAAATTTGTTATATATTTTTTGATTATGCTATTGAAATTATCTGTAGTATGCTGTATTATAATAAAAGAAACCGCAAGTATTACAGGATGATAATTGACCAATGAATCCGGTTGATGCAAACAATCAGAAAATACTTCGAGTACCTGAATTGGTGAATCTGTTGCGTTCGACGATTGAGCAGAAGCAGATTCCCGGCGATACGCCGATGGATTCGACTCGGAAGCTGGCAAGCAAGTACGGGGTCTCCCCTGTAACCGCCAACCGCGCCATCAATGAACTGGTGAAACAGAAAGTGTTGTACCGTGTTCCCGCCAAAGGTACTTTTGTCTCAAAGAGCCGCTCCTGGCATCATCCGGGGGCCCGCATCGGTTATTATCCGTATCAGGGATTCAATGTCCACTCCAAGGAGTATCACCTGGGAATCGGCCATTTTTACCAGATGATGAGTAACTTCCTGAAGCAGAGCGGATATGATATATCGATGATTACAAATATTGAGAAAGATGATCTGTCCATCCTGAGGCGGACCTTGGATTCGACGGACGCCTTGCTGCTGAACAAGGAATTCATCAATCGGGAAACGCTTCCGTTGCTGTGTGCCTACCCGCGCCTGATTATATTGATGGATTCACCGATGGTATCGGACAATCCGTTTCACCAGGTGGTGCCGGACCCGTTCAAGGGATTCTGGAAGGCGGCTGACTATTTTGCCGAAACCGGCGTGAAGGAAGTCGTGATTACCGGTGTCCAGGATACGGAAACCCATCAGTTCCGCCGGAAACTTTTCCGTCATGTGATGAAAACATTCCATCCGGAAATAATTCTGCATGATGATTTGACCTATGAATGCCAGGAATATGACTATGGCGAAAAATGCGGCCGCGCCATTGGCGGGAAATATTTGAAACTGTCAAGTCGTCCGGCCATTTTTTCGGTCAGCGACTATGTATCTTTCGGCATACTGGAGGTTCTGGAAAATGCCGGGCTGCAGGCCGGGCGGGATTTCAAACTGATCAGCTATGATAATCTGGAAGCTCTCGGCGTGAGCCCGTACAAGGAGCCGCGGCTGACTACCATCGAGCATCCGCATGAACAATTATGCCGGGAGTTGATCAATCTTCTTTCCGATTTGCTGACGAATCCGGTGTCGAACTATCGGATTGTCAGGGTCCCGGCCCAGAAATTAATAAAAAGAGCAACCGCATAAAGGAGAAAAAAATGACAAAGGGAAATAAATTCACACTCATAGAGCTTTTGGTCGTTATAGCGATCATCGCAATACTGGCGGCCATGCTGCTGCCGGCGCTGAATAAGGCGCGCGAGAAAGCCCGCGCCAGTGCCTGTGTCAACCAGCTCAAGCAGAATCTGCTGACCCTTCAGCAATACGGTACGGACCATGATGACTGGTATATCGGGTACAAAGGACAGACAGCGGACGAGGGATATGCCCGGACCCTGGTACGCAACAAATACGCAAACGGACACGTTAGCCGCCCGGCGCCTATTTACGGATTGGTCGATAAGGTCTGGACCTGTCCGGAGTATAATTTCAGTGCTCATTTCGAGGACAATATGGTGATATTTACCAGAGTCTATGGAATTCCCTGTACCGCGCCCAATCCGGAAGGCACCGACCTGTGGGGAATATCCAATGCGTTCAAGGTCACAACCAAGCGGTTTGCCGCGCCGAGCCGGTTTCTGTATCTCACCGATGCCCGGACCCGGCCAAACAGTCAACATGCCTACATGACCTGGCGCTGGGATGCGACCGACAATAACTGCATCGGGCTCGTCCATGGGAAACGTGCCGGAATCGGGTTCCTCGACGGGCATGTCAGCCTGCTCGGCCGCGACGACATCAACCTGGAGTACGGTGTACACAAAAATAATATCATCGAGGTCAATTGATTCATGAAAATCCGAATATTATCTCTGGTCGGCCTGTTTGCCTTTGCCCTGGCGGCGGAGAGTGTGACTCTCACCGGACAGGTTTTTCACGATGCCAACGGAAATGGCCGGTTCGACGCCGGTGAAAAAGGCATGTCCGGTATCACGGTGTCCGACGGAATCGATATGGCAAAGACGGATTCCGCAGGAAAGTTTGCCCTGAAATCCCGTCCGGGGCAGCAATATGTCTATATATCCGCCCCCTCCGACTACAGGGCGGCAAACGGGTTTTACCGTAAAATCACTGATGGACAAACGGCTTATGATTTTCCATTGACGAAGCACTCGGCGCCGGACTGTTTCCTGCAGCTTTCCGATATCGAAGCGGAAAAGGAAGCCTCCTGGCAGGCAACGATCAAAGCCGAACTCAAGCGCCGTCAATACGCATTTATGATCATCACCGGCGACATCGCCAAAAACCGCAAGGAAGGCTTGATTTATGCCGCCGGGGAATACACGGAAGCAAACTATGGGACGCCAATATATTTCCTGCCCGGCAATCACGATTGGTGTCCCGGTACGCCCGGGAAACGAAACGGCGAACAGGATTTCCTGCGGGAACTCGGCCCCCTGTGGTATTCGTTCAATGTCAATGGCGTCCATTTCATCGTAACGCCAATGCTGTGGAGCGACAGTTTCACCTGGGCGGTGAAGCGCGCTCCCGGATATACCGCAGCAGATATTTTCGACTGGGTCAAAAAAGATCTCGAATCACTCACTCCGGAAACCCCGGTCGTGATTTTCAGCCATGATAACATTCTTAGCGAGCCATCCGTAGCCAAAGTCATCGATTTTTCCAAATACAATATTACCGGTCATATCTACGGCCATCATCACATCAATGCCACGGCCAAAATCAACGGCATAGCTTGTTTCTGCCAGGCCAGCCCGATCGGCGGTTCCAACAGCGCCGGCGGCTACAGTGTTTATAATTTTGAACGGCAGGGCACCCTTGAGCGTGAGGTCCGCTATTTCGCGGCAACGCGGTTATGCGCCACGGTCGACCGGCGCAATATGCTCACGCTAAGCCTGTATGAGAGTTCCCCGGAGATCAAAAACATTCAGGCAAAAAGCGGTGGCAAAACGTTTGACCTGAAACGGTTGAATGCATGGACCTGGCAATGCCAACTTCCCGACGGCATTTCCTCCGGCGAGCTGCTGGCGGACGGTTCCGCTCTCGGCGAATTCTCCAGTACCCCGATGGTGGAATACGTCCTGAACGGCGGTAGCCGCAATGGATATTTCAGCAGTATATTGTACTCGCAGGGTGTTCTTTATCTCGGGGAATCCGACGATGCCAACGGCGCCGAGTGCGGGGTCCGCGCCTATGACCCTGACGGCAAGCTTCTCTGGCGCTTCAAAAGCGACAATTCCGTCAAAGGCGACATGGCTGTTGCCGGCGGCACCCTGTTATTCTGCGACGCCGCCGAAACCCTTTACGCATTGTCCTTGCGCTCCGGCAAAGAGATGTGGCGCAAAATGCTATGGGAAAACTCTTACGGCACATACGCTCAAGGAGTGGCGGCCGAAGGCGATGCCGTGTTTGCCGGGCGCTCAAACGCGGTCGGTGCTTATTCGGTCGGGGACGGCAAAGAAATATGGCGCAAAAAAGACGGCGTCGACACTGGCCGCGAATATGCCGGGCAACACTTTGCCGCCAATGGCGTGCTGGTTGTTCAGGGCGCGGGAGGAGATGGCGGGCGCCTGCGTGCTTATGACGCCGCAACCGGACAACTGCTTTGGGAAGTCTGCCAGAAAGGTGAATACTTCAAAACGGCTCCGGTAACCAGGGGAAACAGCCTTTTTGCCGGAATAAATCATCATGTTCATGAGTTTGATCTGAAAACAGGCGAAATCCTGAACAAATATTATGTATCCTATATCAACCGGGTGCGTACATCCTTCGCGGTTACGGATCGCCGGCTGGTTTCCGGCAGCCCGTTCCACGGGGTATTCGGCCATTACCGCGACGCGGAGAAAAAACATTGGCGCTTTACCCCTGACAAGAACCTGACCTTGAACGTCAATTATATGTCTGCGCCGAATCCATCGGTGCAAAGCAAATTCCTTATGCCGGATTCCAATACCGTCATTTTCGGCGGTGACGACGGCAAGGTTTATGCCCTCAATGTCAATGACGGCAAACTGCTCTGGCTGGTCGCCACCGGTGCGCCGGTTACCGGCATAGCCCTGGGGGAGGGCGCAGTTTATGCCATTAACTTCGCGGGCAATTTGTACAAGATCAAGCTTACCCAATAAAGGAAAGATACCCGATGAAATTTCTTCATATACCGTTGCTTGCGCTCTTCCTGTCCACTGCCTATGGAAATAGCGATCTGGAGGGTTATACGCGGCTGGACGGCGAGAAAACAGAACTCGCTCAAATCACGATTGAGGATCAGGGATTTGAAAAAGGCGGAGCCGGTTGGAGCCTGAAGGCCGGAGCGAAAGTTGAACCGGGAACCGGGCGGAGCGCCACCCGTTCCCTCAGGTATGAACGTACGGATTCCAAAGATTATAAAGTGATCAGTACCAAGGTAAACGTGACACCGGGAGCATTTTACCGTTTCGGCGTTTGGGTCAAGACTGAAAATGTGACCGTATCGCCACAGGGAGGCGGAGCTACCGCCGCCATGCAATTTTCCAAAACGGATTCCGACGGGAAAAAGAAATTCATAAGCGGACGTTATTTGAAGGGCCTGACCGGAACCAACGATTGGACCCTGGTTTCCGACACGGTCCGGATTCCGAAAGACGCCACGACCGCCGAGATTTCGTTGTACATATGGAAAGGGGCAACGGGGACGGCATGGTTTGACGATATTGTGATTCAAAAACAGGATTCGAACCTGTGGGCACTCTATACCTTGAACTTATACAATACGATTACCGACGGCAAATGCACGGTCGCCGTCAGCCATGACGGAAAAACCGTCAGCGGTAAACCATTGGAAGTCCGGATGTCGCTTAAAGATACAACGTTTATTCAGCGGATGCCGGTGCAAAATGACCGTGCCGGATTTTCGCTGACTGAAATACCTTCCGGCCGATATGAAGCTCAATTCATGCTTCTGGATACCGCGGCCAGGACGGTTCTGTATTCGACTGAAATTCCGCTGGAAGTGGCTCCGCCCGCCGCCCCGGCGGTATCCATAGACCACTTGGGGCGAACGTTTGTAAACGGTAAACCTTTCATGCCTTTGGGGATCTTCACCGGAGAACTGGCCGGGGGACAGATCGACAAACTGAAGGAGGCCGGTTTTAATTGCGCCTTACCCTACAGCAGTATGTATCTGAAGACCGGCAAACAGGATTCTCCCGAAGAAATCGTCAAAGTCATGGATATGGCCGCGGCAAAAGGCTTCAAAGTGATTTTTTCCTGCAAAGACGTCGGCTCCACGGCGCGGCACGGGCTGCATGAATGGCATGGGGCCAGGGGACAGGACGAAATCATCACCCAAATGGTCTCGCTGCTTAAGGACCATCCGGCTTTGCTGGCGTGGTATATCAATGATGAACAGCCCGTTTCGCAAATTCCGCGCCTTGCCGCAATGCGCCGGCAGATTAACCGTCTTGACCCGAACCATCCGGTTTATGGAGCTTTGTATCAATATGAGGAATTGCCGTTATATGGGCCGTCCTGCGACATTATCGGAGTGGACCCCTATCCGCTCAAGGCAGGAAACAAGACCATGGCTAATGCGGTTTTTGCCATGAAACAGGCAAGGTTGAGCGGTTTACCGACCTGGGTCGTGCCTCAGATCTCCAATATCGCCGTTTATTATACGGACAAGCAAATCCAGGAACCGGTGAATCCGAGCGAGGAAGGCATGCGCTCGCTGGTGATTCTGGAGGCCGCTTACGGAGCCAAAAGTTTCATTTTTTATAAGCTGGAAGACTTGTGGACCTGGAAACTGCCGAAGGATAACTATACCCGGGAATGGCCCAAGGTGAAAAATGTCGTTGCCATGCTGAAAACGCTTGAACCGTATATCATGTCCGAATATCCGGTTGAGCTGCTGGAGGAAGGCGAAGTCGTGGCCGCGAGACTGCGGGACAGTAGCGGTAAATCGGCGATTCTGGTCTGTTCGATCGGACCCGGCCCGGCTGTCGCCTCTTTGAAACTCGAGGGGAACTTCCGTTCGCAGTATGGCCGTACCGCTAAACAGGCAGGTGCCTGGGTATTCAAGGGCGAAGACATCAGCTCGGATCTGTTGTTTGAAGAATAATTTTATAGGAGGAGCAAAGAAATATGAAAAATCGAATTTTTGGTTTGCTGTCCGCAATGGCAGCACTGCTGTTGATTGCGGTTCAGGCGGAAGAAGTCAAGCCGGTCAAATATGTTTTCCTTTTTATCGGCGACGGCATGTCGATACCGCAACGGATGATGACCGAGGAGTTCCAGAAGCGTTCCGGCAAGCCCGGTCTGCTGATCAACAAGTTCGAGCATCAGGCCATCACCAGCACACAGGCAGCGGATTCGTTCATTACCGACTCGGCAGCCAGCGGTACCGCCATCGCCTGCGGAGAAAAAACCAATAATGGCCGCATAGGCATGGATGCCGAGGGCAAGCGAAAGCTCGAATCTGTGGCCGAAGTCGCCCGTGATCATGGCCGCAAAGTTGGAATCATCACCTCGGTCACCTTGAACCATGCGACACCGGCCGCGTTTTACGCACACAATACCAGCCGCAGTAATTATTACCAGATCGGGCTGGACCTGATCGCCTCCAATTTCGACTATTTCGGCGGCGGCGGCATTGATAAACATGACCATGGCAAAGACAAAATGTACAAGGGCGATATTTATAAGCTGGCCGAAGCGGCTGGTTATACCGTCAGCCGCAGCAAAGAAAAATTCGGGACCCTGAAGCCCGGAACCGGCAAAGTGATTTCCGTCGGGGCGAAAGCCGATCTGCCATATGAAATCGATATGGACAAGGATGATTTGACTTTGGCTGACTTTACCCGCCAGGGGATTGAACTGTTGGATAACCCGAAGGGCTTTTTCATCATGGTCGAAGGCGGCAAAATCGACTGGATGTGCCATGCCAATGATGCCGCCACCACTTTGCGCGAAGTGATCGGATTCGACAATGCCGTTCAGGCAGCCTATGAATTTGCGCGGAAACATCCCGCCGATACCTTGATCGTCGTTACCGGCGACCACGAAACCGGTGGCTTGACTCTGGGGTTCGCCGGTACCGGATATCAGACTTATATCGAAAAATTAAGCGCGCAAACATGTTCCCGCGACGAAATGAACCGCCGGTTCAGAAAATTGGAAAAACCCGATTGGGCGAAGGCAAAATCGCTGATTACTGAAATGACCGGGTTGATATTTGCAGATAACGGCAAACGCGAAAAAGGCGGTTTGAACTTGACCGAAAGCGAGGAAGAAACCTTGAAAAACGCCTTTGACAGGCAAATCAAAGACGGCAAATATACCGGCGGTACTGTCTTGCCGGATACGATGATCCGCCTGTTGAACAATAAATCGTCTGTCGCCTGGACTTCCGGCGCTCACACCGCGCTGCCGGTCAGCACCACCGCGTACGGTGCCGAAGCACGGCTGTTTTCCAACATGATCGACAATACCGATATCGCCAAACGCCTGAAACAGGTGGTTCGCTGATTCATGTGGAAAAAGCCACGGATTGCCCGGCGTGATGCGGTGATGGCGGCCGTGCTGATTTTGCTTTGCCTGGGCCTGTACCGGTTGGACCTGTTTCCAAAAGCCGACCCGCAGCCCGGCCGCAAGGAACGCGCCAGAGTACTCACTGCCGACAACTCCGACGTACAGGAATTCGGTATTCTCCTGAAAGGTTCCCAGTCCCTGGAAGTGGAAATTCTCAGCGGCAGGTGGAAAGGCGAAAAATTCCGCGCGGCCAATATCCTGCGGGCTCAAATGGAGCTGGATAAACTGTTTCATCCCGGTGATACGATTCTGGTGGGAATACTGGATGACATCGATCCCGCGACTTATACCCTGAACGCGCAGGATCATTACCGCATTGGCTATACCGTATTTCTTTTTGCTTTGTTCGGCATATTATTGATCATTTTCGGTCGGTTCACCGGATTCTGCGCTCTGCTCTCGTTTGTTTTCAGTTGCCTGGTCATCTGGAAACTGGTGATTCCGCTCTGTTTACTTGGCTGGAACGCATTGTTGATTACCTTTGCGGCGGTTACGCTGCTCAGCGCGGTTATCATTTTTCTGGTAGCCGGACTCAACCGCAAGGGACTTACTGCTTTCGGCGGGGCCATCGCCGGTGTTTTCGTCAGTTCTTTGCTGGCTTATATTTTCACGCATCTCTTCAAAATCAATGGCGCGGTCATGCCGTATTCTCAAGCGCTGCTTTATTCCGGATACCAGTTTCTGAATTTGTCGGATATCTATATCGGCGCCATTTTCCTGTCGTCATCCGGCGCGGTGATGGATCTGGCCATGGATGTGGCAGTCGGCATGGACGAAGTTATCCGCAAGCGCCCTGAGCTGTCGCGCCACGAATTGATGCAGTCGGGGCTGCGGATAGGCCGCAGTGTCGTCGGCACCATGACCACCACGCTGTTGCTGGCATATTCCGGCGGCTACCTGACGCTGATGATGACCTTTGCCGCCCAGGGCACCAGCCCGGTCGACTTCATCAACAACCCGTATGTCGCCTCCGAAGCAGTCAAAACCATCATCGGCAGCTTCGGCCTGGTGCTGGTAGCGCCGTTCACTGCCGTCATCGGCGGATTCATCCTGCGCCGGCTAAAGCGCTGATCAGAGTAAACTCAAATAAAGTGAATGATTACAAGGAACGAAATCACGGCAATAAATTGATTTTCTCTTATTTTTTATAATGCAAGCATAAAAAAAGCCTGACCGAGAGAATGGTCAGGCTTGAATTTGAGAGGGCTCAGACTTAGATCTCTTCGCCTACTTCCCAGCGCAGGAAACGTTTTACCTTGGCTTTGGGATGCAGTTTGGCGAAAGAGGTCTTGTCGTCGCGAATCCACGGCTGGTTGACCAGGCAGACTTCGCTGTACCATTTGTTGACTTTGCCTTCGACGATCTTGTCGATCATGTTGGCGGGCTTGCCGGCGAGCTGGGCCGCGGCAATATCGCGCTCATGCTGGACTTTGTCGGCCGGGATGCAGTCCGGGCAGATGAAGGCCGGATTGAAGGCGGCAATGTGCATGCAGAGGTCGCTCAAGACGCCGTCGTCGGTGATGCCGTCGACTTCAACCATGACGCCGATACGGCCGGAGCCGTGCATATAGGAAGCGGCTTTGCCGGTCACGATCCAGCGCGCGGCGCGGCGGATCTGCATGTTTTCGCCGATGATGGCGATCATGCCGACCAGGTTTTCCTTTTCGATCTCATTGAGCTTTTCGCTGACGCAGCCGTCGGCTTCAATGGTCAGGGCCTTGGCGGAAATGTCCTTGACGAAATCCTGGAACTTGTCGGTCTTGGAGACGAAGTCGGTTTCGCAGAGGATTTCAACCATGGAGGCCTTGCCGTCTTTGATGGAAGCGGCGCACTTGCCTTCTTTGGTGGCGCGGGCGGCTTTCTTTTCGGCTTTCAGGATACCGGATTTGCGGAGATGGTCGACGGCGCTTTCGATATCGCCGAGGGCGGCTTCGAGTGCGCGCTTGCATTCCATCATGCCGGCGCCGGTTTTGTCGCGCAGGCTTTTGACTAATTCAGCAGTGATGTTCATTATAGTCTCCGTGTGGTTAATTATTCAGCTTTGGGTTCGGCGTCGGCTTTCGGAGCTGCTTCAGCTTTCGGTGCGGCTTCGGCCTTCGGGGCATCTTCTCTCTTCACGGCGCGACGGGCGCCGGTACGCGGGGCGCCACCGTCTCTGCGGGGGGCGCGGCGCTGCTGCTGCTGCTTCTTGTCGTCGCCTTCGCCTTCGCCGGCGGCGGCTTCAGTTTCCTTGCGGGCCTGACGTTCGGCTTCTTTGGCGATGCGCTCTTCTTCAACGCGTTTCTTGTTGATTTCGGCAGCGATCTTGATGGCGTCGACGAAAAGGTCCATGATCAGTTTGATGGACTTGACGGCGTCGTCATTGGCGGCCACCGGGTAGTCGATCAGATCGGGATCGCCGTTGGTATCGACCACGGCCACGATCGGAATGTGGAGCTTGCGGGCTTCACGGACGGCGATGTCGTCATTGCAGACGTCGATCACGACCATGGCCGCGGGGAGCTTCTTCATTTCGACGATACCGTCGAGATCGCGGTGCAGTTTTTCATTTTTGCGCTGGAGCTGAGAAAGCTCTTTCTTCTTCAGGCCGCTGCTGTCTTCGCCGCTGACGATCTTGTCGATTTCAGCCATGCGGGAGATGCTTTTGCGGATGGTGATGTTGTTGGTCAGCGTGCCGCCGAGCCAGCGTTCGGACACGTAATACATGCCGGTGGCTTCCGCAGCTTCGCGGATGACTTCCTGGGCCTGACGCTTGGTACCGACGAACAGGATATCGCCGCCCTTGGCGACAACTTTCTGCAGGAAATTGCAAGCATCGTTAATCTGGTACATGGTTTTGGTAAGGTCGATGATCGAAATACCGTTTTTGGCGCCATAGACGAAATGCTTCATCTTGGGGTTCCAGCGTTTGGTCTGATGTCCGAAATGACATCCGGCTTCCAGCAAGTCCTGAATCGTGATTTTAGCCATGACAATCTCCTTTGTCGGTTACGAAATCTTTTCCTTATTTTCGAAAGATTTCTTCGGGTTTGTTTTTCCCGGTTTACCCCGGCCAAGGGTATTCCGGCCCTGAATGAACTATTAATATATTATAAAACCATAGATTTTCAAGCAGCAGTAAGCAGAAATTCGGGGAAATTATTTGGCCTGGGCGGTCAGGTCTTTGGCGTGGGCCAGCGCGGCCTTGCCGCCGCCCAGCATGCGGGCGAGCTCGTTCAGCCGCGCCTTGGCGTTCAGGAGGATGATCTTCGAGAAGGTGCGTTCCTCGATCACCTCTTTTTCCACTGCGTAGTGACGGTGCGCGCAGGCCGCCACCTGCGCCAGGTGTGAAATACACAATACTTGACGCGTGGCCGCCAGCGCTTTCAGTTCGCGCCCGACCTGATTGGCGGTCTCGCCGCCGATATTCACGTCGATTTCGTCGAACAGCAGCACCGGCACCGCGTCGGCGTCCGCCAGCACGGTTTTCAGGGCCAGCATCACACGGGAGAGTTCGCCGCTGCTGGCGATGCTCCGCAGGGGCTGCAGTTCTTCGCCGGGGTTCGCCGAAAACAACATGTCGATCCGGTCGAAACCGCTCTCGCCGGGCTCGAGTTTGCTGAAGTCGATCTTCAGGCCGCTGTGCAGGAAACCGAGCTTTTTCAGCTTTTCGATGACCTGTTTCGTCAACTCGGCGGCAACTTTTTTCCGCTTGGCGGACACGGTTTCGGCGCGCTTCATGAGCTCGGCTTTCAGCTCCGCTTCCTCGGCGTCGAGCTCGTGCCGCAGTTTTTCCGAATTCTGATACGCGTGCAGCCGCTCATCGGCCTGCTGCAGCGTGTTGAAAACCTGTTCGAGGGTAGGGCCGTAACGTCGTTTCAGCGTCTGCAACGCCGCCAGGCGCGATTCCAGCTCGGCAAATTCTTCTTCGTTCATCTCGACGTTGCTGCTGAAATCCTCGATATTGATCGCCAACTCACGCAGCAGGTCGTTGATCTGGTCGCACAGCTGCAGCATTTCCTGTCCGTGTTCCGGCGTATTGCGCAGCATATCCTGCAAGTGACGGTAAACGGTGCCGAGCTGGTCGGCGATGGAGTTTTCCGATTCATTGAGCATCCGCACCGAGGCGGACGACAGTTCCATGATTTTGCGCGAATCGGCCGCCAGGTTGTGACGCGCCGAAAGCTGTTCGTCCTCGCCCGGTTGCGGGCTCACGCGGTTGATTTCCTCGGCCATCAGCCGCAGGTGCTCCGCCTCCACGGTGGAGGGCATGTCGGCAAAAAGTTTCTCGCGGCGCTCACGCAGTTCTTTCAGCTTGACGCAGATTTCGGCGCAGGCCCCGCGTTCCTTTTCCAGCTTGCCGTAACGGTCGAGCAACTGCAGCTGGTACGAGCGGCTGAAGAGCGAATGATGTTCGTTGGCGGCGTGGACGTCCACGAGGTATGAACCGATCTTCTGGAGCGTTTCCAGCGTGACCGGAGTGTCGTTGATGAAATTGCGGTTCTGGGTGCGGGTGATGACGCGGCGCAGCTGGATTTCCGGCGCGGCGGCGTCAAACGCGATCCCGGCGGCGCTGAGTTCTGGCGTCAGCAACCCGGCGATCACCGGGTTCAGCGAGATCCCCGCCGAGATTTCGCAGCGGTCCTCGCCGGAACGGATGCTTCCCTTGTCGGCACGGGCTCCGAGCAGCAGCGTGATCACACCGAGCAGGACGGATTTTCCCGCCCCGGTCTCGCCGGTGATGACATTCAATCCTTCGCCGAATTCGACGTCGGCGGCAGCGATTAACGCCAGATTTTTTATTTTAAGCCAATTGAGCATATGAATCCTTTTATATAATTTGCGCTGCAATCCGCATAATATCAAATCGAATTCGGCAAATTTCACTTGAAAAACAGACTTTCCGGAATCATAATATGGATATGACCAAATTAAGCAAAGACAATTTCATACCCGAAGCCGAACCGCTGAACGTGCTGCGCCGTTCGCCGCAGTTTCCGTTTCCGCTGCACGATCACGATTTTTCGGAACTGGTGATCGTCTACGGCGGGGAGGGGATTCATTTCTCCGGGCAGACCGAGCACCGGATCAAGGCCGGTGACGTGTTTGTCATCAACGGCTCGGTGGAACACGGCTACCGCGACACCAGCAAACTCTGCCTGGTCAATATCCTGTTCCTGCCGGACAATATGAATTTGTCGTTGCTGGACCTGCCGATGTCGTCGGCGTTTCACCTGCTCTTTACGCTGGAACCGGAGTTTCGCGCGCAGTACGAGGCCGCGGGTTACTTGCACCTGACGAAGGAGCAGCTCGCCGCCGTCATGGCGCTGGTGGATGTCATGGAAAGCGAACTCCAGCAGCGCCGCAAAGGCTACCGGATGCTGGTCTGCGGCTGCTTCATGCAGCTGGCGGCGCTGTTGATCCGTTATTACGAGGAGCCCGACCGGGCCATACCGCCGAAGATGTTGAAAATGAGCGAAGTCATGGTGTATTTGCACAGCAATTACCGCAGCCGGGTCAGCATCGAACAGCTCAGCGCCTCCACCGGGATGTCGGAGAGCACGCTGAGCCGCGCCTTCAAACAGGCGGTGGGGACGACGCCGCTGGATTACTGCAACCGCCTGCGCCTGCGCCGCGCCGCCGAACTCCTGCGCACCACCGACATGAGCATCAGCGAAATCGCCGAAGCCTCGGGGTTTGACGACAGCAACTATTTCAGCCGCATTTTCAGCAAACAGCTCGGCCTCTCCCCCCGCATCTACCGCCAGAAAAATCTGGTGCAGTAAAAGAATAATTACTTTTTGGTAATGTTATTTTATTGTCATATTCGGGATTGGCTCAGGTAAATAGCTGAATCAAAGTTAATTACAGCAATAAAGTCCAGTATGGATTGGGTTTTGCGGATTTTTCCATTAAGGTTTGCACTTTCCTTGAAGAGGTGCTAATTTAATACTATTCTACTTTTTTTAAGCGGAAGAAGAATTTATGGAAAACAACGCAGGGGTAAGAATTGTTGCGGTTCCGGCGACAAAATTTGTCACGTCCGGACCCGGCACGTTTGGTGACGCCAACATCGACCGGTTCGATGCGTGGCTCTCCGCTCAACCTCAGAAGCTGACCCCCCGCGATTTCATGTGGTTCGATCCTGGAGCCAAGAAACTGGTCTGGAACTATTGTCCCGATGCCGATACCGTGGCGGATGGTTTCGGGGCGCTTGATTTCGACGGCGGCTTGTACGCGGTGGCGATTTCACGCGACGAGGACGATAACGATGGCGAGCGGGTTTATAACGCCATCAAGAAATGGGTCCGGAACAGCGGTTGTTTCGAACTCGATGAACGGTCGAATCACTATACCATGTTTCATGTGGTTACGCCGCCGGAGGCCCGCAGGGCCCTGGGGTATAGCCAGCTTGATATATATGTTCCTATAAAAGTTAAAGATAAAACTGGAGACAAGAAATGAAGAAGATCGTTGGTATTGTCGCGGTCCTGACTATGATGTCGGGCTTGCTGGTGATCACCGGATGCAATTGCGCCACCAAGTGTGAAAAGCAGGAAAATGCCGCTCCGGCTGTCGAAGAAACGGCTGTCAGCTGCGACAAGGAAACTAAATGCGATAAAGACGCCAAGCTGGCCGAAGGGCTCGAAAAGCTCTCCGCCGCCTGCGCCGAGTCCGAAGCCAAAACCGCTGCTGAGCCCGCCGCTCCGGCCGCCGAAGCCGCCACCGTGGTGGAAAAAGCCGCCGAAGCCGCCGTGGAACCCGCTCCGGTCGAAGTCGCGCCCGAGGCTGCTGCTTCCGGTTGTCCGCTCTTCGGCAAATGGGTGACGGTCAAGCTGGCCGGGGCCGAAAAAGTCCTGAAGCTCGACAGGGAGCCCGCTATCGATTTCCGCGACGAAAGCCGCATCTCCGGTTATACCGGCATCAATACCATTGGCGGACAGTTCACTGTCAGCAAAGACGACAGCAAAATCAAGTTCGACAAAATGATCAGCACCATGAAAGCCGGCCCGGAAGAAAATATGGCTTTTGAAAAATTGTTCAATACCGCCCTGAATAACACCGCGTCTTTCAAGATCGAAGCCGGTAAGCTTTATTTCTACGACGCCGAAGGCAAAGAACTGATGGTTCTGCAGAAATAATGATATTTTTTCAGGATATGAATCATGCCGCGACAGCTTCTGCCGCGGCATTTTTATTGCACGCAAAACTGTATTAAATGCATAAATTCCTGAAAAGTCTATTGCAGGAGGCCAATTTCATGTTATATTATATGTTATATTATATAAAAATAATATTCGAGGTAGATCGGTTAATGTTGCGAAGAATAGCATATCTGTTCCTGTTTTTATTCGGCATAGCGGTGTTTGGCCAGGAGGCGGCGCCGAAGAAATTGCGTCAGGTGACTTTGTGGACGAGCTGGAAACAGCAGGCCCAGTTTGCCGGCGTGTATATGGCCAAGGAACTGGGGTATTACGAGGAACTGGGGCTGGATGTAACCGTTGACCAGCGGGCGCCGCGTGCGGATATCCTGCCGGCATTGACCTCGGGCAAAGTCGATATTGTCCTGATTACGCTGCCGGAGGCGATCATTTTGCATGATCAGAATCCGGATGTGATCAGCTTCGGCCAGACTTGCCAGCACTCTTCGACCGGGATTGCCACCTTGAAAAAGGACGGAATCGACAGCATCGCCAAGTTGAACAATGTTCGGCTGGCAGCATGGCCGGGACCGATTTTCATTATTCTCGAACTTTTTCTGGCCGAGCACAATGTCAAACCCAGAATTTTGTTTTCGTCGTTTGCCGAGGAAATCATGCTCTGGGAAGTGGTCCAGACCTGTGTTGTCATGCGCTACCATGAATACCGGCTGTTGATGCTGAACGGTATACTCGAGGACGAAATGAAGGTGTATTACTTCAAGGATAATGGCATGGATATTCCCGAGGACGGCATGTTCGCGCTGCGCTCGAAATTCGCCGATGATCCGAGCGTGTTGACGAAATTCAACGAAGCCACCATGCGCGGCTGGCGGAAGGCGTTTGAGGATGAAGAGGCAACGTTGAAAATTGTCCGCAAATACGCGATCCCGTATTCCCATAACGTGCAGAGCTGGATGCTCCACGAAATGAAGTCGCCGGTGTTGGCACCTGACCGGACCCCGGGCGTGCTTGAGCGGGAATCCTACGACATGACTGCCGCGCTGCTGTTGAAGCACGGCAAAATAAAAGCGATCCCAAAGTTTGAAGATTTCTATATCGGTCCATCCAAAGGAAATGCGAATGGCTCAGGCAAAAAATAAGTTCATTATCACATCCATTATCATTGCCGTTGTTTCCGGGGCGGTCATTGCCTTTGTCGCCAGCAGCATCGTCAAGGGCAAGCTCGCGGAAATCCGCAAGCAGCAGGATATCGAGAACCTCGAGCAGTGCCGGACGGTCGTTCAGGCCATCGACAAGCAACTGTATATCATCGAGCGAATCGTGGTGCAGAATGCCAACGTCATTGAGCGGCTGCCGAACCTGACCGACGCCGAAATCCATAAACTGATGACTTATGCGGTGGAATCCTCCAACGAAAAGAACCCGATCCTTTACGGCGGCTGTATTGCTTTTGAGCCGAATATGCTCCGGCCCGATGAACCTTATGCCATGTTTTATGCTTATTACAACCCGCAGACCGGGCTGCTGACCAATGTCGATATCGAAAAGGAGTACGATTACTTCGGTTTCCCGTGGTATTGCGTGCCCCAGCACCTGCTGCGTCCCGTCTGGTCCGAGCCGTATTATGACAAGGGCGCCGGCAATGCGCTGATGACGACCTGTTCGGTGCCGTTTTTCCGGATGATCAACGGGCGGAAAACCTTTGCCGGTATCGCCACGGCCGACCTGACGCTGGACCGGCTGCAGGAAATTCTGGACAGTTACAAGAACCACGATTTCGACCATCTTTTCATGGTATCACGGTTCGGGCTGATCTTATCGAGCCCGGATTATTCGCAGGTCATGGCCGAGAGCATATATTCCATCGGCTATGAGCACGGCAGGCTCGAATCCATCCTCAAGATGAGAAACGACGTGCGCGCCGGCAAGATCGGCAAGATCGAGAGCCAGGTCACGCTCCTGGGCGAAAAAAATCCGTGGATTTATTACGTGCCGCTCAAATCCAATGAGTGGACGATGATGATGGTTTACAATCCGGCAAATCATGCCGACCGCAGTACTTCGATCATAGTCACCGCGAGTATTATCGGGGTGATTATTTATCTGGTGGTGATGATTATCGTCATCGTGGGCAGTTACCTGATTTACCAGGCTACCCAGCCGCCGCCGGACTACCGCAATTACTTCTGAGTGAGCTCGAAAATGCGGTGACACGGACAGTCGCCCCGCCGCTCAACCAAAGTAATTGCGATTTGGGGTTTCCTGCTCAATTTCCGTGTCTCCGCTTTTGGATTAGTCGTCAGCGGGCTGCAACAGCAGGCCGACCTGTTCCTGAGCCTTGTCCGCCCCGATAATCATCAGGATATCGCCTGCCAGCACCTGGGTGTCGCCGCGCGGAATGACGAATTCCTTGTCGCGGCGGATCAGCATGACCAGCGCTTCTTTCGGCAGGCCGATTTCGGCCAGGGTCTTATCGGCGGTACGTTCGTCGACGATGTATTCATTGGTTTCGGCATCCATGGTGCCGGTATGGTCGAAAGTCAGCGGCACGCGGGTGGTTTTCCGCAGCGGAGCGGCCAGGTTCAGTGCCCGCGCCATCGGCATGATCGTCATACCCTGCAGCAGCACCGAAATCAGAACGATGAAGAACACGATGTGGAACATCAGCTGGTCGTCTTTGACTCCGGCCATGAGCGGGAAGGTCGCCAACATAATCGGCGCGCCGCCGCGCAGCCCCACCCACGAAACCAGCATCCGCTCGTTAAAGGAGAATTTGCTGCCGATCGTACAGAGGAACACCGCCGCCGGGCGCGCGATAACCATCAGAATCACCGCCACCGCCAGCCCGATCCACTTCGCCTCCCAGAGCTGGTGCGGGAAGGAGAGCAGCCCGAGCATGGTAAAGAGGATCACTTGCATCAGCCAAGCCATGCCGTCGTAAAATTTGCCGATGCCGTTGTGGAAGACAAACCGGTGGTTGCCCAGCGTCATACCGGCCACATACACCGCCATAAAGCCGTTGCCCCACAGAAGTTCAGTAGCGGAGAAGGAGAATAGCACCGCGACGAAGGCCAGCACATAATAGAGGCCGTCGTAGTCGAAATCCATTTTATTGTAGAGCCACACCGCGCCTTTGCCGAAAGCGAAGCCAAGGCCGACTCCCAGGCTCATTTTCAACAGGAACTGCGGGACGATCACCCAGTAACCGGTAAGCGACAACGTCGTGCCTGTGGCGGCTTCCGTGCCGATGACCCCGACCATGAAGATGGTGAGAAATGCCGCCATCGGGTCGTTGCTGCCCGATTCAAATTCGAGCAGCGGCTGCAGTTTGCCGCGCAGGCTCACGCTTTTCGAGCGCAGGATGGAGAACACGGCCGCCGCGTCGGTGGAGGAGATGATCGAGCCGAGCAGCAGGCACCAGGAGAGGGGGATGCTTCTTTCCGGCATGACCCAGGTCAGCAGCAGCCAGGTCAACAGGCCGACAAAGAGCGCGGTCAGCAGCACCCCGAGACTGGCGAGTACCCCGCCGTAGCCGAATACCGATTTCACCGACTTCCAGCTGGTATCGAAACCGCCGGAAAACAGGATAAACGCCATGGCGAATGATCCGATATAGTTCGCCGCCGTGGCATTGTCGAATGCCAGTTTGCCGATGCCGTCCGAGCCGGCCAGCATACCGACCGCCAGGAATACAACCAGGCTGGGCACGTTCAGCCAGGACGCCATTTTGCTGGTCATCAGGCAAGCCAGGATCAGGACCGCCATGATCGCCATTATTACCGCAAGTTCCATATAATTTTCTCCTCCCTAATTGTTATCGTGGTGTTGTTGCAATGGAATAAATGTGCATGGGAATTCAGCAATAGGGGCCGGCGCGCACTTCCAGTGTCTTTTTTTGAATATAATACGGCAGAATGGCGGGGCATTCCGCGGCAATCGCCTCGGGTTCCAGAATACGGAAAATCCGCAAATCCTCAAAAAATACCACCGCATCGGTAAGCCGCGAAGAACGGTTTGCAGCGGGGCAGGGCAGGGTCGGGCGCGCCGGTTTCTGGCGCAGGAAAGAAGTTGCACCAAAGAAATTTTGCGCCAGCTCGAATTTGCAGCCCTCTGAGCCGGCACGGTCTTGTGTCATGGCCTGAAGGCCGCACAAAACAACGGCAAAGAAAATTGCCAGCAGTATTACTGCCGGCAACAGTTTCGGTTTGTCCGGATTATCATACTTCTGTTGCAATATTTTCCCCTGCGTAAACAGGATACTATAGCATGAAGTCCGGAGGGCTTCAAGATTTTATATGATAATTTTTTCGGTTTGCGCGTCGAAAATGTGAGCTTTGGTAAGATCGAAATTCAATTCCGCGGTCTGGCCGACTTTATAGGGATTGTGGGCGTCGACGCGGGCGATGAACGTATGCTGGCCGGTGGTCAGGTACAGATACGTTTCCGAACCCATCGGCTCGAGCACGTCGATCAGGGATTTCACTTTCACTTCATCGGCCGATGAATCTTCCTTCCAGGTGATGTTTTCCGGGCGGATGCCGAAAATGGCTTCCTTGCCGTTGTACGACTCGACCTTGCTCTTCCAGGATTCCGGCAGCTGTATTTCAAAGCCGTCCTTTTCGCGGAAAAACAGTTTGTCGCCTTTCATGGAAACGCCGCCGTGGAAGAAGTTCATGGGCGGAGTGCCGATGAAGCCCGCCACAAAGACGTTGGCCGGGTTATCATAAAGATTGAGCGGCGAATCGACTTGCTGGATGTGACCGTCTTTCATCACGCAGATACGGTCGCCCATGGTCATGGCTTCGGTCTGGTCGTGGGTCACGTAGATCATGGTGGTTTCGAGCTGGGTGTGGAGCTTGCTGATCTCGGTACGCATCTGGACGCGCATCTTGGCGTCGAGGTTGGAGAGCGGCTCGTCGAAGAGGAACGCTTCCGGTTTGCGGACGATTGCTCGGCCCACGGCCACGCGTTGGCGCTGACCGCCGGAGAGGTTTTTCGGGCGGCGGTCGAGGTATTGTTCGATGCTCAGGATGCGGGCGGCTTCTTCCACGCGCTTCTTGATTTCGGCTTTCTTGAACTTGCGGAGTTTGAGGCCGAAGGCCATGTTGTCAAACACCGTCATATGCGGATACAGAGCGTAGTTCTGGAACACCATGGCAATATCGCGATCCTTGGGCGGCACGTCATTGATGACGCGGTCGCCGATCAGGATCTGGCCGCCGGAGATTTCTTCGAGCCCGGCGATCATCCGCAAAGTAGTGGACTTGCCGCATCCCGAGGGACCGACCAGCACCATGAATTCACGGTCTTTGATTTCGAGGTTAATGCCATGCACTACTTTGATGTTGCCCGGGTAAATCTTCGTAACATCTTTTACAATTACTTTCGCCATAATGTCTTACCTTAATTCTTGATTTTGTTTTAGCCTTTGACGCCGCCGAGCATGATGCCCTTGACCAGACGCTTCTGCATGAATACGAACACCAGAATCATCGGGATCACGCTCATGGCCACCGCGGCCATCAGCAAGTTGGTCTGCTGCCCCTGCGAGCTGTCAAATGCCAGCATACCGATCGGCAGCGTGAATTTATCCGTGCTTTTCATCAAAACCAACGGCCAGAACATGGTGTTGTAATTGCCCATGAAGGTGAAGATGGTCAGCGTGACGATGGCCGGGCGCGAGAGCGGCAGGATCACGTCCCAGTACAGCTGCCATTTGCTGGCGCCGTCGATCTCGGCGGCTTCGTCGAGCGAGGCCGGGATATTCATCATGAACTGGCGCATCAGGAAGGTGCCGAACGCGCTGAACGCCGCCGGCAGGATCAGCCCCGGATAGGAGTCGACCAGGCCGAATTTGATCATGTTCTGATAGTTCGGGATCATCATCACGAGGCCCGGCAGCATCATGGTGCCGAGGTACATCAGGAAGACCATGTCGCGTCCTTTCCATTTGAGGCGGGAGAAGCTGAACGCCGCGAGGCTGCTGGTGAAGACCTGCAAAAAAGTCACCCAGGCCGCCACGAAAATACTGTTCCAGTACCAGCGGCCGAACATGATGCCCCGGATATTGAACACGTCGGCATAGTTGCTCCATTGGAAAACCTTCGGCAGCCAGCTGTCCTCGCCGATTTCGACCAGGGTTTTCAAGCTGGCGAGGATCATCCAGGTGAAAGGCAGCACCATGGACAGTGCCACGACGGCCAGCACGATATTCAAAAGCAGCATTTTGGCTGTTTTGCTGAAAATATATTGTTTCATCATGATCGTATCTCCTTACTCGTTGGTGTAGCGGTTGCCGAATTTCCAGTTAAAGAGCGTCACCAGGAACACCATCGCAAAGAGAGTCCATGATACCGCCGAAGCGTAGCCGAGGCGTCCGGTCGAGAAACCCTCGGTATAAATATAGTAGCTCAAGGTCGTGGTGGCTCCGGCCGGACCGCCGTTGGTCATGGCCTTGGCCATTTCGAAACCGCCCTGCAGCCCACCGATGATCGCCATGACCAGGATGAAGAACGTGATGTTGGAGAGCTGCGGCCAGGTAATGTTCCAGAAGCGCTGCCACGGGCTGGCGCCGTCGATATCCGCCGCTTCGTAAAGTTCCTGCGACACCCCGGAGAGGCCGGCCAGGTACAGCAGCATGTTATTCGAACCGATCGCACCCCAGAAGCCCATCAGCATCAGCGCGGGCTTGGCCCAGTTATAATCGGCGTGCCACTGCGGCGGGGTCAGCCCGGCCGTGGCTTGCGCCGGCAGGTCCCAGACCACGTTGCTCAGTCCCACCAGAATCAGGGCGAATACCAGGATCGCGCCGCTGATGATCACCGCGTCCGACATGCCGTAATCCAGCACGCAGCGGTATTTGCGGCCCATGATCACCACCACCAGCGTGCCGATGAAGGCTATGGCCAGTACGATCAGCGCCGGAACCATCAACCGGCCCCAGTATGAAGTCAGAATCAACGCCACGCCCAGGATCGCCATGCTGATCGCCAGGCTGAGCGTACCGCAGTCGCCATCCAGCCAATGCTTGATTTTGCGCCAGAAGCTATAGCCGAGCAGCACGATCGCCGCGGTGAGCATGATATAGGCGATTGCATGAGCGGTCGAGTCCGACATTTTCGCCAGTATGGGGGAGGCGGAATCCAGCATCGGACGCAGCGCGTTGTTGATCGGTCCGTTTTCCGGGCTGTAGAGTTTTTTCCAGAGAATGTAAGTGCTGACCCCTGCCGTGAAGTGCGGGAAGTAGAAAAGCGTACGGTAAATCGTCTGTCCGCCGGTACAGCCGACGATCAGGATTACGCCGAGCACCCCGGAGATCAGCATCATCGTGGCGGTCGCCTGCATGCCGACCATCATCAGCGCGCTGATCGAAACAATCAGCACCACCGTGGCCAGGCAAATCCCCCAGATCCGCTTTGAACCGCCCTTGAAGTCGTTGTTCAGCAGCATTGCCGCGAACAGACTGCCCGCGATGCCGAACGGTATCCCCATCATCAGGAACAGCGTATTGCTCAGGTACCGCATGAAATCCGGGTCGGTGAAGAGCTTGATGAAATTATCAAACCAGATGAACTTGACGGTGTTGTCTTTGAACATGTTGTGCATTTCCAGGCTCCAGTCGGTAAATGCCATGATCAAGCTGATGACCAGCGGCACGGCGGTAAACGCCAGGAACCCCAGGATGTTCGGCAGGAGGAACCCCAGCCCGGTTGCGACTTCGCGAATCTCTTTTTTGCTGCTCATGTTCTCTTACTCCTCCAACATGCCCTGGGCCCGATAATATCCCAGATAAAATGGATTTTTTATTAATTTGGCCGGTATCTTTTTCCCCTGGGCCTTGCATTCGTCGATAATTTTCTGGTTGGCCATATCGACTTCATATTGCTTGCGCAAATCATCGTTGGCCTTGATCGTGTCGTCGATCCCGGTATTATAGCGCATTTCGGCTTCGGCCAGAGCGGCGTCCACTGTAGCTTTGTTGCTGAAGTATTTACCCATCACATAATTGGCCCAGTTGGTTCCCAGGATGTTGAAGTAAGGAGAAATCGAGGGGGAGTAAGAGGTTTCCAGCGCCCATTTCAATTCGGCCGAGTGGACATTGCCTTCGCTCGGGCGCGGATTCAGGTATTTCGGATTGCCGATGGCGTAGCTCGGGTTCGGCGGCAGCCCGTCGGCGCCCTCGATGATGTATTCGTTGTATTCCTTATCCGCCAGGAATTCCATGAAAAGCTGAGTATATTTCTTGTTTTTGCTGCCTTTGTAGACGATTGTCGAGCGGGCGGAGACGATCATGTTTTTGAAATCCCACATCGGATACTGGGTGGACCAGACGTTGATCGGATATTTCAGTTCGCGGAAGCGGATCAGCGCAAAGCGTCCGGTGATGACCATGGCCAGTTTGCCGTTGATGAACTGCGAGAAGGTGGCGCCGCCGTAACCGCCGGCCTCATTGGCGGAGGCGACGTCGGCCGCGGTCGGGAAGAGGCGGTCCTCGTAGGTCCATTTGTAGAACAGCTCGAGCGCTTTTTTGGTCGCCGGGTTGTTGATATTCGAGCGGGTCATGGTTTCATTGTAGAAGTCGTGTCCCATACTGCGGCTCATGCACAGCAGGAAGGGGTCCTTGCCGGTGATCGATTCGCCGAAGAAATTCCGCGGCTTGGGATTATCCGCATTGGCGCGCTTCACATATTCCCTGGCATAGGCCTCGAAGGTCTCGGGGGTCCATTCTTCCGGCGGAGTATCCATGCCGTACTTTTTCAGCGTATCGAGGTTGAACCACATATTGAAAACGTTGCCGTTGCACAGGTAAGCATACTGGCGGCCGTTGAAAATAAACAAACCGCTCAACCCCGGGTAAGTATGGGCCATATCATATTTGCCTGCGGCCGCGTCGGGCGTCAGGTCCTCCGCCACCCCCATCGAATGGAAGAAGCGTGTCACTTCATAAACGTCGATAATATCGCCGCCGACTCCGGACACCGCGTGGATCATCGAGGTTTGCGTATTGCTCTGGTCCAGCCGCAATTCCGCGGCGGGCTTCTTCAGGGTAAGGGTAATATTGCTATCGCCGTCGCTGGTGAAACTGGCGTTGTTGTTCCGGTTATTGATCAGCTCGATCTTGCCGTCTTTTTTGACGAGTTGATATAATGCGTCGCTGTCCCGGACGTCTTCCGCGTTTTTGATGTCCTTCTCTTTGATGACCTGGGTACTTGTGATAAAATGCCCTTTCTTGATCAGCCAGTCGTGAAAAAGTTCGATCTGCTCGAATCGCTGTGGATTGGAGTCGCTTTTCCAATACATGATCGGCACTTCTTCCTGCATAGCCGGCTGCGAGAGCCAGGTATAGACCGAGGCCGCGGCCAATACCAGGACTATCAACGCGAAAAGTTTCTTCATCGGAGACTCTCCCTTTGAATCAGTTCCCCCGGGTATAATTTACTGGGAACCGATTTGGTTTTTCTTATAATCATATCGATCGAATCAATACCCATCCGGGCTGAATCACAAAGCAAAGCAGTAATGGTCGGGTTCGAAAAACGCGCGAAAGTGGCGTCTTCGCAACCAATGATGGACATGTCTTCCGGCACGCGGAACCCGGAGCGCTGCAGGAGCCCCAGCGCCGCGATCGCCCCGTCCATACTGTCGAAAAACAGCCCCGTCACCTTATGGCCGCGAAGCTTGCCCAGCGAGTTGTTGATGATCCGCACCGAGGCTTCCAGCGAACTCTCCCAGGACTTGATGGAGTCAGAGAGATAGAGGCATTCAATGACGTTCGCGCGGCAGGCGTCCTGCATTCCCTGCAAACGCAGCTGGTTCATATCGCTCTCCGGCTCATTGCGCACAAAGGCGATACTCCGGTGCCCGCGCTCGATAAATGACTCGGCCGCCAGCTTCCCCATCTGGTAAGCGTCCGGCTGCAGCACCATGACCCGGGGCGACAAATTGGTATAATTAAAAATGCTGTCCTGCAGCACCACCGGCAGTTTCAGGCCGTTCAGGAACTCGACCGTTTCATTGTTGTAGCGGTCCGCGCCGGTGGCCAGGACCATGCCGCAGATATTGTTTTCCTTGCGGACATCGGAAATCAGCTCCATCAGATTGGTATTCTGCTGGATGCGGCAGATGATCAGGTCGACATTCTGCTGCAGTGCGTAAATATTCAGCGCGTGTTCTTTGCGCCAGAGGTTTTCGGAAAAATAATCGACGGTGACGTACAGGATCTTCTGTTGATCGCTGTTGCCGTGGTGGTTCTCGTGTTTCTTCACCTTGCCGGCGGCCGCGATGCCGATGCCGGGGCGGCAATCGATAATGCCGTCACTTTGCAGATCATGGACCGCCCGCATTACCGGCGATTGCGAAGCATCGAACATCCGCATCAATTCCCGGACAGTGGGCATCCGGGTATGGGCACGCGAATCGAGCGCCTGCTTTTTCAAATATTCCTTGATCTGATCGTATTTTGACATCGAACCTTAATCTTTTTGTGTAGTACTGTATTAATACATAATACCTCAAAATTTGAAAAAATCAATGCGTAAATTCAATAAATATTAAAAATTTGTAATATTGAACTCGCAAACCATAAATTAGACATTTTCCACAAATTTACGCACTGCTCCGTATCGGTTTTTCAATTGTAAAAAGATCGTCATAAGATTAATTCCGCATTTGCATATCGCGGCCGACGGCATAAAATAACACTATAGCACAGGAGCCCGGTCATATGAAATTCAAACTACACAAATCCGACAAGAGCAAACAGGCTGCCATCCGGAAAGCGGTCCAATGCGGACTGCCGCTGGCTGGATTGCTCGCATCCGCCGCTATTTCCGCCGGCTGCAGTGAAAAAACACCCGAGAAGAATATCAGAGGAGAAATCCAGGCGACGGAAAACCGGCAGCCGTATGTAAAGGGCAATATACGGTTTGAACCCATTCAGCCGGCAAATGATGATCAGAATACGAACCAGCCCAATGAAAAAGATTTGCCCTCGACACCCGGCAAACCTGCGCCGCCGGATCATAAATGAAGAGGGCGGTCATATGAAATTCAAACTGCGCAAAGCCGATAAGAATAAGCAGGCCACGATCCGGCAAACAATCCAGCGCGGACTCCCGCTGGCAAGCCTGCTTGCCTCCGCCGCTTTTTCCGCCGGCTGTGGTGAAAGTAAAACTCGGACAATCGCCGGGACGCCGGCACCGCCGCCGGAAAGCAGGCAATATATAGACGGCGATGTCATTCCCGCATCGACAGAGCCTAACCCGGAAGCCATTAGGATCAGAAAAGTTGTCGGGATGTTACCGGCTCGACCACAGGAGGTGCAACTGCCGGAGAAAACGGAAATCTATATCGTGAAATCCGGCGACACTCTTCATCGGATTGCTAAAAACAACGGGGCTTCTGTCGACATTTTGAAAGCACTGAATAATTTCACCGGTGAACAGGCCAACAAGCTCACCGTCGGGCAGGAAATCATCGTACCGCAAAAAGACAACCGGAGCAGTGAAAAAGATACTCCGCTACCCATGCTCGGCGCTCCCCCACCGAGGGAACCGAAATAATGCCCGGCGTACCGCGTCATCTGATTTTTGAGATAACCCGGAAATGCAATTATGCATGTCCATTCTGCTATTGCGTCTGGCACGAATTTCCGGAATTGGCCAAACGCGGCTTATCAACGGCGGAGTGGAAAGAGATCATCAGGATGTCTCTCGAGAACGGCGCCGAAGACATTCTGTTCACCGGGGGCGAGGCCCTGTTGCGGCCGGATGCCCTGGAGCTGGTTGAATATACCCGGAAACTGGCCCCCGGTTGTCAACTGGCCCTCTTTACCAATGGTTCCCGCATGACGGAAGATCTGCTGAAACGTTTCCGGAAGTTGAGGGTGCGTCTCTGTACCAGTCTGCCCGGATTGAAAACTTATGGCGAAATGACCGGGACCCGCCGCAATTACATCCGAACGCTGGAATTCATCGCCCGCGCCAGGGAGTTGCGCTGGCCGCTGGATGTCAGCCTGACCGCGACCGCCGCCAACCAGCACGAATTCGTGGAAATGTTCGTTTCGGTGGTTTTGTCGGGAGCCGCCTCCATTCAGGCCGGAGCCATGATGCTGGAGGGGCGCGCCCGCCACCTTACGGAACAGGCCCTGTCCAAAGCCGCCTGGGAAGAGCTCAAGACTCAGATCCGGGCCCTCCCGAACTGCCGCACGTCTTATCACTTCTGCGATGAGATCATCTGCGAATGCCGGGAGCAACCCGCCGACTATCTCGCGGCTTTCGCCCTCAACAATCCTCCTTGTCCCGCGGGCCGGGGCTTCGGTGTGATCGGCCCGTCAGGCTATTTTCGTTCCTGTCTACATACCGTGGAAAACCTCTGCCGCTGGCGTGACCTGCCCATTATTTAAGTTGAAGTATTTTGAAACGTTCCGGGCTTTTCATCGATGATATGCCGTCGCCCCAGCTGAGAACTCCACGGCGTCCGAAACCGTCGTTTTCATTGACCACCAATCCCAGACGAACCCGGTCGCCCGCCTTGAACCCCTTCAGGCCGAGCTCGGCGGCGGGTATTTTCAGATTATAATGAGTCGTTGTGCCGGAACGGGTAATTTCGAACGGAAAGTTACATTCGCCCGATTTCTGCTGGTTGAACTGCCCCTGATAGCGGTAAGCCACGGGACCGTCGGCCGTCAGCGCGAAGCAGATTTCCGTGAAGCGCGAGCGCTCACCGAGATTTTGCGCCGTTCCGGCCTGTACTCCTACCTGCAGTGAATCGCCTTTCCACATTTCGTTTTTCTGGAAATTGTTGAAGTGAATATCGTCCGTCACCTCCATGTCGAGCATCAGAGCATCGGGCGTATAGGAAATCCGGAACGAGGCATCGAGGTCCTCGCGGTCGTTCCGGGGCTGCCCCGGGAGCATGTTCCGCCAGTTTTCCTTGCCGCCGATGTCGATCTTTTTGCCCGGTTTTGTGGTGATCTGGAAGATTTCGCCGGACTCGAACGGTGAGAAACATAACATGGCGCGATCATCGACACCATTCCCTTTTATCGTGAACCTCAGGTCGTAATACCCGCCCTTTTTAGCCTGCCCCTGCGTCATCCGGACCGCGAAGGGAACCTTGCGCCGTTCTTCGGGGTCAAGCGTCAGCGTCTGGCGCTGCTTGCCTTGTACCAGCTTCAGGTCGTTCGGGACGGCTTCCAGCACGACTTCACGTTTTTGAGCGGTCATATTGAAAAGTTCCAGATTCACCGGTACATCTTTATCCGCTTCAATGGCATACGACTCTATGCTGAATGTTCCGACCGCCCGCATATCGGAATGCGGGAAGGCAATCACCGCCGATGTCGTGCGCCCCGGCGTGTAAGGTTTTTGTGCCCGTGTATAGAGACGGTACTCTTCCGTATCGGAATCCACCGCCGCGTCCGGTAGTTGCGTCACCAGGTAGACGAAAGGGTCCCGTGCTTTGATCATACCGCCGGTGTCGGCTTTCAGTTCGCGCCCATCCATACCGACGGCGCGAATTATTTTAAAGGGAGCCTGAAATGCCTGTCCGCCTTCGAGCTGTTCCCAAACTACAATGTCGCCGGATTTACCGCGAAAGACGAGGGCGGATTTCGCCTTGCCTTCGATACCTTTTGCGCTGCCGCGAAAACTGGTATTGCCAAGCATGCGCACGTTGGTCGCCAGGGCGGCAAATGAACTGCGCGGGGTCCTCTGCCGGCCGAACAAACCAAAGGTTCTCGCGCCTTCATCGAGCGACAACATGCAGAAAAAATAGATCTTCCGGATTCCTGTCGCCCGCGATACCGTCGCCTGCATTGCGGTGACTGCCGCGATTTCGTCCATTTCCTCCGGCTTGCTGTCCAGTGCGCCGATCCCGGCCCTGCCTATTTCCGTGATCTCCAGCGGCAGTCCTTCCCGGCCGTTTGCCGCCAGCCAATCCCGGTATGCCGCCACCGTATCCACTAAAGCTTCCGCCTGGGGCGTGTAAGTGTGGAAACTGATGAAATCGGAATAATCCACCACGCCATTTTCGGCACAGACGCGGAGGAATTGAGTGACTTTGGCGGAGGTGAACGCCGCGTTGCCCAGCTCAACCTGCGGCACACTTTGCTGCAGCCCGTAGCTCATGGCCTTGAGGCCCGGAATCAACTGATCGCCGGGCTGATTGCTGCCGCCGAGTTCCGGTTCGTTCCAGCTCTCGACCGCCGACCAGGATTTTTTGTAGTGTTCCCCGAGCCTGCGCCAGAAATCGGCCGCCGCGTGGAGGTTGCGCGGAAAGTGCGGCTGTCCCTCGCGAATCCAGTTCGGACAGCTATGGTGCGCCTCCAGCAAGTTCACGCCGACCGCCGGAGCCAGTTCCCGGATGAAATCGAATTTGGCGGTATTGAAGGTATCCTTGTCCGACTGCATGCCGGCCCAGCTGAGCCGGTCACGGATGTTGAAAATACCGAAACGGCGCGCCGTCTGGAAGAATTTTCGTTTCTCCCCCTGGTCCCAATCTTCCCGGTAAGCACAAACATACCAGGAGAAAAATGCGTCGATGCCATAAAACGTGTCCGGCTCGCCTTGATAGTCGGGCGCCACCATCAGGCCCCAAACGCCTTCCCCGGCGATGGTGACGCGATAATAACCGTTCGGCAATCCCTTGGCAATCTTCAGGATATGCAGTTTTTCTTTCGGCTCCAGCGAACAGGTCATGATTTTTTCCCCGCCGAAATCCGTGATCTCGGCCTGGTATGTTTTATCGGCTTCGCCATCCGCGAACTGGAGCGAGATGGGCGCTTCCGGACGACTGAGCCATTCATTGCTGACAAACACCCGTAGACCGGCGCAGGCGGGATAAGAGAGGATAAGGAGCCCAAGGATAATAATTTGACTGATTCTTTTCATGCTTTTCAACTTCTGTTATGGCAAGGTTTCTTTTTTCGCGAACTGCAGGACATTGTTGCGGGTGTCTGTACCGGCATCGAATCCGGCCACGACCCGCATAACCACCCGTCCGTCGTCCATCAGGTAATTGAGCTCATTCGGAGCCTGGCGAAACGCCCAGCCGTAGGCCGAACACCAGAGAAAACTGTCGCTCATCAGCGCATTTGAGTATTTCCCCGCCATGCGTGCCGGGGCCGGTTTGGCCCACCAGACGTTGGTATCCGTCCGCAAAGTGCCGTAATAATTGTAGCTGATGCCTTTTTCCTGGGTGAAATTGACGCTGTTGCTGAGGTTGTTGTCCCAATTGTCGATGACCGGGGTACGGGTCGAAATTTTGTCGATGGGGCAGAACAGGGTTTTCCAGGTCGTCGAATACGGTTTGAGCATTTTCATGAAGTAAGCGGCGTTGTTATTGTAACAGACATACTCGGAGTTCCAGTAGGTGCCGAGCGGGTCGTATACCTGATTGCTGTTCGGGTAAATTCCTCCGTTGTCCTCTGCGTACATATGGAGAAAAAGTCCGTTCTGCTTCAGGTTGTTCACGCAGTTGGTCAAATGGGCGGAGTGACGGGCCTTGTTCAAGGCGGGCAGTAACAGCGCCGCGAGGATGGCGATGATTGCGATCACCACGAGCAATTCAATGAGTGTGAAATTCTTTCTGCGGTTCATGGTACCTCCTTATTGTTTATAAAGCAAATGCTGTTGTTTTTTTCTGCTGCGCGGCAAATGTTTCAAAACGGGAAAACATATCGCCGAAAACCTCATCCGTCAAGATGTATTTGACCAATCGGATCTCGTGACGGCCGGGTACGGTGCTCCAGCTGCTGTCGTCGTTCAGTACCGGCACGGGCACGATTTCCGACTTCAGCGCCTCCGGGGTCATGAACCATGCCACGGTGGCGATGTCCCAGATGACCTTGATGACCCCGAGGTCGTGGCGCAGGTAATCGCTGGTGCGCTCCAGCAGGAAAGCGCCGAGCTCGCCGCAGCCGGCGGTGCGTTTCGCCAGTGCGGTGATCGTGGTGCCGAGGTTCTCCGCCACCCCGGCACACGGGATATGCACCAGCGGTACCCCGGAGTCGAACACAACCTGCGCGGCGGGCACATCCTGAATCAAATTGAACTCCCGGTTGTCGCCGACATAGTAGGCGTGTCCGCCCAGCCAGATGACCACGATGCTCTCCACGATATCCGGCGCCAGCAGCAGCGCCGACGCCACGTTGGTGATCGCCGCGATCGAGAGCACATACAGCACCCGCCCATCGGCTTTCGCCTGCCGCGCCAGCTCCACGATCCGCCACGCCGCCGCGCTTTCAAACGGCGTATTGCGGTCCTTCAGGTACCCCGTGGCGCCGCGAAAAACGAAATTTTTCCGGTAACCGTTTTCCAGCAGTTCCAGCACGCGGTAGATTTCCTGATAACTTTTTTCCATGCCGTCCGCCGGGCCGCTCGAACGGTGGTTGTCGAAGGGGGCGGCGCAAATGGCCTTCATGTCCAGTTTTTCCGGCGAAAGCATGGCATAAGCCAGCGCGAACTGGTCGTCGATCTCATTAAATGTATCGGTATCCAGTACCGCCCACACGCGCCCCTCCGGCCGGGCCAGGCGGTTTCGCCGCAATTCATCCGGGAGTTCCGGAAATATCGTTTTGTTCAGTTTCATTTTTCGATGATTCCTTTCAGTTTGCATAATATTATTATATTGGCAATCCCACAGAAAAACAATACTTGACATCTGAAGTAAATGATGTTATAATAGCACAAAATGATTATTTGTTATAAATCAGGGAACGCGAAATATGAATTTCCAGATCATCTTTTCCTATGCCGGGCACTACGAGAAAAACCTGCCGGTGCCGCATCACTCCCACCGGGGGACGGAACTGGTTTATGTTTCTGAAGGGAAGTGCATTACGAAGTTCAGCGACGGTACCAGCCTCTTCGCTGAAAAAGGCACCGTATACGTCACGCCGCCCGAGGTCGCCCATATCCAGGAAAACCTCACGGACGACTGTGAAACGTTTTACTGTGTAATGGAATTTTTCGGTGGTGAACCGGACACCAGGCTCCGAACCATCAACACCGCCGGCGACGTGTTGCTGGAACAGTGGTTCCGCCATCTTTTCGAGCTGAGCAATAATTACGCGCCGGAGCAGGCCTCCGCGCTGCTTCATGCAGTCTGGCTTCGGCTGGACCAGCTGGAAAAACAGCAGCACAGGCAGATGAACCATCACGGGGGAGTCCGCCGGGCGGTGGAGTTTCTGGAGCAGCATTATATGGAGGAGTGTTCCATCGCCGAACTGGCGCGGAAAGTTGGCGTCAGCCAGAGCTATTTGAACGCGTTGTTCCGCGCCGAATTCGGGAGCGGCATCGGGGATTATCTGACCACGCTGCGCATGAAACATGCCCGTCAGCTGCTGTTGAATCCATACTACAACATCGCGGAGGTCGCGGAAAAATGCGGCTTGCCCAACCCGAATTACTTCATCCGGCGTTTCCGCTCGTTTCATGGCGTCACGCCCGGCGAATATCGGAAAAATCCCACCGAATACGCCGACCCCATCCGGGTGCTCAGTTGAGGAATTTGGGGTCGAGGAGGAGCTCGGGTTTGACGTTGCGCAGCGCGGCCAGCATGTTCTGGCGGATTTCCGGGATGTGTTGCGACATTTCCTCGAGCTGGCGCTTGAACCAGGCGCGGTCGCCGTTGGCTTCCAGCTGGTCCTTGTATTCGCAGCGGCCGCTGTTCGGGAACGCAAAATCCTGTTTGGCCTCTTCGATCATGGCTTCGGGCACGAAACAGAGCGGGCGGATGACCCGGACCGGTTTGTCCACGGCGGGCACGTTCGGGCCCATGGTGAATACGCCGTGGCCGCGGCTGAGGCTGATCAGCAGCGAAATGCAGATATCGTCCAGGTGCTGTCCCAGCGCCAGTTTGCCGCAGTTGAGCTCCTGCGCGGTGGTGTAAAGCAGCCCGCGGCGCAGCCGGGAACACAACACGCAGGGATGTGACTCCGCCGCTTTGTCCTGCAGGATGCCTTTCACGTTCATGGGGATGATCTTGTGCGGCCAGCCCTGCGACTCGGCGTAGGCGGCGATGGCGTCGCTGTTGAACCCCTCGAACCCGGGATCGAAGGTCAGCGCGATGAGGTCGAATTTGATCGGGGCGCGCTGCTGCAGTTCGCTGAGCACATGCATCAGCATCAGACTGTCCTTGCCGCCGCTGAGGCCGACGGCAATGCGGTCGCCTGCCTCGATCATCCGGTATTCGGCGATGGCCTGTCCGGCTTTGCGTATGATTTTGTTGTAAATATCCATAGACGGTTTAAAATACAGCAGGAACGTAAAAAATCAATTGAAATAGCATTGTAGATGTGTTATATTCTATACTTCAAAAACTTAAATTAAAATTTGGATAAACCGGATGATCATAAAAAGCAAAGCATATCCGCGGGCGGCCCTGATCGGAAATCCTTCCGACGGCTATTTCGGCAAAACCATTGCATTTGTGTTCCGCAATTACTGTGCGGAAGTGGAGCTGTACGAGACCCCCGAGCTGGAATTGCTTCCGGCCGAGCGTGACGAGACGATTTTCAACAGCATGGAAGACCTGGTCCAGGATGTGAAGCAATACGGTTACTACGGCGGTATCCGGCTGTTGAAAGCCACGGTGAAAAAATTTTACGAATACTGCCGTGCCCACTCGATCAGCCTGGACGAACGGAACTTCACCATTCGTTACAATACCGATATTCCGAACCGGCTGGGCATGGCGGGGTCGTCGGCGATCATCACGGCGGCGCTGCGGGCGCTGGTCCGTTTCTTCGGCATCCAGATTGCCGGTCCGGTGTTTGCCAACCTGGTACTGTCGGTGGAAAAGGAAGAACTCGGCATTCAGGCCGGGCTGCAGGACCGCGTGGCGCAGGCGTACAACGAACCGGTGTTCATGGACTTCAATCAGGAATACATGGCGCAGCACGGTTACGGGATTTATACGCCGATCGAGATTCCGCAGGATTTGAACCTCTATATCGCGTATCGTACCGACCTCGCGGAGGGCTCGGAAATCCTTCACAGCCGTCTGCGCGACGATTATAACAAGGGAAATCCCGAGGTGCTGGCCGCCATCCGCGAATGGGCCGAGCTCACCGAATACGTGGGTGAATGCCTCCGCAGCGGCAATTACAAGCATTTGCCGGCCTATATCAACCGTAATTTCGACCTGCGCTGCGAAGTCTGCGGTGACTCGGTCAGCCCGAAGAACCGCAATATGGTCGATATCGCCCGCAAAGCCGGGGCATCGGCCAAATTCACCGGCTCCGGCGGCGCGATCATCGGCACTTATGAGAACGAGGAAATGTATCGCAAACTGCAGCTTAAGCTGAAAGAATTTTCGGTGGAAGTCATCAAACCCCAGATCGTTACCTCGGGAGGTGAGTCATGATCCGCAAAGCCGTCATCCCCGCTGCCGGTTTCGGCACCCGTTTCCTGCCGTTCACCAAGTCCGTGCCCAAAGAAATGATTCCGCTGGTGGACAAACCGGTGATTCAATATGTGATCGAAGAAGCCGTGGCCGCCGGGATCACCGATATCCTGGTCGTGATCAGCAGTGGAAAAAATGCGATTCAGGACCACTTCAACCCCGAGCCCGGGCTGCTCTCGCGCCTGGAGGCAAACGGCAAGGGCGATTTGCTGGCCGAACTGCGCCGTATTGACAAGATTGCCAATCTGCATTACGTTTACCAGCAGGATCTTAAAGGGCTCGGTGATGCGATTCTGCAGGCGAAGGGATTTGTCGGCGGTGAGCCTTTTGCCGTGCTGCTGGGCGACACTGTGACCACTTCGGACGAGTCGCCGGTGATCGCCCAACTGACCGCCATTCACGAGAAAAACGGCGGTTCGGTGGTGGCGCTCGAGGAAGTGCCGATGGAGAAAACCAGCCGTTACGGCGTGATCGATGGCGACGCTGTGGCCGAGCGCATTTACAAAATCCGCAGTTTCGTGGAGAAGCCGGACCCGTCGGAAGCGCCGTCGAATCTGGTGATTGCCAGCCGTTATGTTTTCGAGCCCGAAATATTTGGTTATCTGGAAAAGACCGAAAAAGGGAAGGGCGGGGAGATCCAGGTGACCGACGCCATGCGCGAAATGGTCAAGGCCCGCCCGATGTTCGGCTGCCGCATCAACGGCCGCCGCCACGACATCGGCAACAAGCTTGAATTTATTAAATCGACCGTGGAATTTGCCTTGGCCCGTGACGAGTTCCGGGCGGATATTGTCGCCTGGCTGAAAGACTTTGCGAGTAAACTTTGAGGGAGGTATCATGAAACACATTATCCTATTGACCATGCTCAGCCTGTCCGTGAGCTTGTGCGGACAGGACGCGAAACCGGCGCCGGAAGCGAAGCCCGAAATACCCGAAGCGCAGCAGGACGAAAGCGTCCGCAATATGCGCCATATTTCCGATGTTCTGATCGTGTACGCGGGTACCCGCGACGACCAGTTTCCGGAGCCGGTTGGCGTGGCCGGACTGGAAAAAATCCGCCATGGCCTGCAGATCGAAACGCTGATTGCCCCCTTCGATAAAACCTCGGTACCCGTCAAGAAAGATGAAGTTTTGACCGAAAAAAACACCTCTTACGCCTACATTGGCAGCGGCCTCTCCATCGGCAAGGGATATGACGGCGGGCGTATCACGACCCCGATCCTGATCGAAAAACCGTGGCTGCGCAAGGACGGTAAAATCGCCGTGGTTGACATGGGCGGCCGGATTAACATAAAAAAAATCGAGGCCACAAATTGCCTCGAGGCCGTCTACAAATTACGCGAAAACAATTATCCGAACGAGCCATATTGGGTCAAGCTGATCGCCAGCGCCAAGGAAATCGACAAGGCCAACGGCATTCAATACAGGGAGCAGTAATCATGATCAAAGGAATTGCGCATCTGTGTATCCGGGTCAAGGACCTGGAGCTGACAAGGAAATTTTACATGGACGGTCTGGGCCTAGAAAAGGGCTTTGACTTCATTCGCGAGGGCCAGGTGATCGGCTTTTATTTGAAGGTCGGCAATGGTAATTTTCTCGAATTTTTCCAGACCGACAATGTGTTTGCCGGGGAATCTCCGATCGCCCACATCTGTCTGGAAGTCGACTCAATCGAAGCTACCAACGCCCGCCTGAGCGCGGCCGGCTACACCGTCGGCGAAAAGAAAATGGGCTCCGACAAGGCGTATCAGGCCTGGATCATCGACCCGAACGGCGTCAAGATCGAGCTCCACGAATACACCCCCGAGTGCTGCCAGCTGACCGGCAATCCCTGCATCGTATAATTGGGGAATTGGCCAGCGCAAGCGTCTGAATCAGGGAATTAGTTGAGATACCTGGTTTGGATTCACTCCTTTCCTATTCGCCCGAAACGGACTTACACGGACCTTCGCAGCCAGCGGTCAATTTTTCCCGGATAAATGTCATATGGGTATTGACAAAGTGACATATCATGTGTATAATATTGACATATCGAAGATTGATAAGTGACATAACCCGGAGTTCCTGTGACGGCTGCGCGACGAATAAAATTGCTGGAGAACAGATTGAACGCTCCGAAAAGTGTTCAGGTGGCACGGCATCTGATCGGCGAAATACAGTCCGGGAGCCTGCGGCCGGGCCAGCGTATGGAAAGCGTACGCAAGCTGGCGGAGCGCTACGGGGTAGGACGGCAGGTGGTATTGTCGGCCTTTATCATCCTGGCGAAACAGAATTTCATCTGTTCCGAGGTCGGGCGCGGTACTTTTGTGAACCCGGAAATACAGAAAGGCTATTATTACCGCCTGGGATATTTTGCCAATCGCAACAATCCGCTCAACAGTGAGACAGCATGGCGGTTGCGCTGCGTGGCGGTGCGGTATGGTTGGCAGGTGATACTTGGCACGAATTTTGAGGAAGACTTTGAGTTGCTCGACTGGGTTCGCCGCAAGAAAGATATCGACGGCGTGATCATTTCCGGGGCGGTTGAAGAGGAGACGCTGAAGGATATGGATAAGAACTGTATCCCCTATGTTGTGTGGGGCGATTACAAGATCAAACCGCAACATCCTCAAGTGAATTCAAAGACACCGGTGTTTATCAATGAATTGATTAAAAAGCTGGTGAAACAGTATAAATTGAACAGCATGGCGGCATTTTTCGGGCCGGATTTTCTGTTCAGCGAGAAGCGCGTCAGCAGTGCGGCCCAGGAAGCTTTCCTGGAAATGGGCTGGACCCCGGAGCAGTGGCAGGTGATCCATGCCAAAGACGACGGTTATCCGGAAATCAGCAAGATTATGAACGGCAACGTACCGGATGCATTTTTCTTTATGGGCGAGCATTGCATGGGGTGGCGCAAATACCTCCATACCCAGCATGGCGAGGGAAGGGCGCGTCCGCTGGTCATTATCCGGAAAGACTGGTCAAAGGTACTGAGCCGCAACGAATATGACGTGGTTTATGATTTCGACAAACTCAACGACCAGTTCGCGGAAGAGGTTTTTTTGAAAATGATGGAAATTTTGCAGATAAAAGTTGAATCTTAAACATGTGGAGGCAGGATATGAAACATGGTAAAAATTTTACACTCATCGAGTTGCTGGTAGTGATTGCGATCATTGCCATATTGGCGGCAATGCTGCTGCCGGCTTTAAACAGTGCCCGGGCGAAAGGGCGGATGGCATTTTGCATCAGTCAGCAAAAACAGATTGGACTTGGTTTTTTCGGCTACCAGAGCGATTTCAACGACTACAATCCGATTTATCATCATGCGACGACAGGATATTGGAATAATTCGTTTATTGTAGAAAAATACGTGGAAATCGGCGTTTTTCGTTGCCCGGAATTGAAATCCGAGACCCAGACCACTTACAGCGGCAGCGGGACTCCACGGTACGGCAGTGGCCGTGGATTAGCCACACCCGGCTTCGGTTATAATTATACTTATCCGGGCAGCAGAATCAAGCCTGACGGGATGGAGCCGGCGGCGGTGTCATCCAGCATGTGGTCCAAGGCTTCGGAGTTCAAGTACAATAATCAGATGTTTTATACCATGGATACGCGCTGCAGAAATGGAATCGGCGGAAGTTACAGGACCACTGCTGCATATAATCCCTCTCCGACGACGACGGATAACGGCAACCCCGATCCGCGGCACCAGAACCGGGTGAATGCCCTGTACGGCGACGGTCATGTCGGCAACTCATTGATCTTTCTGCCGGATAGTACGGAGAGCCAGTTCAGAAATCAGAACTCTCCTTACTTTATCAATGGGGGAAGGATTTAAACATGAAAAAAATAGTTTTACTTTTCGTGGGGCTGATGGTATTTTGCGCATGCGCGGATGAACTGAAGTTCGAGCGTCACGAGCGGACTTCGACCATGAAAATCGGCAACCGCCCGCGGGTGACGGACCACACCTGGATTTATGCTCGCATTCAGCCGTATGACCTGTACGGCAATTACCTGCTGGAGTGGATCGACCGGCCGTTGTTCCACAACCGCGAATGGCGCGACACCGCCGAGGGGCGCCTGGCCGGCTTTGCCCGTGATATCGAGGCGGTCAAGTCTTATGAGATCGACGGTTTCACCATGTTTTGCAACGGCTACGTCAAGCGTTGGCAGGATTATCTCGGCTGGATCGGCCAGATCAAGCCGGAGGGCTTCAAGATGATGGCCAGCATGGGGTGGGGCGAGCCTTATGACCGCTTTCGCGATACCTTCAAAATGGCGATTGAAAATCCGTACGTGCCGAAAATCAACGGCAAAACCCCGTTCTTCAACTACGGCACCCTCGCGCCGGAGAAAATCAGGGATATCCGCGAAAAGCTGGCCAAAGACGGCTGCAGGGATATCCTGCTCTTTGACGATATTTATTTCAATGTATACAAGGCGAACCCCAAGCTGGACGCCGCTGCCAAGGATAAAATCCGCCAGCTGGTGAATGAGAAGCTGGCAGTCGTCGACGGGCTGAACTTCGCCAATTACCACATGTTCCGCGACCCGCAGGGCGAATATACCATGAAGAAGAGTTTTTACTATGACTTTGACGAGCGCGAAATCGCTCCGTTGCTGGAGGAAATCTACCGAGACAAGCGTAATCAGGGCAAGATGCTCGGCTTCAATATCCGCCACGGCTACATTGGCCATATGAGTGGCACCAATGAGGCGGAACACGGCACTGAACAGTTGCGCGACGCGCTCGATACCGCGCTCTTGATGAATCCCGACATCATCACGCTGGTGGAGTGGAACGAAGCCAATGAAAATACCAGTTTCCAGCCCACCGTCTGCAACTCGCTGTCGCTGCAGCGGCTCATCAAATTTTACTCGCGGACTTTGAAAGGTTTGGCCCCGACGCCGAACCCCGGCGATAATCCCGATATCCCGAACCTGGTCGTATCGACGCGTCAGACGCTCAAGCTCGGCGAGAAATACCGCCTTGAGCTTCTGAATGTGCCGGACTCCAATTCGGGCGAAGAGTATCAGGTGGAGTTGACTCTGGTTGACGAAAACGGCAAGGTTATCAGAACTTTTACTCCCGACCGCTTCAAGATCAACAAATTGACCGCGGTCACCTATACCCTCGGCTCTGAGCAGCTGCCGGACAAGAAGGCGGTTAGGCCGGTGCTGAAAATCACCAATGCGAAGGGCGCGGCCATGACGATTGACAATCTGCAGTACACCCGGCTCGATCCCTCGGTCTGCTGGAACTTCAAGGATATCCGCCAGCCCTTGCGCGATCTGCTGACGCTGAAACAAGCCGAATTCAAGGTGGAGAAGCAGGGCGGCAAGTATCAGATTCAGGGCCGTGTGGCCGCGGATGAGAAAATTGCCTCGGTCGAAGTGCTGGACAATGAACTCGAAGTTTATGCCATTGACCGGGAGAATACGTTCAAACTGGACGAAAACAATCTGTTCTGGATCAAATTTTTCGCCACCTCGAGCGGTACTGCCCGCAAGACCACCATCAAAGTGGAGAATGCGGAAAACGTCATCTACCAGCCGTGGGGGCGTCCTTATTCAGGGTTCGGCAGCTGGAAGCAGAAGGGCAATGTCATAAATGGCAGCTGGCTTTACTGGACAAACGGCAGTGCCATGTTGCTCTCGATCCCGAAAAGTGCGAAAGATGCGCTGATCAAGATGAATATTGACGGCATCGGCGCGTTTGATTATCATGTTTCAGAGCTGCTGAAGCATGGCAAAAACGGTTTTGATCTCGGCCATCAGACGGTGGTCCGGATCGATCGCTTCAACAAGTTGGCCGACCACCCGGTGCACCTGAACCGCAACGAAACGGATTTCAGTATTGAGCTCGAATCCGACTATTTTATGCCGTGTTATCAACTGCGGGTCATTACCGAATCCGGGAAAATATACCGCTCGAAACCGATGTTTCCCTTGGCCGATTCCGATAAAAAAGAGAACCTGAATGTATTTTCCAGCTCGGAGCGCAAGGTTGTAAGCGTGCCGGTGCCGTCGAGCCGGATTCGCGAGATCGATTACCGCTTCAAGCCGGACAATTCCAATGTTATGCTGAATTCGGCGGCCGATGTGTGGGATGCCCAGCTCGGGGGTGGATTCCAGTATCTGTGGCCGTTCCGCTACGGCAAGCTCCCTGCGGGCGTCAGCCAGACCGCGCCCGCCTGGAAGTTCGACGGTGGCCGCTGGTGCCTGAAGTTCGACGGTGTTGGTAATTATGTGGTTTTTCCGCAGGAAACGTTGCCGACCGGGGCATTTATGCTTGAGTTCGAGTGCCGGACGGACAGCGTGGAAAATCAGGTGCTGTTCCGGCACCACAGCATGCGCCAGGGCTCGCTCTCGCTGTATGTGGTGGATGGCAAACTGCGCGCGTCGTTTTACAGCATGGGGGTGAATTACCTGGGATTCTACCATGACCTGCCGGTGTCGCTGGATTTCCCGGTGAATACCCGGAACAAAGTCAAGGTCAGCTATAATCTTAAGGAAATGGTTTTCGAGGTCAATGGTAAAGTTCAGAAAACTCCGTTTGCCTTGCGCGGGTATAAGCCGACCGCGGCCATTTTCGGGGGATTCAGTTCCAGCGACCAGATGTTGAAGGATACGGAGATAAAGTTTTTGGTTCTTCTACGTTTTGTGAAAAAAACGCTGGCTAACCGGAACCCCTTCG